>JAFAID010000383.1 GCA_019236925.1 Mycobacterium sp. | reverse complement strand
GTGTATATGACGAACTCGCTCTACGGGGCGTGGGACGACCAGTTCTACCCGGACGGCGTGGGCGCCTGGATGGCGAAACTGGATACCGACCCAGATGCCGGCGGCGGGCTGCGGATCGACGAGGGATTCTTTCCGCATGGTGACGACTTCCGGGGTCTGCGGGTGCACCAAGTGCGCTTACAAGGCGGGGACGCCTCATCAGATTCCTACTGCTACCGCTGAAGCCTGGGCCGGGCCAACGGGGGTCGCTAGCCGCGCCCGAGCGGCCGCCGTTAGCGTTTAGGAACCCGCCTGCCCGTCGTCGGAAAACCGTTCCGGATGGTGACAGTCGTTGGTCCTGGCCTGACCGTGTTCGAGGTGCGGCGGCGGGATCCATTGGGTTTGGCCGTTGGCGAGTTTGACTGTCCGCCAGCCTTTGTCGGCTAGTTTATGGTCGGGTTTGCAGGCAAGTGTCAACTTGTCGATATCGGTCAGGCCGCCGCGGGCCCAGTCATCGACGTGGTGGACTTCCGTCCAGTACCCCGGCACGTCGCAGCCGGGGGCCGTACAGCCACGGTCTTTCCAAAGACCGCGGGTGTTCCTTCCCCAACTGCGACGTCCCCGGCTACTTCACCGAAGTCCACGATGTCACCCCGTACGCCACATGCCCCACCACCGACATCAACGAATTGACGCTGGGCTGCGGACCGCATCACAAGCTCGCCGAGCGAGGCTGGACGACGCGCAAGCGCAAAGACTGTGCCACCGAATGGATTCTGCCATCGCATCTCGACCACGGGCAACCCCGTGTCAACAACTTCCACCACCCCGAAAAACTGCTCTGCGACGACGACGCCCCATAGCGGCCCTATCGGCTGCTCGCCGCCCATGAAGGACGGCACCGTTACCGGGCTGATCTGTGGCACACCGACCGGGTCTACCGCAGCATGAAGGACCGCCCAGCATTCCGGCCAGGTCCGCATGGCCTACCGGCTCGTGGATGCCCTCCAAGACCGGTTGTTGCACGTCCACGGTCTCGGCTGACGCTATTGGGACGGGAAGCGTGGGCCTATTGGCGCGGCGACCTGAGCCGTCATCGGCGTACTGCGAACGGCGTTGGCCCCGTCGCCACGGTGAATAATGACGACGATGAGCCGTTGGACGAGCTGCAGCTGTGGCACAAGCAACGAGAGGCTAAGTAGGGCAGCTGACGCGCCCAAACATTGGGCTTGAAGCCTTTCGATCCACAGGTCGGCTAGTGCGCGACTACGTCAGCGAATCTCTGGCGTCTTCTTCAAGTGCCCGCGCTAACCGCTCACCGTTGTCGGTGAGTTCCATCCAAGCGGACCAAACCCATGCGGGCGGGTCGTCATACTTAGCTACATACACGTCCGAGATTTTCTGTATCGACTCATCGAGAGGACCGCTCCAAAGAACCACACGCCCAGTCTCGCGGGACAGATCGCCTAGCACGAATAGGCCGTCACCGACCAGGGAACGAATCGTCGCTAGGGTTTCGTCCTGTACCTCGGTCACCGACGCCGAGCGGTTTTGTTGCGTCACACATGAATCGACAGCGGTAAGC
Source organism: Mycobacterium sp. (assembly GCA_019236925.1). GTDB lineage: Bacteria > Actinomycetota > Actinomycetes > Mycobacteriales > Mycobacteriaceae > Mycobacterium. The sequence continues at coordinate 3,304 of JAFAID010000383.1, read as the reverse complement.
GGCAAAGCGCCCTGTAAAGCACCGAGGAGTAGCTCTGCGCGTATTTTTTCGCGTGCGCTGTTCATTGGCTCAATCCTTGGTCTCGTCATCATGGTTCGTATTCGGGCAAGTCGGCCAGGTCGTCTTTGCCAAGTATCGGTGGGCCGTGATGGCTGTGGGGCGGCTGAACAAAGTGGGGGAAAGCGTTCGGATCGACCGGCCCCATGGGAACAAATGGTTCTGGCACGGCTGGCGCGGGGCGTGGCGCTGGCGGCTCCACAGGCGCACGTTCAACCGGCGGAGACTCAACCGGCGCCCGCGGCCCAGGCTCAGCCTCTTCAGGCGCACGCGGTTCTGAAGCAGCTCCTTCCGGCGGTCCCGCCGCGCGAACTGGGATGTCTGCCACACCGCCTCGATCGGTATTGACGTGAACCTTCGTATATGAGTTGTCAGGCGTACGAATATCCATCGTCGGCCCGTGCTCGCCGCTCTCGCGCATTCCAATGATGGTGCCGTCCGGTAGCAGACGCTCGGTTCCTGGGTAGCTGCTTCCAGTACGTTGTGTCGCACCTTCGGTAGCCCAGTTCCACAGGCTACGAAGGTCTTGCTCGCTGCGGATCTCGTCGATGAACGGGGCAGTACCCTTCGGCAGGTTCCTGATCGCCTCGCGGACATCTTGGCCCGTATGCCCGGGGCTGGGTGTCGGGGTTGGTGCTTGTTTCCAGTCGACGAGCCGAATCGTTCCGTTTCGGGGATCGGCACCGACGTGGATCGGTTTGCCGTTGTAAGTGATCGGTTTCTCGTCGAAGGTCAGGCTGCCGACATCGCCAGCGGTGGCGGTGAGCTTGGTGCCGACTTCACTATCGGCAGCGATGAGCTGGGCGGCGCGGCTACGAATGTCAGCGGAAAACGTCTGCGCCTGCGCTTGGCGCTGTGCCAGCTCGGCCGCGTTGCGCGACGTTCGGGTGTCGCTGACCGAAAGATCTTCGCCCACAACGAAACCGGCCTGGTGAGCGTCGTCGACTTTGTAGAGCACCGAGCGCCGGACCGCGCTGATATCACCCGCGCCTTTACGGGCGGTCAGCGCCGCCTCACGCAACTGATCGGACTTCGGGGTCACCGTCGCCCTGTCGGCGGTGGTCCGTTTAACCAGCGCGTCGCGTGCCTGACCTTGCCAGTCCATGCTGAGCGACTGCTGCCAGACCTGCCCGTAAACGTCATCCCAGCGGTCAGCGGTGGCTGTCCAGTGGTCGGCGGCTTCGATCAAATGATCGACATCCCAAGCGCGTATCTGCGAGAGGGTCGGCAATCCGGTCGTGATTATATGTGCCTCACAGTGATTCGCTTAGCGCGTCGAGCAGTGCAGCTGAGGTTGCTTCGTTTTCGGTGTAGGCGGTGGCCGCTGCGGTGGTCTTGACTGCGGTGATCTGTGTCCGCGCGGTCAGAGCTTCGCCCGCTGCGGCTACCCCGGCGTGAATCGCGGTAACCGCTGCCGCGCTGGGCTGAAATGACAGGCCCGGCACTGCGGGTGCGGTGGCGCTCAGCTCACCGGTCAGCGCGTGCCAGCCGCTAGCCCCGATGTGCAACTCCTCGCTAGCCGCCCGCAAGGTTTCCACCCTCCGAAGCTTAACTTGCGCCTGGTCAGTATCAAGTCGGGGACCAATGCGGGGGAACCTCTGCCGCCAGGCTCGCGGCAACCCTGCGAACACGCAGTTCAGGCCAGGTTTTCGGCTAGGGTGCACAACTGTCACCCGCACGCGCGTAGAGCACCACACGCTGATCTGCCGAGGCGATGCGTCAGGAGCGGCCTAAATACAAGGGGCGGCTTTGGTGTTCGTCGAACACCGCCAGGTAGTGATAGGCGTGGCGACCCATGCGAATTAGGTCGCGCATGGGCAATAGCGTCCCGCCGCCGGTGACCGCTTGCCCGGCCGCTGCGGCGAGCTCCTGGAGCGTGGTCGACACGATGACCGTGGCCGGCAATCCGTTGTGCGCCCGCAGTTTCGGGTTACCCAACTGGCCGCGGACCAGTGCATTAGCCGCCCCGTGCGTGTGTAAACACAACCGAGTTGCCTTGCCGCCCTGTCGTTATACCGGCTGGGCCGAGTCCTGAAGCAGCTAGCGGTTTGCGCTGGCGAGCTGTTGCGCCCCACGCCACGCCGAGGCGAGCCCGCCGAAGATGTACTGCCGCCGCAGCGGTGATCAATCGGCGGGCAGCAGATCCTCGTCGTCCGCGTCCTCGACCCACCGCGCGACCTCGACGAAGCGCGCGACCCGGCTGTCACGCAGGCGGGCGAACAGATGGGATTCGCCGATCATCTCCTGCCCGTCCGCGGATACCATCCGGAAGAGATACCGACCAGCGATCGACTCGCCTGCGACGACTTGCTCCAACACCCGCATCTCCCCACCACCGGCGACCAGACGGCGCATTTCGCGCACGTGTGCGGCGTACTCCGATCGGCGGTGCACCTGCCCATTGATGCGCTGGGTGAAGTCCGGCGTGACCAAACGGTCCAGTATCTGTTCGACCGACTCCATGACCTCGTTCCCGTAGAGCAACTCGTTCAGCACGGCCGACAGTTCGAAATCCTGGCCCATCGTCAACCTCCCGATCCAGCAGGCACGCCAGCCTCACTCTGCGACTGATGGCGGGAGCCCCCCGGCCCAAAAGCGCAGGTAAGCAAACCATTTAGCGACCTGCTACTCATAATCTCCTGCGATCAACGACTCATATTCCGGCGTCGGCAGCGGCCTGGATGAGGTACGGCCTCGCCGACGGTGGCTATCGGTCCAATCTGCGTGCGCAGGGCGGTCGGCCGGTAGCGTCATCCGACCGACCTTTCAGGTAGTGGCGTTATTCCCGGCGCGCCAGGTTTGTCGTCATATGACTTATGGCGGCGAAAGACTATCCGGCTCCACATGGACGGTAGCCACCATCGGCTTCTTCGCGTTCGGCCATCGCGCAGAGCTGAGCGTCTCAGCCCAACCGGGTAATGGGCCGCCTTAGGTGTGTCATATTTCGCGTCCGGCATTAGCGGCGCTTCGGGCGTCAGCGCTGGGAATGTACACCAGGCGGCAGGCCCAGTTAACTGTCCTGTAACTTTAAGGTCGGCCAGGTGGCTGATAATCCCGTGTTGTTCCGCTCTCGCTCAAGATCGAAATCCTTGAAGGGGGTTTTAAGACATGTCGAAGCAAGCAGCTGAGCATCACAAGCAAGCAGCTGAACATCTCGAACAAGCCGCCAAGCAGCATTTGGAAGCCGCTAAGCAGCACGTGGAGGGAGGGTTTGAGAAAGCCGCCCACCACGCCCAGTTGGCGCATG
>JAFAID010000221.1 GCA_019236925.1 Mycobacterium sp. | reverse complement strand
TTCATGTGGCGATTAGATGTCATCGTGGGCTCTGGATTGTTGTGGGTCGGTCGCGCTGGCAACTCGATGCTGCAGACAGTAGTTATTGTGCGCGTTGAAAGGCTGCGCTTTGCTTGGACCGGGCGATAGGGCCTCGCAGCCCGACTTCGCTGTACCTGGCGCGCGACGGCGGCCAGGCGCCATGCCGGAACTGGCGGCCCAAAAAAACACCGGGAGGGCGATGAACGGCGGCTCATCTTAATCCAATCTGCGCAGCGACATCACCGCAAGCTACTGCGTTTTCGTCCGCGATTAGTGTTAACGCGGGTAGGTTAAAGGCAGACATGCATAGCGGCTCTGACCGCCGGGCCGCACCCGCCGATCAACGGCATGGGCTAACCCTGGGCTGAAGTCCCGGGCTTGCGTCCGAGAGGATTCCGGTCACCTCGGTGCACCGATCGCCCTAACCCACTGCTAGGAATGCCCTGAATTATCCCGGTTCAGGTGAGCGGGTTTGGCGAGGCGACGCGCCGGGCGTCTCAAGGCGGTCTTGCCGCGAGTCACAACCGTGGTTGGACGACGAGCTTGCCCGGCGCGTCGATGACTAGTCTGAGCCGCTGTGGGTCACGGGGCAAGCGCCTGAGGGCAATTCGGGTCAGCTCAGTGCCCAGGCAGTGCCCTCGTAAGCCAGTCCGAGGTTGACTAGCCTTCGTAGGTTCAGTGCCGCGGCTCGGTGGTGAAGCCAGTGGTCGTTCTTGACGGTGCCGCGGTAACGCAGCCTGCGGTTGCCGCGGGTTAGCCAGGCGATGGTTCGTTCGATCATGGGCCGGTGCTGGCGGTAGTCCCCCAGCCACTCTGGGGCCCGTGCGGCCTGGCGAGCGGCGCGCTGCCGCGCATCGTGAGCGCTGACCTTGAGTTGTTTGCCTCGCCGACTGCGGGTGCATCGGGCGCGCAGCGGGCAGCCAGCGCAGGCGGCGCCGAAGGTAGCCCGTCCGCTGTAACTGATCGGGCGGGTCAACCCGTTGGGGCAGGTCGCGGTGCGGTTGTCGTGGTCGACGGTGAAGTCATCAATGGTGAACCCGTCCGGTCCAGCCCTGGGAATCGGCGCGGGCTTGACCCGGTCGATATGGCCATATTCAGCAAGGTGCGTGCGGAATTCCCCTGTGCCATAAGCGGAATCGGCCAGCACCGTCACCGGATCGTCTTCGCCCGCGAGCAGCCGCAGCCCGACTGCGGCCTCGTGGTTATCGGCCCCGTTGGCCTTGGTCAGCGCGCAGTCAGTGATGATGCCGGTGCCGGGCTCGACGGCCAGATGCGCCTTGAAACCGTCCTGGCGGCGATGCACCGTCTTGTGCACATGGCGGGTGTCGGTGTCGACGATGGAGATCACCCGGTCCGAGGCGACCCGCTGGGCGATGCGCCAACGTCCGTCGGTGCCGTCGGAGCCCTCGGCGGGTTCCACGTCTTGGCCGGCGATCAGCGCGAGCAGCGCCACCGCGTCGGCGGCCCGCACGCCCGGTTGCAGCTTGCCCAGCAGGTCCAGCAGCCGGTGCGCGTCGCTGACCAAAGCAGCCACCAGCCGATCCCGAGCGTCAGCGTCATCCCAGGCGATCGCCGGCTTGCCCGGATCGTCGTAATCATGGGCGCTGCAGTGGGTGGCCACGAGCTCAGCCGCACCGGGCACCTCACCGCGTACCCGCCGGATCGCGCCAATCAGCTGGGTCACCGTGTCTTGGGTGGCCACCGCGTCATCGAGCACCGTGGAGTCCAACGCCCGCCGTGTCTTACCCGCCAGCGCCCCGGTCTGGGCCACCACCGCCTTGACCGCCTCAAAGATCCGATTAGGCCGCTCTGAGGCCGCCAGGCGGCGCCGCCAGTAGGTCAACGTCGTGGCATGAAAAGCCCCGGTGGTCACCGGCAGACCGCAGGCCGCTTTCCACCGCAGATCGAAGGTGACCGCATCGACGGTCTCGCTATCGGACAGGCCCTGCAAGGCCTGCAATGTGATCACACTGGCCATCACATCCGCAGGCACACTGGGCCGGCCCCGACCACTCGGGAACAGATCGGCGAACATCTCATCCGGGAACAGCTCGCGTCGGTGAGACGCCAAGAACGCAAAAACGCTGTCCGCCTTCAGAAGATGACCCGCAACCGATTCCGCATCCAACAATTCCCGCTGATCATCCGATCGACCCTGCACACCGCAATCATCGCCAACAACCACCCCCAACAGGCCGACCGCCACGCCGATTATTCAGGGCACTCCTAGCTCCCGTCCCGCGATGAGGTCGTGCATGTCTGCAGCGGGGATGCGTTCCCGGAAAGCCGGGATGGAGTAACCGACAACTACGGCATCGGTGCGGGCTCGTGCTGTTGCGGAGCGAGGCAGGCCGAACAGCGGGCCGATCTCGCCGAAGTAATCGCCTGCCTTGAGAACCCTGAGCACTTCCTCGCCGCCGCCCGTTAGTTGCCGGACGAGCT
>JAFAID010000085.1 GCA_019236925.1 Mycobacterium sp. | reverse complement strand
TCCACCCGGCCCGCCAGGTCCCTGATGTCCGCCAGGCCCACCGGGTGCGGGACCACCAGGTCCACCCGGCCCAGGACCGCCAGGGCCACCCGGTCCGGGACCAGGGCCAGGACCACCAGGTCCGCCCGGTCCCCCAGGCCCGGGACCGCCGGGTCCTGGACCGCCCGGCCCCCCGGGTCCGCCCGGTCCACCAGGCCCTGGCGCGTCAGCGAAGGGCCCGTGCCAATTCGGAGCTGGCTTCAACGGCGCGGCATTGGCGGGCTCGACGCCCACCGTCAGTGCGGAAATGCCGACGCCAGCGGCAATCGCCGCACCTGCCACGCGCTTCACGTACATATCTGTTAGCCCCTTCTGCGCACGAAATCGGGAGCGTGGCCACCACGCCGAGCTGTGTCGTTCCAACGCGGCATCAAGGGCACGTCACATCCATCTCGAACGGCTTGGTCAGCGGCTGCTGGTTGGACATGTTTACCCCCGTCGCAGTGCCCTTGATCGTGTAGGAGTTCCCGCTTTTTGTGGCCTGGACAGTGCCCTGATTCGGTGCGCCGGCCGAGTAGCCCAACGTCACCCCGGTGAGGTTGCCCAGTCCCACCGCCTGGACGAGTGGCGGATCAGCACTGGAAACCACCGCGCCGATGCCGTTCGACGGATCACCGATACCGATGTTCACGTTGCCATTGGCCGGCGTGCAGGTGACCTGACCAGTGACGTTCTGATTCTGGCCGTCGATAATGACTTGGTTACCGACGGGCCCCGATGAGCTTGTGGGTGAGCTCGTATTGGACTTGTTGCTCGAACAGCCGGCCATACCCGCAACCACAGTGGCCGCGGCCGGTATGCCGACCAGGATCCCGCTCTTTGCCACTGGACTCCTTCGTCTCGTCGCTCTGAAAACACGGAGGATTGTTACTTAGTGCGCGTCAGGACAGATCCGTTGCCGCCACATCCTGGATGCACCCTCAAGCCCTCCCCTCTTCGCGACCATACGTGCTCGGGGGCCGCTGATGCAGTAGTCGCTGCTCGATCGGTTGGCGCCGACAGCGTCCGACCGCGACGAAGCGCTGGCTGCAGATCAGGCTGGTACTGGCGGATAGACGGGAGTCCAGCGCACCTGCGCGATCCGATCGGCGAGTTCGTCGTCGTTGCGCTTCGGGGCCACGCCCTCCGCGACAGCCTGCGCGGCGACGGCGTGGGCAATACGAACGGCGACGTCGGGTACATCCGACCATGCAGGCAGCAGGGGCTGGTGCGCGTCGGCGAGGGCAGGCGATGCCTCGCCCAGGGTTGCTGCGGCTACGCGCATCATCTCGTCGGTGACCCGGGTCGCCTGCGCCGCCGTCACGGCAAGCCCCATCGCGGGGAAGATGTATACGTTATTGCATTGGGCTACAACATGTTCCACGCCATCGCGCTCGATCGGCGCGAACGGTGAGCCGGTGGCGACCAACGCGCGCCCGTCGGTCCATCGGTCCAATCAGCCGGATGCGCCTCCGCGCGGCTCGTTGGGTTGGACAGCGGGAAGATGATCGGCCGCTCGGTCTTTCCAGCGAGTTCGCGCACGATCTCTTCGCTGAAGGCACCGGCAGCGGTGGACAGGCCAAGCAGGACACCGACGTCGACATTGTGGACGACGTCGGCGAGCTGCGCGGGCCCGGACAGACCCCAGCTCGCGACGCGGCCGGCGGGCTGAGCGAATCCCCGCTGTGCGTCGGACAGGTCCGTCCGGTCATCGGTGAGCAGACCCACCACGTCGACGACCCAGATTCGTTCCGAGGCAGCTTGTTCGGACAATCCCTCGGTCATCATCTCCCGGCGGACCATGTCGAGCACTCCGATGCCGGCCGAGCCGGCACCGAGCATGACTACCTGCTGCTCCGAAGGCGGGCGTCCGGCTACCGTGGCGGCGCCGTGCAGCGCTCCGAGTGTGACCGCTGCGGTGCCCTGAATGTCGTCGTTGAAGGTCAGGAGTTTGTCGCGGTAGCGGGAAAGGATTGGCAGGGCGTGCACGGTGGCGAAGTCTTCCCACTGCAGCAGCACATTGGGCAGTGCCTTGTGCACCGCGGTGACGAATTTGTCGATGAACGCGTAGTACTCGTCGTCGTCGAGGCGTCGGTGGCGCGAGCCGAGGTACTGCGGGTCGTCGAGGAGTTCGACGTTGTCAGTTCCGACGTCGAGCACGATCGGCAGCGTGCGCGCGGGGTCGATTCCGCCGATCAGGGTGTACAGCGACAGTTTGCCGATCGGAATGCCCATCCCGCCGATGCCTTGGTCGCCCAAACCGAGGATCCGCTGTCCGTCGGTCACCACGATCACGTCTACCTCGGCTTGGGGCCTGTTTGCCAGGACTTCGTCAAGGCAGTCGCGGTCGGTATGAGAAACGAACAATCCCCTTGGCCGCCTATAGATTTCGCTGAAACGCTGGCAGGCCTCACCCACCGTGGGGGTGTAGATGATCGGCAGGGTCTCGGGAATGTGGTCGCGCATCACGTGGTAGAACAGGGTCTCGTTGCGGTCTTGCAACGCCCGCAGATAGATGTGTTGGTCGAGACCCTCGCGTCGAGTACAGAATTCATGCCAGCAATGCTCGGCTTGCTCCTCCAGGGTCTTCACCGCGGTCGGTAGCAGGCCCCGGAGACTAAGACGGCGACGCTCGTCGTTGGTGAAAGCCGTGCCCTTGGTCGTCAGGGCATCGAAAAGGGCAGCCGCTCCGCGCCTTTCGTGAGCCACCGTCAATATCCTTTCTCCTTTACGACGAAGCCGCAAGATTCGGTCAGGCCGTGGAGGCTGTGCGCGGGACGCGGTATGTGGCCGCCACGTCAGCGCGGCCGAACCCTTCGTCGACAGCCAACTGCAGTCGCTCCCGCACGGTTTCGGCGATGCCAAGCCGAAGGCCTGCGGCGCGTGCCGCATCGGTGATCAGAACCGCGTCTTTGGCAGCCGCGACAAGGGGAAACGACGGTGTGTCCAGATCATCGGCGATCATCTTTGGCGCCTTGGTCTGCACGTACTCGCTGTTCAGTCCGCTGCCGCAGATGACCTCCGCGACGAGTTTGGGATCAACGCCCAAGGCGTCGGCGAGGGTCAGGGATTCCGCGATACCTTCCACGGTGGTCAACACCCATGCGTTGTAAGCCAATTTCAGGCTGCTCGCCTGACCCACGGCGTCGAGCCACACGGTTCGCGATCCCACCGCGTCCAGGACCGGCCGAACACGTTCGCGCACCTCGGCCTGAGGAGAAGCCGCAAGGATGGTCAGTGTGCCGGCTACCGCGGGTTCCTTGGTGCCGAGCAGCGGGGCGTCCACATAGTCGACGCCGAGCCGGACCGCTTGGTCGGCGAGCCGACGACTGCCGTCCGGCGAGACCGTGCAGACCTGCAGCCACGCCGCGCCGCCATCCAGGCCGTCGCTGGCGTGATCCATCACCTCCGCGACGACCTTCTCGTTGGCGAGCGGGGTGAGGATGACGTCGGCGCCGCTGCTTGCCTCGGCCGGCGAGGAACATATCACGGCACCGAGTTCACCCAGGGGCGCGGCGAGCTCGGGTTCGCGGTTCCAAACCCGCAGTCCCAGTCCGGCTTTCGCGATGTTGGCCGCCATGGCGGCGCCCATGGTGCCCGTCCCGAGCACCGCAGCCGTGCTAGACACCTGCGTCCTCGCCGATCCAGACGGTTTTCGCGTTCATGAACTCGCGCATACCGAGGTCGGACAGTTCGCGCCCGTAGCCGCTGAGTTTTACTCCGCCGAAAGGGATCTCCGGATAGCTGGTGGTATTCCCGTTGATAAAGGCCATGCCCGACTGGACATCTCGGACGAACAGTTCCCGGTCGGCCTCGTCTTCACTCCACAGATTCGATCCCAGTCCGTACGGGTGGCCGTTGGTCAACCGCAGGGCCTCCTCCAAAGAGGGCACCGACCACACTTGCGCCACCGGCCCGAAGACTTCCTCGTGGTACATCTTCATGTCGGGGGTGATGTCGGTCAGGACGGTCGGCGGATAGAACCAGCCGGGCCGGTCTGGTCGTTTACCACCGACCAGCACCTTGGCGCCCTTGGCCACCGCATCGTCGACGTACGCTTCGACGTCATCGCGGCCGGATTCGGTTGCCAGTGGACCGATGTCAGTTGCGTCGTCCATCGGGTCGCCCACCACCAACTCCCCCATCTTCGCGACGAACTTCTCGATGAAGGCGTCGTAGATGTCGGCGTGGACGAAGAACCGCTTGCCGTTGATGCAGGACTGCCCGTTGTTGAGGGTGCGAGCCTTAACCGCGACGTCGGAGGCCCGCTCCAGATTGGTGGAGGGCATGACGATGAACGGATCAGAGCCGCCGAGTTCGAGAACCACCTTCTTGATCTCTGAGCCGGCGATGGTGGCCACCGACCGTCCCGCGGGCTCGCTGCCGGTCAGCGTCGCGGCCTTCACCCGGTCATCTCGCAGTACCTGCTCAACTCTCCTGGCGGAGATCAGCAGGGTCTGGAACACGTCGTCCGGGAAACCGGCGTCGCGGAAGAGCTGCTCCATGTAGAGGGCGGTCTGGGGCACGTTGGACGCATGCTTGAGGATTCCGACGTTCCCGGCCGTCAGGGCGGGCGCCGCGAACCTCATGGCCTGCCACAGCGGCAGATTCCACGGCATCACCGCGAGCACCACACCGAGGGGCTGATAGGTCACGTAGGTCTGCTTGGCGCCAACGCGCTCGCCGTCTGCGGGCAGTGCCCGCAAGAACCCGGGGCCCTCGGCTGCGTAGAAGCGAAGCCCGCGCACGCACTTGGCGACTTCTTCGTGCGCGGCCCGATAGGTCTTGCCCATCTCGGTGGTGATCAATTCGCTGACCGAATCGGCCTCGTTCTCCAGGTTGTCGGCCGCCTTCGCGAGCCACCCGGCGCGTTGCTCGACGCTCGTCAGCCGATACGACTCAGCAGCCGCGGCCGCCCGAGCGAGTTTATCTTCGAGCTCCTCGGGTGTGAGTTCGTCGAAGCTCTTGAGGATCTCACCAGTCACAGGACTGGTTGTCGCGATAGCCATGACTGCATCGTATGGTCATCAGGGGGGATGGGAAATGTGCTGAGTGGTTTTTCGGCAAAGAACGATTGAAATCTTGTATCCCGATCGCGAGCAGGCGCGAACTGGGCGCAAATCGAGGCGGAATGCGGCATTGGTGGTGCGCGCAGATGGAATTGGGTTAATCATGAAACCGGCGGGCGGGATGTTCGTTACGTCAAACTAAGGGGCGACCATGCAGATGCGCGCGGCACGGATGTACGGATACAACGAGCCCCTGCGGCTGGAAGGGATACCGATTCCGGACATCTCTTCCGACGAGGTGCTGGTGAAGGTGGCAGCAGCTGGCATGTGCCGCAGCGACTTCCAGCTCATGAACGGTTACTTCCGCGAAGGCCTTCCGGTGTCGTTCCCGATCACACCAGGCCACGAGGTAGCGGGCACGATTGCCGCGGTGGGTGCCGATGTGCCGCGGTCTGCTGGCCTATCCGAGGGCGAGCTGATCGTGGTCGACCCGAACTGGGGCGACGGGGTGTGCCGTCAATGTCATGAGGGCAACGAGCAGCTGTGCAGCAGCGGCCAGCTGGTCGGTTTCGGACCGCCGGGGGGTTTCGCCGACTACATGGCGGTGCCGCATCGCCATGTCATTGCGGTGCCCGACGGGCCGGACCGTAAACCGGAGACCCTGGCCCCGCTGACCGACGCCGGGCTGACGCCGTACCGCGGGATGAAGAAGCTGCGCGCGGCCGGAAAACTGGGCGCCGGTCGCATCGTTGTGGTCAATGGCATCGGTGGTCTCGGCAGCTACGCCGTGCAATACGCCAGACTGCTCGGCGGCGGAGCGACAGTGGTGGCATTCGCCCGCAGCGACGAAAAGCTTTCTGTGGCAAGGGAAAACGGTGCTCACTACACCGTCAATACCCGTAACAAGACAGCCGACGACGTGCAGAACGAACTCGAGGATCTGACCGGCCGCCGCATGGTGGATGCGGTCTTGGACTGCGCCGGCGCCGAGGAATCGCTGGCGCTCGGAATTTCGATCCTGGCCGCCGAGGGCGCGCTCACCTCCGTAGGCCTGATCGGCCAGCGCGTCGAGCTGCCGTTGTTCCCCTTCGTCAGCGGGGAGAGATCGTATTTCGGTTCGTTCCGGGGAAATTACAACGATCTGACCGAGGTGCTGTCGCTCGCCGACGAGGGACTGATCAAGCACAACATCAACCCGGTCAAGCTCGACGACATCAACGACAACCTCGAAGCGCTCGGACGCGGTGACGTGGTCGGGCGCGCGGTCATCGCCTACGACTAACGACAACAGAATCAAGGAGCACACCATGTCCGCGGCCATCCCTCGCAAAGCACTGATCGCCATCAGCAGCTACCACGGCGTGATTTACCCCGACGGGACGAAAACAGGGCTTTTTTTCACCGAGGCCCTGCATCCGTTTGAAGTGTTGACAGAAGCCGGCTTCGAAGTGGACCTGGCTACTGAGACAGGAACTTTCGGGCTTGACGATCTCTCGCTCACCGAGCAGTTTCTGGCCGGTGACGACAAGGCTGTCTATGAGAACCCGACGCACCCGTTCAACGTGAAACTGAATTCGCAGCTGCAGAAAGCAGCGGATTTGAACAAAGAGGAGTACGGGCTGTTCTTCGGTTCCGCCGGCCATGCCGCGCTCTATGACTATCCGACCGCTCGAGACCTTCAGGCGGTCGCCGCGGATGTCTGGGCACGCGGAGGCATCGTCTCAGCGGTATGCCATGGACCAGTCCTTCTGCCCGGGGTAGTCGACTCCCATACCGGCAGGTCGATCATCGAGGGAAAAACGGTGACAGGATTCACGATTGAGGGCGAGATCGTGTTGAAGGTCTGGGACAAGCTGAAGTCCGATGGGGTCGCCCCCGTCGTCGAAGCAGTGACCAAAGCAGGAGCGGACTACAGCTCTCCCATGCATCCTTTTGACGACTACTCCATCACCGCTGGACGGGTGATCACCGGCGCCAATCCGGCCAGCGCACGCAGCGCAGCCGAACGAGCGCTAAAGGCATTCGACGGACTGCCAACCGCGCAGGCCCGCGATGGTCAATCGGTGGACAAGCATCTCGGCGTTTCCTCGACCACCTAGAGAAGCGGCCCGCCAGGCAGTTAAGGGTGGCCCGGCTGGGATCGAACCAGCGACCTTCCGCGTGTGAAATGGGTTCTTGACTTATGCCGATGTGTTTAGACTGGTCAGACAAAGATAAAAGGCCGCGATTCAGACCGCCTAGCACACCTGGCCCGAAAGTTTGGCCCAATTTTGGCCCCATGGATCGACGGTAGGTTGGCGCCCTGCGCCGGCTCAAGCTGCCACACAAGCCCGTCACGACGAAATTTCCGACTGACCTACTGGTCGCGGTCCGCTCGCCATGTTCGCGCCGATCATAGTGCTCGTATCGGGCACAAGGTCATTCATGTAGGCCTATGCAACAGTGACATCGGCAGGACGCCGACAGATGACCACCGAGCGCGGCCGGACTCGTCTCCGCCCAGTAGTAGCGGCACACCGGCCGACAGCAGCAGCGTCGCCAGCAGCGCGCGTTTCTGCTTTCGCTGTGCCCGCAAACGGTCGGATCCATTGAATATCTAGGTGATTGGAGCCGCGTGGAAGTTCGTTTTTACGGCATGTTGCGAGGACTTAAGACCCTACGCCGGCGCGCAGCCCGGCGAGACGATAAAAAGCACGGACAAGCAACCTACGCTGGAGGATACCCTGATGGCACACAACGACCTGGCCGCGCAGTTCGGAAAGATCTCCACGGCCGCCAAAGAAGCTGACGAAAAGATACGCGCCGCAGGGCAGGGGGCCCGCAAGAAGATCGAAGAGGATGCGGCCCGGGCACGAGACAAGGCATCACAAGCCGCTGATCACCTCAAAGACCGGGCTGAAGCCTCCCACGACAAGGCGTCCAAGCATTGGCAGGATGTGACGAACAAGTGGCATGCCCACGTCGCCAAGATGCGCAATAACTTGAAGAACCAGAAGGCCAAACACGAGGCCAAAGAGATGAAGGTCTACGCCGAGATGGCCGAGGGCTACGCGCTCGATGCGATCGACTTTGCAGAGGCCGCCGTTTACGAAGCGGAATATGCAGTGCTCGATGCACTTTCGGCACGCACCGCCGCGGAAGCGATGGCTTGAACGTCATCAACGCGAATGTGACCCTTCCGTCGGATGGTTGTTGATGTCCGGCGGCGGGCTGGCTAGCTGCCGGGAAGGAAGAAGAAGAATTAAAGCCTTGGCTCTCCAGTCACCGGCGGCGGGTGGAGGGCAAAGAGCACGAATGTGCCACACACCTTTCAGGAGTCGATGCGGAAGAAGGTCACGTCGCCACTAACGCCTTTGAGCTTTTGCGAATAAGCAGATGACCACCCGAAATGTCCTGCATCCCCGACGATTTCGCGCGCAGCTTCTGCCACCAGCACGGTTCCTGGCCGTGTCACGTTGGTGAGCCGGCTGGCCACGTTGACAGGATTGCCATACCAATCGCCGGCGCT
>JAFAID010000033.1 GCA_019236925.1 Mycobacterium sp. | reverse complement strand
CGGGTGCTCAGCGAGATCGCGAAGTTACCAACCGTCGAGGTCGTGTGCTTTTCCACCAACTCGCTCCGTCGCCCGTCGGTCGTGCCCAGCTCCGCGGGCGTGCGGGTGGTCTACCTCGCCTCGGCGGGCAAGCCGCTGCGAACCACGGCATATCAGCGTTTTCCCCGGCCAGGGGTGGTAATCGGCGATCAGGTCGCCACGGACGGGATCCTGGCGCGGCGGCTGGGCTACGCGTTCATCCGGGTCGACCGGCCGGCGGCAGTTCCCCCCGGGGCGCGGCTGATGGCGGCCGCGGGGCGGCTGGTGCAGTCGCTGTTGTTCACCAATCCGCCGCCCCGCCCCGCCGCTTAAGGCGTGGATGTCCCATTCATGTCGTTTGACCGGCTGTTGCGGATCCGGTTCTCGCGGCGGGGTCGCCGTCGCAGACGATCCGTTCAATTTATCGCCGGCGTGACCTGGATCGTGATCGGACTCGTGATCCCGCGCTTGGCCTATGCCACCGTAGCGACTCTCGCCATACTCGCCGGTGTCTTCTGTTTGGTGGCAGCGGCCAATGAAGTGATGGTGGGCGTGATGATGTCATCTCGAGGTGGTTGCACAGCCCGCGGGTTGCTGGCGGCGCTATTCGTCGTCGTACGCGTCGTGGCATTCCTCGGCGTGAACGCGACAATCGTCGGGATGGGCGCGGTGATGAGCGTCCTTTTATCTTCTGGGGAGTGTCCTCGCTGCCCTCGTTGCCAACGGAGAACACGGGCGGTGGATACTGTCGATTGCAAACCTGACCGAGGTCGCGATCGGGTCACCGGTTCGTTGAATGCGCCAGTCATGGCACTGCTGACAGGACTACCGCGGGGACGCTGGTTCACGGGATCGGCGAGATCGCGTTGGCCTTCCTGGTCCGCGGGATTGGCCGACACGTCGCCGCGCGACGAAAGCGTCACGCGAACATGGCACACTCCCCGACACAAGATGCAGGCCGATTTGGAGGTTGAACATGACGCCGACCCCAGCGGGTGCCGAGCGCCGCCGGGTCGACGGCTTCGGCCGGATCGAGAAACACACCCACGACTACGTCCGGCACGGCACCACCAGCCTGTTCGCCGCCTTCGACATCAGCGACGGCACCATCATCTCCGCGCTGCACCGCCGCCACCGCGCCATGGAGTTCCGCAAGTTCCTCGCCAAGATCGACGCCGAGGTCCCCGCCGACCTAGACGTGCACTTGGTCTGCGACAACTACGGCACCCACAAATCACCCACTGTGCAGACCTGGCTGGACAAACACCCCGCTTCCACATGCACTACACGCCGACCTATTCCAGCTGGATCAACCAGGTCGAGCGCTGGTTCGCCGAACTGACCGCCAACTCATCGAACGCGGTGACCACCGCAGCGTGCACGCCCTGGAAAAAGACATCCGAGCCTGGATCACCGCCTGGAACAACAACCCAAAACCGTTTGTGTGGACCAAAACCACCGAACAGATCCTCGAGTCCCTCGGACGATTAATAAAACGAATTAACGGCGCGGGACACTAGGCGCCGAAGCCCGCGCAGCGTTGGACCGGATTCGTTGTCGCGGCGACTAACCCGCCGTTACAGATCGTGTGGTGCCCAACAATTGACCGCTTTCCAGCCACGAACCGATAATCGGCTCGGTGGCGCAGTGCCGCTCGTATCCGATGAAGGAGTTTTGATGGCAGATAGGGATTTGAGCCAGCAGTTCGACGATGTCTCCGAGAGGGCAAAAGCCGCGGCCACCAAGGTGAAGGCTGCCAATGCGCGTACCCGCGACCAGCTTGAGGCGGACGCAGCCGCCGCGCGTGAGAAAGCAACCGAAGCGAACGACCAGATTAAAGCCAAGGCCGGCGCCCAACACGAGAAGGCGTCCTCACACTGGCAGGAAGTCCGGGCAAACTGGCAAGAACATGTCGCGAAAGTCAGGAAAGACGCCAAGAACAGGAAAAAGAAGCTCGACGCCAAAGAAGCGGCGAGGGACGCACAGTGGGCAGAATCGTATGCTGAGGACGCAATCGCGTTCGCTGGGGCCGTGATCGACGAGGCCGCCGCGGCGGCGCTCGATGCCATGTATCTGCGTGCGTATGCGCAAGTTAGTGCGGCGAAGGTCCGTTCCTGATCGCGCTCCTTTCTAGCAGTAAGGCACGTGTAATCGCGCGCCGCCCAGGTGGTCAGCGTCTCTGGGCTCGCCCCTAGCGGTCAGTCGGTCGCAAGGTTGGCGGCAGGACTGACCGTGCCATGAGGTATACGCAGTGCCGTTGCGCGCCGATACCACGGATGCTGCCGGTTGGAGGTATGGCTGATGCCGGTCGCGGGACCGCCCCGCGCTTGTTGGGTGCGGATAAGGGTTGCCGACGTGTTTATACCCGCGTTCCCGCACAACACGCCAGTGGCAAAGGTGGTGCAACGGTTGCATCTGCCCTGAGTGCTCTTGCGCACCCTGGACCATGCCTTCTGGCCAGCGGCTTCGCGCATCGATACGGTGCCGGGCAGGACAAGGCGTTCGCAGTTCGTGATGGCCGCCGAGCTGGTCCGAGTGGCAGGCGAACGACGAGCGCTCTGTCGCGTGACGGTAGTTTGAGCGCGACAGCCTCAGACGGACACTCATTCCTCGATCAGGCGAGCGGGGGTCCATCCGCGTCGACGCCTTTTCGCCCCTGAGACATAGGGTGGCCAAGTCCCAGCAGAGTTGGGGTGAGGAAAGGGTCGAACTCGCAGTGGGCCAGAACGCTGTCCTCCGAGGCAGCTGGTGGCCGCCGTCCAGCTTGCGCGTGGTTACGAAAGCAAGCAGAGCGAGTGAGTTGACAGGGCGAGTAATTGGTCGTGCCAACACACGACAAGTGTTCATCCGGAAGCCGAACGTCCCATGAACACTGGGACTTTCGGCCCTATGGGACAGCGACCCGCAGCGCCGTACCCTACTGATGGGCGCTATGTTGCGCTTTATTCCCTAGGCGAGGAGGTCAAATGGATAAGGACAAGAGCAAGGACACTGCCTTCTGCGTTGCTGTCTACCAAAGCGTCGACTCTGCGGAGGCCGACCTCGATGACATCGAACGGCTCCGCGAGGATGAACTTGTCGGGAACTTCGACGCGGCTGTAGTCGATAAGGAGAATGGGAAGCCGCACATCGTCAAGCGGATGGACCGGCCCAGAATACGTGTCATCCCCGAAGAACTCGGGTTCGGGCCGCTGTCGCGCAAAGAGCTCAAAGAAGCGGCCGCCGAGCTGAGCGGCAACCAAGCGGCGCTGATCATGATTGGGGAGCCAACACTTGAGAAGGCTTTCGACAAGGCCGTCACCCGCGCGGCCAAGACCTTCAAGAACACGGTCGATGCGTCAACTGATGAGCTAGCTCGCGAGTTGCAGGGCGCTGTCAAAAGCTGAAGTTGCCTCACTCGACTTACGTTGGGTTGAACTAAGACTCCTCGTCGGGAACCACCGGGGAAACTGAACCGAAGAAGGGATCACCATGGCAGCGTTGGGAAAACTCCATAAACTTGCGGCTGAACATCATGAGCACGCAGCCCGGCACCACCACGAAGCCGCCAAGCTTCACGAGGCCGGGGAAGTTCTGGCGGCCGCTCATCACGCACATCTAGCGCATGGCCACGAGGTACATGCTCTGCACCATGCAGCCGAAGCTGCCAAAGAACACGTAGCAGCGCACAGCGGCAAGTCCAAGTAGAAGGATCGTGCGCGGGAGGTGCTGGCACAGCTGCTCCCGCGCACGTCTCTAATTGCGCTGTGCAGCCGGTTAGTACCTAACGGATGCCTTCTCGTTGCGGACGGGGTTCGTCCAGCCGAGGCGGACCACGCGAGGGCCCACCGTGATCCGGAATCGGCCGGACTCCGGTTGCTCGCCGAGCCGGTCCCACCCGGGCGCCCAGGGCTCCGCCCGCTCAAACAGTGCCGCCGCCGAGGCCACCAAGTCGGGGCTCGGGAATCGCAGCCTCGTTTTGCTGCGTCAAGCTGCCCACCGGGAAAATGCCTGGTCTCGGCCGACACAAAGGGTGACGCCAATGCTCTGCGAGATCTCCGAGCGTGGAGTCTGTTACGACTGCGACTTTCTTTACGCGCTTGTTGATGATCTCGCACAAAGCGAAAGTGCGTGACCAGGCGCAGAGGGTGAGACACTGCGGATAATGTGTGGGTACCCAGCGGCAGGTCGAGCATCCATTCAGGGAGGTTTGACATGGAAGAGAACCGGCCCGCTCGCGACCTGGGTGCCCAGAATCCGTGCATCCTGCAGTGCCACGATTATGAGTACGACGAGGCACATGACGCGCTCGCCGCCCCGCTGCATACAACTCGCGCGCCACATCACGTCGGTCGCCCGCCGCCGGTAAACCTCGGCGAGGGCGGGGACTATGAATACGACGAGGCCCACGATTTCGGCGCTCGATGATCAACCAAGACCCGACACCGCATAGATGTAGGAGTTCGGGCCTCCGGCTGCGCAGCCGGGCCGGATGTGTCGAAGTCCGAGGTCTGTTCCGGATGTCGCGGGAGGAGTTGCGCAACACCTCTGAAGGAGTGGTTCCGGGGGTTGTTGGATGACTCGCATGGTCGACGAAGCCGGCGGTGAGGCCGAGGTCCCGCCCGAACCGGAGCGTGGTAGCCGGCAATCCGTGACCGAATGGGCGTGGCACCTAGCGCAGTTTGAGGTCGTCGGCGTCGCAATCGGCGCGGTGTTTTTCGGCCTGTCGCTGACACCATCATTGATGCCGCGGCGGTGGTTGTTGGCCGGCCTGATCGGCGGCGTCGATGCCGCGATCGGTTACGGCTTGGGTGTCGTGATCGGCAAGGCGTTCTACCGGCTCGTGCTGGCCGGACGCAGCTGGTGGCCACCGGGCGCGAAGGTGCTCCACGCGTTGAAGGCCGCGACCGTCGTGACGTCGATCGGTGCCAGCGTGCTGATGCTCATTCCCGCCGTGGTGTGGCAGCGAGACATATCGGCGGTAATGGGCATCGAGGGACCGAGCAGGCCGGGCTACCTGGTCGGGACACTGCTCGTAGCGCTGCTCACCGCCGGCGTGTTGGTCGGCGTCGCGCGTGTGGTGAAAGACGCGATCAAGTGGTTGGCGCAGATCATGATCCGGCGCTGGCACATAAACGATCAGGTCGCGATGTTCATCGGTGCCGCCATAGTCGCGGTGCTGATCGTCACGCTGGTCAACGGCGTGCTTTACCGGGGCTTTATCGCTGGTGCCGGGGTGGTCTTTCAACAGCAGAGCGACACCACCCGGCCTGGTATCGTCCAGCCGATCGAGCCCGAAAGGTCTGGCAGCCCGCAGTCTTTCGCGCCGTGGGACACCCTGGGTTTCCAGGGGCGCAATTTCGTGGCTTCTGGGCCCCGCGCCGACGAGCTGACGAAACTCAACGGCCGTCCCGTCAAGGAGCCGATCCGCATCTATGCCGGGCTGGAGTCCGCCGGGACCCCGGAGGGTCGGCTGGTCGTGCTGTTGTCCGAGCTGGAGCGCACGCGTGCCTTCGAGCGCAAGCTGCTGGTGATAATGCCGACCAGTGGCACCGGCTGGGTCGACCCGGTGGCCGCCCGCGCGATCGAGGCGATGTACAGCGGCGACACCGCGCTGGTAGGTATGCAGTATTCGTATCTGCCAAGCTGGATTTCGTTCGTGGCTGACCGGCAGACATCGCTGGAGGCCGGCCGGAGGACAATCAACGCGATCCATGAGCGCTGGCTGCAGTGGCCCCAAGCCACCAGACCCAGGCTGGTGTTATACGGCGAGAGTTTGGGTGCGATGGCTGGGCAGGGCGCGTTCGGATCCTTGCCGGATGTAGTGGAGATGGGCTTCTCGTCGGTGCTGTGGATCGGCCCGCCGAACGCCAGTCCGGTGTGGAAGGCGCTGACCGTCAGGCGCGATCCCGGCTCACCAGAAGTCCAGCCGCGCTACGAAAACGGTCGCACAGTGCGGTTCGCGCAGGCGGCGAGTCCCGCCGAGATCGCCGCGGTGGGGGCACCACCGTGGATCGGCGCCCGCGTGATGTTCCTGCAGCATCCCTCCGACCCGGTGGTGTGGTGGACTCCGGATCTTCTGTTCGCCAGGCCGGACTGGTTGGCCGAACCGCCCGGTTTCGACCGCACCGCCAGGATGCACTGGTATCCGATCGTGACGTTCTGGCAGGTCAGCGCTGACCTGGCCGTCAATGACACCAGTGCCCAGGCATCGCCATCCGGGCACGGCCACAACTACGGGAACAGTCAGCTCGACGGTTGGGTCGCGGTGGCCGCGCCCGATGGGTGGACAGCTGCCGACACCGACCGGATACGGCGATGGCTGGACAAGCTCATCGCGGCACACGGCCCCGAATTCCAGTGATTCTCAAGTGAATCAGCCCATGCGCCGGTAAGCGCGGGCAACCAGTATCTGAGGGGCGGACCTACCAACTGGCAGATCCGCATCCGCTCACCATCGACCGAGCTGGTGGATACTCTCGCCCAGGCGACCGGCCGAGCCAGGGCTTCTTTAGGACCTTTGGCCCTGGCTTGGCTAACGGCACCCGGGCGATGATGGAACCCGCTCTCACAAAAGGGCAATCGTCCAACTAAATGGTCAGCTAAAGGGGTTCGTCACGAAGTCAGCGTCAGGGGCTGACGACGGCGAAGTCACGTTGTCAGGGAACGCCAGCCCACACCTTGTCCGCTATCGACTTTCACGGAGGTATCAGAAAACATGCAAGCAACGTGGGAACCGTATGAACGCCACGGCCGCCTCACAGAGCGAACTGACCTGCCGTCCACGGCGTTTGCATTTCCAACGCAACGCAAAGAACCACTAACCGACGCCAAACATGTGCGAAACGCCGTTGCACGATTCGACCAAGTCCTCGATGTGCCTGACGCCGATCGCGCTCTGGCGTTCGCCAACATCGAAAAAGCTGCACAGTATTACGGCGTGGATCTGTCCGAGACCAATTGGCATCAACTCGGCATTCGTCCACAACCGCACCGCAAAGAGAGCGCGAGAAAGGGCGCGGAAACGCGTATGCGTACCGGAGAGGCCAAGGAAGCTGCACTCAAAGGCGCGGCTACGCGAAAACGCCTAGGTATCGCAGAGGAAGCGGCGAAGAAGGCTGCAGCCACCCGCCGCCACCGCGGGGAAGAACGCGGGCGCGACTGACATCACCGGCGGCTCTGGTATCTTTGCTTGCCCATCGTATTCGGGTGGATATCGTTGGCTCACATGTCGTTTCGTAAAAGAACGTCCAGAACCGTCGACTCAGCGCACAACGATGTGGGCTTGCTCGTGGATCCTTCAGCCACCATGTGCAAGGGGGCTACCACCAATGACCATGAAAACTCAGGTGCAGACGGCCAGCACCATCAACTTCTTCCTAGGGATCTGGCTTCTCATCGCACCGTTCGCCCTCGGCTACTCGGACAGCGCGTCGGCTCGTTGGAACGACATCGTTGCCGGCGCGGCGTTATTGCTCCTGGCGGGCCGCTCCGCGTTCGCACCGGCCAAGGAGGCGGGACTGGGCTGGGCTTGCGCGGCTCTCGGAGCTTGGCTCGTCATCGCCCCGTTTGCGCTCGGCAACAGCGACATCACAGCCAACGTCTGGAACGACCTAGTAGTCGGCCTCGCCGTAGCTATTTTCGGCGGCTGGAGCGCGTTTGCCGGACAGCGAGTACACGGTGGGGGCAGGGAGCACCGCCAAGTGCGGTGGCTACGTCACCACGATACCCCGCGATAACCCGGGCTCTCGGTCGGTGCGATCAGACCCCGGCAGCGTCGCTCCGGGATCTTTCCGTGCGACCGCCAATGAGAAGACCTCCATCCAGGCCCGCACTCGCAAATACCCCGGCGCACATGCGAAAACAGTCCGCACGCGAAGCAGCGCCATCGCGTTAGCCGCCTTGGTCCTCATAGGCCGGTGCCCCGTGTGTCGATGAACCGCCGTAGCCTATACGGTCCGTCGGTTGTATCAGCGGCGGGATGGCCGCCGTCGATGAGGTGCGGGTCCGGCTCGGCCAACGCCGCGGTCAGTGCCGTCGTGAACTCCTCAGCGGTGCGGGCGCGGCGCGTCGGCACCCCATAAGCAGGACACGGCCATGGAAAAGTGGGGATTGGTGACGACAAATTTGACGGTGTCGGTTCTAGCGGTGGTTGCAACACCTGATCTTTCAGGAGTTGCAGGTGACAGATTCGCATCAACGCCAAAAGCCCGGGCCTGGCAAACCGTTAACGGCCCAGCGCGAGCTCTACTTTCGCCTGATGAAACTGGGGCTGAACAATTCCGAGGCGTGTCGGCTGGTCGGGATTCACCGTTCGACCGGTCAGCACTGGCGACACGGGCGTCGTCTCCGCAACAAGGGCCGCGAGTACTACTACCGGCCCATCACCGCGCCGCCGACTCCAGTCTCGGCGAGGTTCTTGTCCGAGGATGAACGCGTCCGCATCGCCGACCTGCATCGTCTGGGCTGGTCGACACGGGTGATCGCGCGCAAGCTCGGCCGCGACCCGTCCACGATCAGCCGGGAACTGCGCCGCAACGCCGACCCCGTCACCGGCTCCTACCGGCCATTCACCGCACACCGACGCGCCCTGGGCCGCCGTCCGCGACCACGACCGGCCAAGCTGGCCGTCGATGTCGAACTGCGCACAATGGTGCAACAGCTGCTGAACCGGCGGTGGAGTCCCGAGCAGATCAGCCACGAGCTGCGCCGCCGCTTCCCCGACCGGTCGGAGCGACATCTGGTGCCCGAGACCATCTATCAGGCCATCTACGTGCAAGGACGTGGCGGGTTGCGTCGTGAACTGCACCGCGCCCTGCGCACCGGTCGGGCGATGCGCCGGCCACGCCGCGGCGCGAGCGCGTCGCCAACGGGCACCATCCCCGGGATGGTCCTGATCAGCCAGCGTCCCGCCGAGGTCGCCGACCGTGCCGTACCCGGCCATTGGGAGGGCGATCTTATCGTCGGCGCCAGCCACGGTTCGGTGATCGGCACGTTGGTGGAACGCTCGACCCGCTACCTGATGCTGCTGCACCTGCCCGAGGGTGGCACTGCCGCAGCGGTCCGCGATGCACTGATCACCACGCTGGGCACCCTGCCCACGCAGCTGCGACGCTCGTTGACCTGGGATCAGGGCAAGGAGATGGCCCGCCACCGCGAATTCAGCCTCGCCACCGATATCGCGGTCTACTTCTGCGATCCGCACTCACCGTGGCAGCGCGGCTCCAACGAGAACACGAACGGGCTGCTGCGCCAATACTTCCCCAAAGGCACCGACCTATCCATTCATAGCCCCGTGGACCTTGCCGCCGTCGCGGCCGAACTCAACACCCGACCGCGCAAAACACTCAACTGGCAAACACCAGCCGAGCGACTCAATATGCTTCTCCTACAAGCCAACTAGCCACCCGTGTTGCAACGACTGCTAGATTCCGCCCGACAACCGTGACGACAGTTGCTTCCTCAACCACCACCGCTACAACGCCGAAACGTCATCATCGTGCCTGGTCACGAATTCTGCCTGGTCCTGGCGGTGTGGGGGCTCATCCTTCGGATCGTCTTGGACATGGCCGAGGTCACCGCTAGCGAGTCATCGTTTTTTCATCGGAAATGACCAAGAATCAGCCGGAAACACCGGGTTATTAGGGGACCCCATATTCGCTAAATCCGTTGTCGGACAAGCAAAGATGAGCAGTGTCACGCGTCGTCGCGATGG
>JAFAID010000538.1 GCA_019236925.1 Mycobacterium sp. | reverse complement strand
TCGGAATAAGGCGCGGACACGGGGGCGATACGCGACATCGGTGGTTCCTTTGCTCGCGCGTGATGGATTTGAACTACCGTAGCGTCGGCGACTGAGATCCGTAGGGCTAACAGCACCCTCATCGGCTGCGTCAACGAGATGACCACGCTGGTTGCCAGGCCGGTCCCCCGCGCGGCGCCGGCGGCCACGGCGACCTTGACCGTCAGGCGCCGAGCTCGGCAACACCCCACCGCCACAGGCCTGATCGCCGGCACGGCGCCGTCGCCCACCCCTCTCGAACGTCCTACTGCATGGTTGGAATAAGTTACTAGACGTTCGCGTTCCCTAAACTTGTCATTGGCGTGCGACAGACGGGAGGTCCCGCGATGCGCACAACCACAGTGGTGCCGGCCGTCGTCACCACCATCGACAATGACGGCGCGCAGCGGATCAGCGTCTTCGGCGCTGACCGGGCAGAGATTTGCGGCGCGTTCAAACCGGTCGACCGTCCCTACTGGCTGATGTATGTCACCAAAACCATCGCCGAGGCCGTCGACCGATCAGAGCGCACCCTGATCCCGCACCGCCTTCACCTGCCCGCGCAACAAGATGCCCGCCAGTGGCTCGAACTCATCGCCGGTCTGTATGTGAAGGCAGCGAACCAATGAACCTGCGCAACGTGAACCGTGAGCTGGCGGAGGAGATCGAGCCCCGCTGGTACCAGACCAACGCAAGCCTGAACCAGCCGCCGACAACGACTGCGGACCGGCCAGTGCGCGAGTACGTGACCAACGTCAGCTGGCGGGCGAACCAATGAGGCGGCGCAGCAAACGGGCGCGTGTCGTGTTCGACACCGAACCGCCCAACCGCACCGGCGGCCGAACCATCCGTGACTGCAGCCGGCAGAGCATTCCATCGGATGACGCCAGTGCGTGACCAACTGAGCCTCCGCCACGGTGACTGCGGAGCCTTCCCGTTGGTCTCAGCAACTGCTGCCTTCCGATCTTGATCTGCCAGGTCGCAGGCACTGGCGAGTGTTGCCCGTCAGGCACTCGTGGTTTCGGCGATTGAGGGTTCGATCAGGGTGAGGGCGGCGTCGATCGCGGTGGCCATCGGTTTGGTGCTGCGGTGAACCTGGGTGAGGACGAGTCCACCCTGCACGGCGGCCAGGGTGGCCAGCATCGGAGGCCTTCTCATCGAGCGGGGAAGTTCGCGCTCGTCGAGGTTAACCTGGCCCAGGAGCACGCTCGAGCCGGTTCGCAGACCTCATCGCGGCAGCCAACCGCTGAATACCTGCAAGCCGATGCGCCACAGCATAGTTCGCGTCCACAGCCACTTCGCCGCGACACTAGCTGTGCTCGGTCGGCTGACCACCGCTCAGCGCGTCGCGCAGCGCGGCCCGGGTGCTGATGCCCAGCTTCGGGTAGACGCGATAGAGGTATGTGCCGACCGTGCGTGGTGAGAGGAACAGTTCGGCGCCGATCTGTTTGTTGGTGAGCCCGCGGGCTGCCATTTGGGCGACTTCGTATTCTTTGGCCGTGAGGCCGGCCGTCTCGCCGCCGGATTCGGGAGCGTCGGTCAGCTTCCGTATCTGGGCATCGACCCGCGACACCCATGGATGGGCGCGCAACCGCTCGAACGTCGCGCGGGCGAGATCGAGCTGGCGACGCGCCTCGACGTCGGCCCGTGCGGACCGCAGACACTCACTGTACGAAAGCCGCACCCGCGCAACGTCGAACGGCCATTGCTGGATGTCTTCGGGCCCTAAGGCACGCACAAACAAGCCATTCGCGTCCGCCTGATCGGACATGGTTAGTGCCTGCGCCGCGGTCACCGACATCGCCAACCGCGGCGAGATCCGGTCGATGCGCAGTGCGCGCGCGGCCGCGACATGCCGGCGCGCCTCGGCGATGCGACCGGTGCGGACCGCGGCCTCGACGAGGTCGAAGAATACCCACAGCGCGGTCGGGGTCTGCTCGGCCAGCACGCCGGGGGCGCTGATCGCGCTGGCATGCCGATACCCCGCATCGAAGTCGCCGCGCCCGGCCGCCGACACGGTAAGGACGTGGCGCGCATACAGCCGCCATAGTCGAGCATCGTGGGCGTCGGCGGTAGCGAGCAGCATATTGACAGATCCGGCGACCCCGGCGTCATCGCCCCTCGCCGCGGCCATCCAGCCAATCAGGTAGGCAAGGTAGGGTTCCCAGAACATGGTCCCCAGGTCGCCCAATCGCGGCGCGGCTTGCGCCGTCGCGTCGGCGTCATCCCAGTTCCCGGAGAAGAAGTCGGCGAGCCACAGCAGGATCCGTGCGCCCTGTACATATGGCAGGTCCACGTCACCGACGTACGCGACGAGGCGCTCGAGCGCCTTCCGAACGCGAGCGAGGCGATCGGTGTAGATCGCCGTTCCGGCCAAGCCGAGGACGTCGGCGTCGGCGACATCGTCGATCGTGGCAAGTGCGGCATCGATCCGGTCGATCGTGTCGAGCTCCATGTGAGCGGGGTCCAGGACCGCCGCCGCCCACAGACCGAACCTCTCCGGCGCCGCCGGCCCAAGGTGGTCGAGCAGGCGGCCAAACTCATCGGCATACTCGGCGATTCCGAGCAACTGGCACAGACCGGCGGAGATCTCAAGCACGGCAAGCAGCGCCGGCGATCCGAGGACTTCGCTCGGTTCGACCGCGTCGATGGCGTCGCGAAGGATCCGGAACGCGGCATGAACCTCCCCCTCGCCGCTCACCGTCACGTACGCGGCGCCCGCGGCCGCATACAGCGCTTCGTCGGAGCTTGGCGGTAGGTGCTGCAACTGCTCAAGAAGCCGGGAGGCCCCACCGGCTGTCGTCGATCCGAACGCCCCCAAATATGCCGCTTCGGTCACGCGGCGACTCCGCTCCCGCAGGTCGGGACTGAGATCAGCCGCCTTGAGCAGTCGCGCGGTGGCCTTGCTGTCACCACGCGCGACGGCTCGGCGCGCGGCGCGCTCGACCAGTTCAGCAACGCGTTCATCCGGTCCGATCGTTGCCTCACCGAGATGCCACGCCTGTCGATCCGGATCCGCCGCCAGGGCCTCGCCCAGCCGCCGGTGCGCGTCGCGCACTTGAACGCCCGTAGCAAGGCCGACGACCGCTGACCGCGTCAACGGATGCCGAAATTCGAGATGGTCGGTCAGCGCCACGAGTCCCGCCTCTTCGGCCGGGAGAAGCTGTGTCAGCGCGGGGTCATCAGCGGCGCGCCGGATGACATCGAAGTCGCCGATAGCATCGAGGCTCGCCAACAGCAACTCATCTCGGGTCGGTGCGGGCAGCGCCTCGATGCGGTCCGCGAAGACCGACTGCAGCCGACGGGTCAGAGGCAGCGCCGCGGGCATGGCCTCGCACGCGACTTGGGCTTGTCCGCTCAACGCGGACGGCAGTTCCAGCAGCGCCAGCGGGTTTCCCTGTGCTTCGGCCAGCAGGCGCTGCCGAACGTTCCCGGACAGCATGGGAAACCGTTCCCGCAGTAGATCATCCGACGCGTCGTCATCGAGCGGGGCAAGCTCGCGCTCGTCGAGGTTGACGTGACCCAGCAGGATGCTCGAGCCGGTTCGCGCGGCCGCCAGAAAGCACAGCCTTGACCCGTGGACACGGCGGGCGACGAAAAAGAAAACCTCCGCACTGGCCCGGTCGACCCACTGCAGGTCGTCCACAATCAGCAGCACCGGACGCTCCTCGCCGGCGAGCTGGAACAGCCGCAACACGGCCGCCGAAACGACGAGCCGCTCGGGTGGGTCGCCCTCCGCCACTCCAATCGCGATGGACAATGCCGTGTGGTGGAAGGGCGCAAGCCGGTCGGCGAAGGGCTTTAGCGGCAGCACTGCCTGCGTAAGCGCCGAGTAGCCGATATCTGCCTCGAACTCGGCGCCGGTGACCCGCACCACGAAGCGGCCGGCATCGGCCGCTTCTTCTGCAGCGACGTCGAGCAACGCGGTCTTTCCGACGCCGGGCTCGCCGACGAACAGGATCGCGCTACCACTCCCGGGCGTGGTAGACACCACCTCGGTGAGCGCTTCGATCTCGTTCTCGCGGCCGATAAGTCTCAACCGACCTCCCCGGACTGGTGTCGGTGGCTCAGTACACAATACGGCGGCTGGCTGAAGCATTGCCATGTGCAACGCCCCGGCCCGGCGAAACGTTCAGGCCCGAACCGTTTGTCAGTCAAATGACGACAATTGCGGCGCACCGGGAATAAATGCACGATCTGCGAATTCGGTCGAACGACGCTACCCGACGGCGGCCGTGGGAACGCAGATTGGGTTCATGGCAGTGCTAACCATGGGCAGCGAAGAGGGCGCCCGCGTTGAGTTGTACTACGAAGATCGAGGCGCCGGCAGGCCCGTCGTACTGATCCACGGCCTGCTGCAGGACAGCCGATCGTGGGGGCGGCTAGCTGCGGCGTTGCTCGCGGCGGGCTACCGGGTGATCAGCTACGACCGGCGTGGGTTCGGACGGTCTAGCCGGCCCGTCGATGGCTACGATTTCGACACCTTGGCGTCCGATCTCGATGCGTTGCTCGCGCACTTGGGCCTCGCCGATGTCGTCCTCATTGGGTTCTCGCTGGGCACCGGAGAGGTAGCACGCTTCCTCGCGTCGCACGGATCCGGCCCCGTCAGCAAGGCGGTGATGGTCGGCGCGATTCCACCGTTTCTGCTGGGCGGTGTTCCGGGCCGAGTGTTCTACCACATGAAGAAATCGATCACCGAAAACCGCGAAGTCTTCATCACCGCGTTTCTCAACGATACCTACAACTTCGACATGCTCGGGGGCGTCCGGATCACCGAACGGGATTGGCAGGCCAGCAGGTTCATCGCCGCGAATGCGTCTAATCACGTGACGTCCGCATGTATCGATGCGGGGTTGACTGACTTTCGTCCCGACATTCCCGTGATAGACGTCCCGACCCTCGTCGTGCACGGTACCGCGGACCGCATCCTGCCGATCGACGCGACGGCGCGCCTGCTGCCGGATCTCAACACCAACGTGACTGTGGCCGAGGTCGACGGTGCTCCGCACGGGCTCGCCTGGACACATCCGGCCGAAGTCAACCAGGCGATCCTCGCCTTCTTAGAAAACTGATCAGGGGGTTAAACACCAATGACCACAAGCGATTTGGTAACGACAGCAGCAAATGACCTGCTGAGGCGGATCGATCCGGCCCAGGTTGACACAGCATTCTCACCAAACAATGCGCCGCGGATCTGGAACGCTGCGGTGAAACATCGTCCAGCAGTCGCCGTGCGGGCCCGGGCAGCCCGCGGTGTGCAAGAGGCGATCCGTGTCGCGCGCGATCACGGGATGCGGCTATCGGTGCTTGGCGGCGGCCACGACTGGGCCGGCCGCGCGCTATGCGACGGCGGCCTGCTGATCGACCTGTCCCGGATGCGTGGGGTCACGGTGGACGCCTCGGCACGCGTCGCGACGGTGGCTGGGGGCGCGACCGCCGCTGACGTGACGGCGGCGGCCGCGCCGTACGGGCTGGTTGCCGCGACCGGCAATTGCGGCGGAGTCGGGATGGCCGGGCTGACACTCGGCGGTGGCTACGGCCCGCTCAACGGTCGGTTCGGACTGGCATTAGACAACATGCTGGGCGCCGAGGTGGTCTTGGCCGACGGGCGGATCGTCACCGCCGACGCGACCCACGAACCGGAGCTCTTCTGGGCGCTGCGTGGCGGCGGAGGCAACTTCGGCGTGGTCACGTCGATGCGTGTGCGGCTGCATCCACTGAACAAGTTGATCGGTGGACTCATCGTGTTCCCGTGGCCGCAGGCCGCCGCGGTGTGGCGTGGCCTGCGTGAGGTATTGGCGACCGCACCTGACGAGCTGACCGTGCAAAGCGGCCTGATGCCCGGGTCCAACGGGCAACCGACGTTCTTCCTGGCGCCGGCCTGGAGCGGCGACCCGGCTGCTGGCGAACATACGATCGATGCACTGGCGAAGCTGGGAAGGCCGCTGGCGACGCAGGTGGCCCCGATCACCTATGCTGAGATGCTCGGGTTGTGGGACGCGCACGTCGTCGGCGGACTGCACTGGGCGGTTCGTACGCGGACGTTGCCCGGGCTCACGCCCGAGATCATCGATGCGCTCGTCAACGCGGGGCGGACCCGGACCTCGCCGCGAAGCCTTCTAGCTATCCATCATTGTCACGGCGCATCGACCCGGATCCCCAGCGATGAGACCGCGTTCGCCAATCGGCGTGAACATTTCATGGTGGAGATCATCTCGGGCTGGGAGCCCGGAGACGGTAGGGCGCATCGCGCCTGGGCCGACGCGGTTTCAGCCGCGCTTGCGCCTCACGCGCTGCCCGGCGGGTACCAAAATCTACTCGGGCCCGACGACCACGAACAGATCGTAAATGCCTACGGCGACAACGCTATACGGTTGCTCGCCGCGAAAACCCACTATGACCCCGATGGCGTGTTTACGGCCATCCCGCTTCCCGAACCGAAGGAACACAAAAATGCAATCTGACCAGAACCGCGCCAAGGTCGGCGCGAGCGCCTGACGAGGACATCAGTCATGGCCAGTACCGACGACTTAGTCGATATGCACGCGCACTTCACCACCCCTCACTATGTGGAGGTCGCCAAGGCCGCGGGTCACGTGATGCCCGCCGGGATGCCGGAAACGTACTGGCCACAGTGGACCGCCCGGCAGCACCTCGATCTGATGGACGAGGCCGGGATCGGGCATGCCGTGCTGTCGCTGCCCTCGCCGGGCGTGTACTTCGGAGACGAGCGGGCCGCCCGCTCGCTGGCGCGGGAGGTCAACGAATTCTGCGCCGAAGTTGTGCGTCAATACCGGCCCCGGTTCGGCCAATTCGCGACCCTGCCACTGCCCGACGTCGACGGCTCGCTCACCGAACTTGCCTACTGCTTCGATCAGCTCGACGTCGATGGCGTGGTGCTGTTGTCCAACCACGCGGGAATCCGGCTCGGCGATAAGCGGTTTGATCCCGTGCTGGCCGAACTCGACCGCCGCGGGGCCGTCGTCCTGCTGCACCCGACCGCGTACACTTGGGACCACGAACTCAGCTGTGGACGGCCGCAAGCGATCATCGAGTTTCTATTCGAGACCGCGCGCACCGTAACCGATTTCATCCTCACCGGTGCGGCCGAGCGATTCGGCCGGATCCGACTGATCGTGCCTCACCTCGGCGGGGTGCTGCCATCGCTAGCCGAACGCATCGAGCTGTTCCGCACCATCGACGGCCAGTCCGCCGACCACACGACAGTCGCCGAAACTCTAGGTCGGTTCTACTACGACCTCGCAGGAACCCCGTCCAAGCACCAGATCGCGGCGCTGACCAGCATGGCAAAACCCAACCGGCTGCTGTACGGCAGCGACTATGCCTGGACCCGCCGCGAGCACGTCCTGCGCCTACTCACATCGCTGGATGTGGCGTTCGATGGCTGCAACGCCGGCTGGCGGTCGCGCACCACCCACAACGCCAACGCCCTTCTGGCACAGAGGCGATAAGCAATCCCCCCGCAACCGAGATTGGAGCGATCCTATGCCGCAAACGAAGTCAGACATGAATGGCGCTGAAGTACTGCTGGAGCAGTTGGAATATCAAGGAGTTGACTGCATCTTCGCCTCACCTATCGCCGTGATGGCACCGGTGTGGGAAGCGCTCGCCCGACGCGGGAACGAAATGAAGGTTCATTACTTCCGTTGCCGCCACGAGCTTTTGGCGGTGAGCCTGGCCTCGGGCTACTACAAGGCCACCGGCCGTAGCCAAATCGTTTTCTTACCGACGTCGCTGGGCGTTCAGAACGGATCGATGGCCCTGGGCACGGCGATGCAGGAACGCACACCGATGACCGTACTGTCACCCGACACGCTCAGCTACGGCGAGGACCCGACCGCCGATCCCGGCCCCGAATGGCCCTCGCTGCTCGTTGACCTCGTCGGGCCGGCCCGCAACGGCGAAGCGGTCGTCAAATGGTCCAAGCGCGCACGCACGCCCTCGGAGCTGGTCCACGAACTTCGGCGGGCGTGCTTCATCGCCGAGTCTGGCCCGCCGGGGCCCACACTGCTCGAGATCCCATTTGATCTGTTGGTGGGCCAGGGCCACCCTGACATGCCAACCTGGGTTGTGCCGGCACCCGTCGCTGCGACACCGGGACAGATCGACTGGGCGGCCCAGATCCTTGCCAGCGCAGCCAATCCCATCATCATCACCGAGCACGGCGGACGAACAGACGACGAACGCAACGCCCTGGTCAGAATCGCCGAAGCGCTATCCGCGCCGGTTTTCGAATTCGCATTCCCCGCCTATCACAATTTCCCGCGCTCGCACCCGCTCTACGGGGCGGGTCCAGTGGAACCGGTGCTGGGCGAGGCCGACGCCATCCTGCTGGCTGGCTGCAACGCACCGTGGCATCCGCCGCACCTGGCATTGCGTCCCGGATGCGCCGTCATTCACCTCGACGAAGACCCGTTGCGCCCGCGCGCCGCGTACTGGGGCTACCCCACCACCGACGCCATCGCGGGGAATCCGTCGATCAATCTGGATGCGCTCGCGGCCAATCTCGAGCGGCGGGCCACGGCACGGCCCGAAGCGATCGGGCGTTGGGCCGACTACTCACAGCGCATTCGCGCCAAGGGCATCGAGGATGCCCAGCAGATGTCCACGCAGGCAACCGATTTCGTGGCGGCGGCCGACCTGTTTCGCGAGTTGCACGACGCGCTGCCCGATGACGCGATCTGCGTTGATGAGAT
>JAFAID010000431.1 GCA_019236925.1 Mycobacterium sp. | reverse complement strand
ATCATGGGCCATTCCTTCGGCGGAGCCTTCGTGCAGCTGCTCCTCGACGCCGGCTACGGCGCGGCCGTCAAAGGGGTGAAGGCGCTTCCGTTCAGCGAGATCAAGGCGACATTCCCGGTCCTGCACAACCCGGCCAACAAGGACCGCGCTGTCCCGATCACCGAGAAGGACTTCCACTACGCATTCACCAACAACCTGAGCGACGAAGAATCGAAGGCCGTCTACGACCGCTACGCCGTCCCGGTGTCGGGCCGAATCCTGTTCCAGGGCGGCTTCGCGAACCTCACCCCGCACGCAGCAACGACCTACAACTTCGCCAACGACGACCGCGCGCCGCTGCTGTTCATCGCCGGCGGCAACGACCACATCCTGCCTCCGGCGATCCAGCACGAGAATTTCGAGAAGAACGTCAAGCACTCCGAGGCGATCACGGCATACAAGCTGTTTCCCGGACGCAGCCACTACACCTGCGGCGAGGATGGCTGGGAGGCCGTCGCCGACTTTGCACTCGACTGGGCACTCGCGCCGGTGTCCGGAGATCTCAACCACAGCTGAGCATCAGGGCCGGCCTAGTCGGGAAGTGTTAAGTCTGGGCTAACCCGTTTACAGTCACGTTTCCTCCACTGGCGAGTGGTCGGCGCCGGAGTGAAACTCAAATATGGCACTGGGTGGGGTCCGTCCGGTTGTCGCGGCCGTCGCGGTTGTGCTGCTAGCGGCAGGTATCGCTCACGCCGACAGCACGGACGACCAATTTCTGGGGCTACTGGCGAACCACGGATTGAACGCCGGCCCACCTGATCAGATGATCGCGATCGCGCACAAACGGTGCGAAGCTAACGGTCTTTCTCGCGCCGACTGGTTTACTTTGCGCTACCTCGGCCGCCCTAGCCCTTACGTGGTCGCCATCTCGAACATCAACACCAAACTGCAATCGCAGGGCCTGACGAATGATCAGGTGGTGCAGTTTATGCGGGACGCGGTCGCTGTGTACTGCCCCAACACGAATTGAGCACCTAGCGCTCAGAAGGGGCGAGGCGTCCGCAGTCCGTCCGGTAGCTCCAACGGCTGCTCGCGCCGATGAACGCTTTTCAGCTGGATAGCTTGATGATTTTTCTGGCCCGGCGCAGTCTGTATTGACATGACCAACGACACGCTGATCGCCACGATCACCATCCCCGCGCCGGCCGAAACAGTGTTCGACGTACTGGCGGACCCCACGACTCACCCCGCCATCGATGGGACAGGTTGGGTAAGAGAAGCCCTCGATCGCGAGCCTGTGACGGATGTCGGCCAGATCTTCAGGGTTGCGATGTATCACGACGGCCACCCCCTCAAGAACTATGAGGTGGCCAACAAGGCGGTCGTGTGCGACCGTCCACACGCCATTGCCTGGCAACCCGGCCAGGACGCCGCAGGAGACGGGAACCTTTCATTCGGCGGCTGGATTTGGCGTTATGACATACGCAGCGTCGAACCGTCGGAAGCTCACGTCACCCTTACCTATGACTGGTCGGCGGTTGCGCCCGAGCTCCGTGAGCGTATTCAATTCCCGCCGTTCGATCCTGCCCACCTGGAGAATTCGCTGAAACACCTGTCCGAGCTAGTCACCGGCTAAGTCACCGGCTAAGTCGCACGCTCGCGCCGTAAACGGCTGCTCCGCTGACAGTCTGGACGGGCCGCGGCGGGTACTTCGACATGGTCGAATCCCCCGGCGCAGCCTATGACTTCATGGAAATTTCACAGTTCGCGACTACTAAGAAATAGCGCACTTAGGAATGCACCGTATGAACCATAATCAGCTTGTGGAGCGAAGACTTAACCGCCGCCAGGCGGGCCAATCGCCGATGGCTATCCTCAAGCAGGTGCCTGCTCTGGTCGTCCTGGAGCGGATCCCGGTCCCTGTGCTCGCTATCGCGCAAGACGGCACCCTGCTGTTCGCCAACACCGCTTTTTCAGAGATGGTCGGCTGGGCTTCCGACGAAGTCCTTTCGCTGAAGTTCGACGACATCTTCCACCTCGCGCCCACCACCGAATCGCCCGTTTCGGTCGTGCAGGCATTGGCGAACATGGTCGTCGAATTGGCCCACCGGGACGGCTCAAGTGTGCGGGCGCTCATGAGCCGGTCGACGCTGATACGTGCCGATGACAACATTGCGCTCGCGACATTCCAAGATTTGACCGAGCAGCTGTGGCTTGACGAACGCTAGTTCGTCGCAACGTCTTTCGGCGGCTGCGCTTCCGCCGGCGAGACAGCCTTGACCGCCAGAGCCGTGCGTCGCTTGACGAACTGGGCGAAGTAGTCGATCCGGTCCGGTTGTACGATGCCGCGGAGGACTGTCGACACCGCCTTCGCGAAGTCGCTGAGCAACTCCACCGGTTCGTCCAGATCGCTGGCCTGACGCATCCCCACATAAATGGATACCAAGAGTCGTCCGACGTCTTCCGGATCACCTTGTTCGACGATGTCGCCCTCGCCGATGCCCCGCTGGGCGATCTCTCCCATGAGTTCGATCCAGCCGCCCAACAGCCGCGCTTGCAGCTTCTCGGTCCGGCCGACCGACTCGAGCAGATTGAATGACGCTCGGGTGACATCCTGGGTGATGTCTCCAACCGCTATCAGGTAGGCGACGTCAATGAGCGTTTCCAGACCGGATAACTTCTTGGCGAGCAAGTTTTGAACCGACTCGGAATATTTGTCGATCTGCTCGTCGACGATGGCCAACGCCAGCGCGTGCTTCGATCGGAAATGGAAATACATTGCGCCCTTGGTCAATTGCGCTTCAGCGAGAATATCGTCGAGGCCGACGGCGTAGTACGGGCGTTGGGCGAACTGGTGTGCGGCAGCTCGCAGGATCTGATCTCGCGTCGTATCCGATCGCTTATCGCTCAGGTCACTCATTGTTCAATCCCCGAGCTAAGAAACATCTTTGGAAGGTCAGATCGTGCTGGGGGTCAGGGCCTGGCTGTCAGCCAGGAAAGGCATCGGCATCCAGCGTAAGGACAGCAGCGACTCCATGGCATTGCCGGGCAGCGGGCGCGACAATAAGTAGCCCTGGGCTCGATGACATCCGTGTCGCATCAAAGTCAATGCGGCGGCCGGCGTTTCCACTCCCTCCGCCACCAACTGGAGTCCGAACGCTTCGGCAAGTCCGATGATCGCCCGGACGATTGCCAGATCGCGGCTACTGGTGCCCAGGTCGCGGACGAATGAGGTATCGATCTTGAGCGTGTCGACGGGCAGCGACTTCAGGTGTGAGAGAACGGCATAGCCCGTACCGAAGTCGTCGATGGCAATCTGGACCCCAACCTCTTTCAACTCCTCGAGCGTTCTGCGGGTGGTCTCGATGTCGCGAACGACGGCGCGCTCGGTGATCTCCAGGCACACCGAGTCGCCATCGATACCGAACTCGTCGATGGTGTCGGCCACGCTGCTGACAAAACCGCGGGTGATCAGTTGGGCGGGCGACACGTTGAGGCGCAATGTGGTGTTGTGCCCGACGCCATGCGAACGCCATCGGCTGAATTCCGCGCACGCGCTCCGCATCACCCATCGGCCCAATTCCCCGCCGAGGTTGGCGGATTCGGCTACGCCGATGAACGACTCCGGGAGCAGCAAGCCCCAGGTCGGGTGCCGCCAACGAACGAGCGCCTCGGTCGCCACGATCGCACCGGTCCACAGGTCGACCTCGGGCAGATAATGCAGCAGCAGCGCGTCGCTGTCGATCTCGCCACTGAGGTGGAGTTCGATGTCGTTGCGGAAGAGCCGCTGCAGGGACATGTCGTCGCTGGACACCGCGACGTGATTGCCGCCCGCGCGCTTGGCGGTCAGCACGGCCTCGTCGGCGCGATGGAGCAGATCGCTGCTGTTGTCGCGTCCCGGCATGCCGACCGCAACCCCGACGCTGACGGTACGGGTGATCATGTGGCCACCCAGCGCCATGCGATCGCGCAGTGCCACACACAGCTCGTCGGCAGTCTTCTCGGCGGTCTCGATCGACATCGGCCGATCGGGAACGACGACGAATTCGTCTCCGCCCAGCCGCGCGGTCATGCTTCCCGGGCCGGCTTTGATGCGCAACTGCTCGCCGAACGTCCGGATGAACCAGTCGCCGGCGCTATGGCCGAGGTAGTCGTTGATCGACTTCAGCCGGTCGAGGTCGAGATACAAAACCGGGACCGGACCCGGCCGCCCCACGGCGAGCCGGTCGGAAAGGTGGGCGATCAGCGCGCGGCGATTGTGCAGACCGGTTAGATCGTCGTGCTCCGCAAGGTCGCGAAGCTTCTCTTCGGCTGTGATCCGTGCCTGAAGCTGCGCCAGCAGCGAGGCGATGGTCTGGATTGTGTTGAGCTCGTCGGTCCGCCACTTTTTGCGACGAAACTTCATGCAAGTGAGCTGACCGGTGGTGACTCCGCCCGAGATCAATGGTGCCGCGGCCGCCGAGGGTGACGTGATCCTGGAAGCCTCCAGGCCCCAGCGGTCGTAGGCGCCGGCAACCCAGCGTGCGTAAGCAGGCTCGGACGGTTCCGGCCGGATCACTACCAGGTTCTTTCCGTGCTCGCACAGCGCCAGGATCGGGTCGGCGCTGCTGAAGTGCGCGACGGTCTGAGGGTCCGGGCCCGCATCTTCACGCCGCGGTGGCCATGCCGCGACCAACCTGGAAACCCTGATTTTGTGATCGTTATGGCGCAAGAAGGCGGCGTCGATATCGAGATGCTGGACCAGCTCGGCCAGCACCCTTTCGTTCACATCGGCGACGGTGGAGGCAGTCGTCTCCATCAACCGTGTGGCGACGATGGTGACCAGGTTGCGCGCCAAGGTCTCCTCCGATGTGGTGCGCGGCTCGGGGTGGCCGCGCCGGTTTTCGGACCTGCAGTGTTGAGCGTTTGCCTAATATCCCCGGTATCGAGGTCAGGCAGCAGCAGTTGAGAAGCGAAAGTATATACAGAACCACGCGGCGGCGGCGCGGTTAGCGATAGGACGGGCCTGTTAACCGCCAATTCACCGTTCTGGAGAGCAATTGGTGTTGACGCCAGTCCAATTATCCGGACTTTTGAGCCGCGTAGTGTCGTCGGCTCGTCCTGCGATGCGTACCGGGTGACCGACCCTCCGACGGCTCGATCGCCTCGGATCCGTGCGGGGCAAACGGATTACTGCGCAAATGTTTTTCGTGCGTTCGAGAAACAATTCCATCGGCGAAATTGTCACGAGGCTCGGCGCTTTTATGCATTTACGGGTACGTGCGTTTACGACGTCGACCCGGTGCCGAGATCGTCGGTGCGGTCCACCGCGGCATGGTCGTCGGGCACGCCAAGCGCAGCGTCAGCTCCTTAAATAAACTGCTTGATTTAACTCCAGTGCGGGTGTTCACTTAGGTGGTGACCGCGGCCAGAGTCCTG
The DNA here is from genome assembly GCA_019236925.1 of Mycobacterium sp. GTDB lineage: Bacteria > Actinomycetota > Actinomycetes > Mycobacteriales > Mycobacteriaceae > Mycobacterium. Next base: position 11,187 of record JAFAID010000431.1, on the reverse strand, counting down.
CGCAACGATCGATCGACGGGTACGCGCGAAGCGATCTTGTCAGCGGCTGAGCGGTTGTTCGCCGAGCGCGGCATGTACGCCGTGTCCAATCGGCAGATCAGTGAAGCGGCGGGGCAAGGCAACAATGCCGCGGCGTGTTACCACTTCGGCACCAGGACCGATTTGCTGCGCGCCATCGAGGGCAAACACCGGATGCCAATCGAGGAATTGCGGGGGCAGATGCTGGCCGGCATCGGCAACTCGGCGGAGCTCCGGGACTGGGTGGGCACACTGGTGCACCCACTCACGGACCACTTGGCGGCTCTGGGTAATCCGAGCTGGTACGCCCGCTTCGCGGCTCAGGCGATGGCCGATCCCACATATCGGCAGGTGGTTACCAAGGACGCTCTCACGTCACCGTTGCTTGTTGAGGCAATCGACGGCATCAACCGCTGCCTGCCCGACCTGCCGAAGCGGGTCCGCTTCGAACGGATGGTGATGGCGCGAAACCTGCTGATGCACACCTGCGCCGAGCATGAAGGAGAGCTCGCCGAACACGGGCCGCAGTCACGGTCCAGTTGGCCAATCGCGGCCGAAGGGCTGGTTGATGCGATCGTCGGATTGTGGCGAGCGCCTGTTCACCCCGTGCAGTCCGTGCCATCTCCCTGATCTGATTTCGCCTTGGATGAAGGAGCGCTATGGCTGACATCTCGACCGAAACGATGAGCGAGGTCGCGGCGGAGGTGCCGGACTATCCGATGGCCCGGGCGGCGGGTTGTCCGTTGGCGCCGCCGGCGCAGGTGTTGGCCCTTAATGCCGTCAAACCGCTTAGCAGAGTTCGGATTTGGGACGGCAGCACCCCGTGGTTGATCACCGGTTACGAAGCGATACGTGCGCTGTTCACCGATTCTCGTGCCAGTGTCGATGACCGGCGGCCGGGCTACCCGCACTGGAACGAAGGAATGCAGGCGACGGTGCACAAACGGCCGCGCTCGGTGTTCACCTCAGATGCCGAGGAACACACCCGGTTTCGCCGCACGCTGTCCAAGCCGTTCACCTTCAAGCGGGTCGAAGGCCTGCGCCCAGCCGTCCAGAAGATCACCGACGACCACATCGACGCGATACTGGCTGGCTCCCAGCCGGCCGATCTGGTCAGTGCGCTGGCGCTACCGGTCCCGTCACTGGTGATCAGTCAACTATTGGGCGTGCCGTACTCCGACGCCGACTTCTTTCAGGAGCAGGCCCACAAGGGGATGGGCCGCTACGCGAGCGCCGAGGAGTCCGCGAAAGGTGCTACAGCGCTTGCCAAATACCTGGCCAACCTGGTACGCGCCAAAATGGACGACCCGAGCGAAGATTTGGTGTCCGATCTGGCCGAGCGGGTCAACGCCGAGGAGCTCAGCGTCAAGGAAGCGGCCCAGTTGGCCACCGGCGTACTGATTGCCGGCCATGAAACCACCGCCAACATGATCAGCCTGGCTATCGTCGCTCTGCTCGAGCACCCCGATCAGTTAACGCACTTGCGAGACACCGACGACCACAAAGTAATCGCGATCGCTGTCGAAGAATTGATGCGCTACCTGAGCATCATTCAGACCGGCCAGCGTAGGGTCGCCATCGAGGACATCGAAATCGCGGGTGAGCTGATCCGCGCCGGCGAGGGCATCATCCTCGATGTCCCGCCGGCGAACTGGGACGCTCGTCGCTACCCCGACCCGGACCGGCTGGACCTGCAACGGCAGGACAATCCGCACGTCGGCTTCGGCTACGGCCGGCACCAATGCGTTGGACAGCAGCTGGCCCGGATGGAGTTGCAGATCGTGCTGCATACCCTGCTGCGCCGCATCCCCACGCTACGGCTGGCAGTCCCGATGCAGCAGCTTCCGTTCAAAGACGATGCCCTGGCCTACGGGCTTTACGAGCTACCCGTCACATGGTGAGCCGCACCGATCTCACGCTGACAGTGCCCGACCTGTCGGGCAGGCTGGCGGTGGTGACCGGTGCCAACAGCAGCCGGGGATTAGCCCGATCGGAGGCACGATGATGTCAACCGGAACCGGCACGCTCTATCCGCCCGGCGGCTTCGGCGCGCCGAAGCACCGACGCGGCCACGCCCAGGGCGATGTCGGCCTTCCCGCGGGCACCGAGGTGTTCTCGGCCGACACCCACATCTCGTTGGCCGCCGACATTTTCTACGAGCGCTTCCCGGACAACCTCAAGGACAGTGCACCGCGGATCTGGTACGAAGACGGCGCATACCAGGTGGGCCACCAGGGACAGTCCTTTCTGCCGGATGTCTTCAGCGCCGTGTTGATGCAGTATGACGATCTGGCCGGCGCCGCCACCAACAACATCGAAGCCCGGATACGCGAGTTACACGAGGACGGCGTGGACCGGGAACTGGCCTTCCCGAACGCCGTGCTGGCCCTGTTTCACTTTCCGGACAAACAACTCCGCGAGCGCATTTTCCGCATCTACAACGAGTACATCGCCGATCTGCAGGATCGCTCGGACGGTCACTTCCTCGGTGTGGGCCTGGTCAATTGGTGGGATGCACGCGGCGCGCAGCGGACGCTGGAGGAGTTGAAGTCGTTGGGCCTCAAGGCTTTCTTGTTGCCGCTGAACCCGGGTAACGACGACGACGGCAATATGCTCGACTACGCGTGCAGCGCAATGAACCCGGTTTGGGATGCGATCGAGGAATCCGGACTGCCGGTGACACATCACATCGGCGAAACCCCACCGAAGGCGCCGTGCGAGGTCAACAATGTCGCAGTCGCCATGATGGTCAACATCGACGGGTTCCGGGAGATGTTCTCCAAATACATCTTTGGTGGCATCCTCGATCGTCATCCACGGCTGCGGATCGGCTGGTTCGAGGGCGGTATCGCCTGGGTGCCGCCGGCGTTGCAGGATGCCGAGCACGTCCTGGCGTCGTATCAGCACATGCTCGACCACTCGCTGGAGCACGACATTCGCCACTACTGGAACACGCACATGAGCGCGTCGTTCATGGTGGACCCGCTGGGCCTGAAGCTGATCGAGCAGATCGGCGTCGACAAGGTGATGTGGTCATCTGATTACCCGCACAACGAGAGTACGTTCGGCTACTCCGAGAAATCACTGGCCGCCGTCGTCGAAGCGGTCGGCCCGGCGAACGCCGCCCGCATCGTGAGCGGCAACATCAAGAAATTCCTGGGTGTTTAAATGGCGACTTCCGTGAGCGGGCAAACGTTGGTCATCCCGGATGAGCCGGACTGGCCGCGGATGCGTCGCGAAACCAGCGCCCGGCTTCGATCGGCCATGGCCGACAACGGCGTTGACGCGCTGATCCTGCTGATGAACGACAGCGTCGTGTACGCCACGGGTGCCAGCTGGCCGGTGCTCGACGCCGGCCTGTCGCACGTTGAGCGACCGGTGGCGATCGTGCTGGCCACCGATGAACATCCCCACCTGTTCCTACCGTTTCGTGAGGGGACCGCGTCGGAATCACAGGTCCCTGCCGATCATCTGCACGGCCCCCTCTACCTCGAATTAGAGGAAGGCGTCGAGCATTTCGCGCGGGTGATCAAAGATGTGATACCGCCGGGCGCCTCGATCGCAGTCGATGAGATGACCGGGGCGATGCGTCGCGCCGCGGATCGGCTTTTCCCGGGCGGGCCGCCCTCGGATGCGGCGGTGGTGGTGGGAGCGGCCAACCTGGTCAAGACACCGGACCAGCTATCTTGCCTCCAAAAAACCACTCGCATCACCGAGCAGGCCATGGTCGATGTGCAAAAGCAGTTGGCGCCCGGCGTACGCCAAACCGACCTGTCAGCCAAGCTGGTGCGCAGGGCATTCGAATTGGGCGCCACCGCCAACATGCTCGAGGCAATCTGGCAGGTGATGCCGCCGTCGCGTGCCGAGGGAGTGTGGACAACGCACGGCGACCTCGCGTTACCGCTGCTGACCGCGGAACGCGAACTCGCCAAAGGCGATGTGCTGTGGACCGATGTCAGCATCAGCTACGCGGGGTACTGCTCGGATTTCGGTCGTACCTGGCTGGTCGGGGACCAGCCGTCGGCTCGCCAGCAGGCCCAATTCGACCAGTGGCGGCATATCCTCGACGCGGTGCTGAAGGTGACCAAAGCCGGTGCGACATCAGGTGATCTCGCGCGCGCGGCGATCGCCGCCAACGGCGGGAGCAAGCCGTGGCTGCCACACTTCTATCTCGGTCACGGCATCGGCACTTACCCCGCCGAACCGCCCATGATCGGCACGGATCTGGGCGAGGAATACGACGACAACTTCGTCTTTCCGGCTGGCATGGTGCTGGTGTTGGAGCCGGTGGTGTGGGAGGACGGCACCGGCGGCTACCGCAGTGAGGAGATCGTAGTGATCACCGAAGACGGCTTCCTGCCGATTACCGACTATCCGTATACGCCTTATGGCAACTGATATTTCGCCGGACGGCCGAGCGTTACGGATGGGTCGTCGCCAGCGGGCGCTGGCGCAGATGGAAGCCCACGAGATCGACATACTGGTTCTTGGACGACAGGCAAATGTCCGTTACGTCACCGGGGCGCCGCAATTATGGATCGCCGGGACGCGGCCGTTCGGCCCGGTCTGCGTGGTCGTGCGTGCCACCGGCGAGATCTTTTTGAACAGCACCGCTGACGAGGGAATCCCCGACGAAATCGGCCGTCACCGGCTTTACGGTCTGGCCTGGAATCCGATGACGCTGATCGCGGTGCTGAAGAACATCGACGGCGCATCGACCGCCCGACGGGTCGGAACCGACGCGATTTCACCGACTTTCGCCAAGTTGCTACCGATGGCCTTCCCGAACGCCGAACTCGTCGACGGCGAAGTGGCGATGCGCACAGCGCGGCGGGTCAAGACGTCCGACGAAGTGGCGGCGATGAACACCGCACTGCGGGTTGCCGAAGCCGGAGTTGCCGCTGCCGTCGCGGAGTTGCGGCCCGGACTTTCGGAGCAGACTTTGGCGGGCGCAGTACTGGAGGCGATGGCCGCGGGCGGGGTGAGTACGCCGGCCACCCAGGACGCCGCATGGGTAACCTCTCGGGAGCACCCGTGGCGGCGCGCCACCGGCGACGGCCAGGTGGGCCCGGGTGACCTGGTCGTCTTCGCCGCCGGAGCCTTGGCCGACGGATACGTCGGGGAGGTGGGCCGCACCTGGCCCGTCGGCGACGCCGATGATGGGTCGACTCGCAAGGTCTATCAGCGCTCGAACGAGTTGTGGGACAGGTTGATTGCTGCCTGTAGTCCCGGTGCGCGGGCCAGCGATCTGCTCGCGGCTTACGAGTTGGCCGGCGAGTCGCTGCCGCCGATGGCCGTCGGGCATGGGCTGGGAATGGGCTTCGATCCGCCGGTGATTTCCCGCCAGCTTCCAGCCACCGCCGAACGCGAACGTCTGGATCCGGGGATGGTGTTGGCGCTCACCGGCTACGTGTGGCAAGAAGGTGTCGGCGCGGTGCTGCACCGCGACACGGTCGTGATCACCGACAGCGGGACCGAGGTGCTGACCGCCAGCCCGTCGTGGCAGTAGTCAGCAGGCTCAGCCGAGGGCGGCATCGAGAAGGTCGCCGAAGTCCCTTGTTTCCCAGAGGTTCAACGCATTGGTGAGCATCTGTAGCGGCGCGCGGACACTCTCGTCGTCTTTGACGGCGGGATCGTGGCGGCTCAGCCAGCGAGCAGCATCGCCGAAACGCGAACGGATCAAGGCGGGTACGTCGAGCAGCCACGTGACCGCCATGATCCCGACGTAAAGCACCAGCTGGTCGTGTAATTCGCCCACGCTCAGATCCGGCCCGCCGTGTCCGCGTATCTCTGAGACGAAGAGACCAAGCAAGCCGTCGAGATGGCAGTCCCACAAATCGGTTTCGGCACCCGACATCGCTCCCCACAGCGCCATGGCCACATTCAGCTGGCCGACACAGCCCCAGTCCAGCAGGCCGCAGTGCAGGACTTCGTCGGCGTCGCGCCAGAACCAGGCGTTGTCGACGTTCGCATTCCAGTGGCACAGCGCGATGTAGTCGGGCTGGGCGGCCAGATAACTCCACACCGCAGGCTCGTGCTCCAGGAATCGAGGTGCATCCTCGCGCAGGCGCGCCATGAATTCCGGTGAGCGAACGTTGGCGGGCAGCAGCCCGGGGCTGGTGTGCGCGAATTCGGCGAGCCGCGTCAGCCGACGGTCCAGTTTGTCGGCGCTGATCGGTATCCGTTCGCCGACCGTCGCCGCCTGAATGTCGGCCGGGAATTGGCTGGCCAGCCCCGCAGGCAGGCGCCCGGATCGGTGGTAGCCGACCAGCCTGGCCAGCGCGGTCAGCAACGCGCGGTAGTGATCCAGCCGTTCGGGCATCTCGTAGTCGAGGCATTTGTGATATTGGCGCTCGATACCGTTGGCCCCGAGGTGGATTCGCTCGCTGATCAGTATTCCGGTGCCGGTGTCGCGGTGGTAGTCGGCGAACTGGTTGGCGGGCACGGTGATCGGGAACCCGGGCGCGCGGGACAGCGACGCGAACAGCACCTCAGATTCCATCTGTGTCTTCCCGCGGTCGCGAATGGGGTTTTCCAAGTCGCGGGAGAACTTCACAAACAGGTCGGTGTGCGGTTGTCCGTCGGGCTTGTCGTATTCGACGCGCAGCAGAAGTTTCCGCCCGGTGCTGCCACCCGGAACTTCCTCAAACCGGCTGATCCCGGCAACCGAGGTATCGGCATTCAGTGCGCCCGATGCACGGAACGCTTCGGTGAGAAACGCTGTGCCACCGGCGCGTAACGCCGCGGGGTCAGCGGGAATGGGAATCCCGAAGTGATCGCCGGTCACCCAACGATCGTCGGCTTCGCTGATCACCAGGTCTGTTCGGCGGCGCGGACCAACATGTGGTTGACGGCCACTCTGCGGTCGCGGGTGACGATGTAGAGCACCGCGTCGGCGATGTCTTCGGGCGCCAGCTTGACCATGTCCGCGGTCTGCCGGTTGAATGCTTGGCGCGACGCGGGGGAGAGGTGGTCGCTGATCTCGGTGTCGACCGTGCCCGGCCCTACCACGCCGACCCGCACTCGCTTGCCCAGCAGCTCCTGGCGGATGCCCTCGCTGAAGGCGTTGACCCCGAATTTCGTGAGCGAATAGACCGCGGTATTCGGACGGGCGACCCAGCCGGCGGTGGAACTGATGGTGACCAGGTCGGCGACACCGCGCGGTGAGTCCGCGGCCGCTTCGATCAGGTGGGGGACCGCGGCGCGGGTGACGTACAAGACACCCTGCACGTTGACCCGAACCAGGTCGTCCCAATCCTGCAGTGGCGCTTCGGCAGCGGGCGCCATCCGCATCAGCCCGGCATTGTTGACCACGGTGTCGAGCCGGCCCAGCTGGTCAACGGTCCGCTGCACGGCCGCAGCAACCTGTTCGGCATCGGTCACGTCGGCGGTGACCGCCAGCGCGGTGCCGCCGGCCGATTCGATATCGGCTTTGAGTTGATCCAGCCGATCGGCGCGCCGGGCGAGGAGGGCGACCGCAGCGCCTTGGGCCGCCAGCGCCCTCGCGGTCGCGGCGCCGATGCCGCTGCTGGCTCCCGTCACCAGCGCCGCCGTGCCCGCCAACGTCTTAGTCACGTGCGCCGCTCCTCCTCATCGCTGCGCTCTGCATCGTCGCCGGCGCGTCATGTTGTTTCCGTTGCATGAGCGCGCAAGATGTCGTGCAGAACATAGTCATTGTGCTCACCGAGGTCGGGAGCGCCCCGCTCGATCTGTGCCGGAGCAACCGACATTCGCCACGGCGCCGCCACGACCGGCCGTTGCCCTTCGCGGTGATCGCTGACGAAGCGGTAAAGCTCGCGATCCCAGAGCAGCTGATCGCTGATCACATCGAGGGATGTCGCGCTCTTGCTCGACGGGACACCGGCCGATCTGAGCCGCTGCGCCAGCTGCCCGGCGTCGTGACTCCTGGTCAACTGCGCGAGGTCGGCGTCAAGCGCATCGGTGTGTTCGAGTCGCCCGGGCATCCCCGCATAACGCACATCGTCGGTTAACGCCCCGGCATCGAGGACGTCACACAGTGCGCGCCACTGCATCTCGTCGGCCACCGCGATGCTGATCCAGTCGCCGTTCGCACAGGGATAGCAGTTGTGCGGGGACATATCCGGATCGCGGTTGCCTTGCGGGACGGCTTGCTTAGCGGTCAGATCCTGTTCCAGCAGACAATCGCCGATCATCGACGACAGCGTCTCGACGGCCGACACGTCGACGAACTGGCCTTCTCCGGTCAGGTCGCGATGGAGCAATGCCACGACGGCAGCGAGCGCCGCGGCCGCGCCGACGGTGGAGTCCCCGTAACGGATGCTGGTGCCCAGCGGCGGTCCGCCCGGATAGCCCACCAGGGAAGCAAGTCCGGCCAACGCGACGAAGCACGGCGCGTAGCCGGTCTGATAGCCCAGCGGTCCGTCGTTGCCCCACATCTTGATTGAGACCGAGATGACGTCCGGCTTGATCGACGTCAGTTGCTCATAACCGAGTCCCAAGCGCTCCATCGCGCCCGGCCGAAGGTTGTTGATGACGATGTCGCTGCGGGCGATCAGGTTGCGCAGCCGGTCCATGTCGGCTGCTGATTTGAGGTCCAACTCCACGCTGAGCACTTCGGGATTGATGGACAGGAAGTACGGCGCGTGGTTGATATCGGTGCCGCCGTAGGCCCGCATCTCGTCGGGGTTGGCGGAGCTTTCGACCTTGATCACTTCGGCGCCCAGGAACGCCAGTAGTTTGCCGGTGTACGGGCCGGCCCACACTTTGGTGAGCTCGACGACCCGCACACCTTCTAACGGGCCGCCCCGCTTCACCTTCGGCGGTTTGAGTTGTGCCGACTTCACGGTCGGTACCAGGCGTGGTGTGTCGAGGCTGCCCGCGATCTCCGCGGTGTGCTGGCCCAGGGTGGGCGCCGCACTGATGATGCGCGCCGGCGATGCACTCATCAGGTAGGGAACGCCTGGGTAAGCCGCGGTACCCAGCACCGGATGGATGACGCTTTGGAAAAAGCCTCGATGACGGTACTGCGATGAGTTCTTCAGGTCGGCAGCGCTTTTGACGGGCACCAGGGGGACTCCCAACCGCTGTGCCTCCTCGGCTGCCGCGTCTTTCGTCAGGCCGGCCACCCACTTGGCGAACCCGTCCCGGAATGTCGCCACCTTCTCCGGCGTAACCGAGAACTCAAGCCAGTCGTCGTCGAACGCGTCCAGCCATTCCGGTTGGCCCATCAGCTTTTTGAGGCCCGCCCAGTGATTGCGGCTGGTCATGTACAGGTAGACGAAACCGTCTGCGCATGCGAAGAACGAGGCCGGGCCCTGCTGATCGTAGTCAGCGCGGGTGTTTTCCGGCGCGACCTCCCCGGTGATGAACCTGCCCAGTACGCTGTCGGCGCGCGACGCCAGGACCGCGTGCTGCGACACGTCGATGAATTGGCCTGCGCAGGAGTGCAGATACGAGAACAGCGACGCCGCGACGCACAGCGCCGCGTCCAGCCCGGCCTCGTAGTCGGCCAGAAAACGGCCCGGTCCCTTCAACGGCGGCTTGGCCGGGTCGGCGTGGCTGGGCGTGTGGTACCCCCAACCGCTGCTGTTGAAGACGTTGAGACTCTTGGCGTTCTGGAATTCCGGCGGGGCCTGTGCGCCGTACGGCGTGATCGAGCAGAACACCACGGCAGGGTGCCGACGTAGAATTTCCGCCGCTGACAAGCCAACCGCTTCAGCCCAAGGCGGCGCGTGATCGTCGACGACCGCGTCGGCCGTGGCGATGATCCGGTGCAGCCTTTCGATCTCGTCGGGTGAGGAGACATCGAGCACGACCGAACGCTTGTTGGTATTCAGGTAGGCGAACAGCGCGCTGTGTTCCGGTCCACCGTCGGCGCCGATGAGCGGTGCCATCGCCCGGGTCGGGCTGCCGCAATGCGGCCGCTCGATCTTGATCACCTCGGCGCCGAAGTCCGCGAGCAGTTTCCCGCAGTATTCTCCGGCAACCGATTCGGCCAGTTCGACGATCCTGATACCAGTCAGTGCCGACATGCGCTACCTCAACACGTCAGGGTTTACTGCGGCCCGAGCGGCTGAGCCGCCACTCCGGCGGGAAGTTCAGGTCGTTGTCCTTGACGACGTTGTTGAGGCCCTTTTCGAAAGTGCCCTCGGTGAGGTCGACGTCGTTGTCCTTGTCGTTTTGGATCATCGGTAGCATGCCTTCGACCATCCCGGTGAGCAGGCTGCCGAAGTACTCGCCCTTGTGCTGCTTATACAGCTCGAGGAATGTCTTCTGCACCGCGACCGTGTCGGTGGGGCGAGACCGCGAGCACGCCATCGCGTACTTAAGCGTCTCCGCTTCCAGCTTTTCGCGGGGCACCACGCTGTTCACGAAGCCGCACTCGTACATTTCTTTTGCGCTGAACGGGCGCCCGGTGAACAGCATCTCGGAGAATTTCCGCAGGCCCATCGTCTCGGCCCACCACCACAGCCGTGGTCCCCAACCGACGTAGCGGAATGCCGGGTGTCCGAAAAGCGCGTCGTCGGAGGAGATCACCAGGTCGGCGTCGCCGGCCTGGTAGAAGTGCCAGCCGTAGCAGTAACCCTTGGCCTCGATGATGCTGATCTTGCGAAGCTCCTGAAGCGGGCGGTTTCCGGCCCGCGCCTTCGCGTAGAAGTCGGTGACGGTGGACAGGTACCGGTATGAGCCGCCCGGCGGGTACTTGACGTCGTCGTCGTTGATCGCAAGCTCATGCAGCAGCGGCAGGCCCGGGTTTTCCAGCATCGGCCGCTGCTCGGGCAAGTCGCCGCCGCTGCCGAAATCCTGTCCTTCACCACGGATCACGACGACCTTGACCTCGTCGTCGACGTTGCACTTGTGAATCAGGTCGGCGTAGTTCTGCCGCATGCCCAACGTTGTCGAGTTCTGCGCCTCGGGACGGTCAAAGGTGATGTAGGCGATCCGGTTCTTCTTGTCCTTCTCGAACTTGATGTACTGCTCGGCTTCCTTCTTCAGTTTTTCGTAGTCGTACTCGGGCATGTGACTCTCCACTTCCTTGTATCTACTTGAGCAAAGCACCCGCATCAACGGGTAGCGAGACGCCTGTGATGTAACGAGATTCATCTGAGGCGAGGAACAGCACCGCGTTGCTGATGTCGATGGCGTCCACCCAGGGCACCGGCAGCGTGTGCATCATCTGCGAGATGG
>JAFAID010000686.1 GCA_019236925.1 Mycobacterium sp. | reverse complement strand
ACGCAACGCCAGGATCTGAGACGTAGTCGCCCCCCAGGTCGTGACCGTCGACGACGCTCGTCTACGGCCACGGCGCTGAATCCGCACACAGACCTTCGCATCCTTCTTCGAGCAGTCGATACCCGCGCACCGCGGGTGCACGACATCCATCCAAAACCACCACCCTTCAACAGGATTGACAAAAGGGCGTGTTCCGGGGAGAGCGGGGTGAAACAGGATTCTGACACTCGTGCTCGACGGCAGCATTCCACGGTCCCCGTGGATAAGGGCTCTCCACCCTCAGGCTAATTTGCGGGCTCACAGGCAACATAGTGCGACCGGGGTCGACCGAAACACCCTCCAGCATGAACCGTCGGCTGGCTTGCCGCTGAACCACGCCAACCTCACCGGTTCGCAACCGCAACCGGCGCGCGGAATTTTCGGTCACCACGGTGGAGAGCGAAGCGCCCCCGAAAAGCTAATTTGAGCCAAGTCGGGAACGCGGCGAGGACGTCTGACGACGTACTGTGCACGAATGACAATGGTGAGTTTCCGGGCGGACGATGCCGATGTGGCCGCGGCCGACCATTGGGCGCAACGACTGGGCGTGGATCGGTCGGAGTTGTTGCGGGATGCGCGCGGCGCCATCTCGCCGAGCTCGCTGCCGACCACGATGTTGCCGGCTACGCCGAACACCCGCTCACCCATGACGAGACATCGCTGGCGAGCATCGCCGATTGGGGCCCCACCGAAGAGTGGAGCGACTGGACCGATGCACAGGGGTGAACGGTGATTTGCCGCAACCCTGGCGGCGACCGGCCCGTCCTGGTCCTCACCCCGGGATCCGGTGGCTGATCGGATTGGTGCTGACATGGTGACGGCGCTGACGCGCACTCCCAGCGACTGCGTTGTCAACTTCGGCAATATCCATACCTTGCCGCGCAACGCTTTTCGTCGGAGGATCACCAGATTGTCACCGACGCGGCTCCGTGATGCCTGTCGCACGCTGCGAGCCGGCACCGGATGCTGAGTGCTCGCCAATGCTAGTTACCGACCGGTAGCGACCGGTATGGACTGCCGTGGGAGAATTCAGCCATGACTGTCATCCCGGACAAGATCCCGGAAGATTTCGTCGCCGGCCTCGAGGGTGTGGTCGCGTTCACCACCGAGATTGCCGAGCCCGACAAGGACGGCGGCGCCCTGCGGTATCGAGGTGTCGACATCGAGGACCTGGTGGCCCGGCGGATCACCTTCGGCGATGCCTGGGCTTTGCTGGTGGACGGAAAGTTCGGCCACGGGCTGCCACCGGCCGAGCCGTTCCCGCTCCCGATCCACAGCGGAGATGTGCGGGTCGACGTGCAGGCAGGCCTGGCGATGCTGGCGCCGATCTGGGGCTACAAACCGCTGCTCGACATCGACGACGCCACCGCACGCGACCAGCTCGCCCGGGCGTCGGTGATGGCGCTGTCCTATGTCGCGCAATCGGCCCGCGGTATCTACCAGCCAGCGGTCCCTCAGCGGATTATCGACGAATGCCCAACGATCACAGCGCGTTTCATGACCAGGTGGCAGGGCGAACCTGATCCCAGGCATATCGAAGCCGTCGACGCGTACTGGGTCTCGGCCGCCGAGCATGGGATGAACGCCTCGACGTTCACCGCGCGGGTGATTGCATCGACCGGCGCCGACGTCGCGGCAGCACTGTCGGGTGCGATCGGAGCGATGAGCGGCCCGCTGCACGGCGGGGCACCGGCGCGGGTGTTGCCGATGCTCGAAGAGGTCGAGCGCAACGGTGATGCGCGCGGACTGGTCAAGGGGATTCTGGACCGCCACGAAAAGCTGATGGGCTTCGGCCACCGCGTCTACCGCGCGGAAGACCCGCGCGCCCGGGTGTTGCGGGCCGCCGCCAAGCGGCTGAACGCACCGCGCTATGAAGTCGCGGCCGCGGTCGAGCAGGCAGCGCTTGCCGAGCTGCGGGAGCGCCGTCCCGATCGGGCGATCGAGACCAATGTCGAGTTCTGGGCCGCGGTGATCCTTGACTTCGCGCGGGTACCGCCCAACATGATGCCGGCGATGTTCACCTGCGGCCGCACCGCGGGATGGTGCGCCCACATCCTTGAACAGAAGCGACTCGGCAAGCTGGTCCGCCCGTCGGCCATCTACGTCGGCCCGGACCCACGCAGCCCGGAATCCGTCGAAGGCTGGGACGAGGTTCGCACCGCCTGACCCCAGGGCCGCGTCGATGTCGGTGGCCGGTGATGAGATTGCATCGCGGCTCGAGTCAAAGAGTCGTACACCTACCGACACCAAGGAGGCCACGATGGCAATTGCCGTCGAACCCGCACTGTCCCCGCACCTCGTCGTCGACGACGCCGCCGCGGCGATCGACTTCTACGTCAAGGCTTTTGACGCGCACGAACTCGGGCGAGTGCCCGGTCCCGACGGGAAGCTAATTCACGCCGCACTGCGCATCAACGGCTTCACGGTGCTACTCAACGATGACTTCCCGGAGATGTCCGGCGGAAAGTCGATGACACCGACGTCGCTGGGCGGAACTCCGGTCACCATCCACCTGACGGTGACCGACGTCGACGCCAAGTTCCAGCGGGCACTCGACGCCGGCGCGACCGTGGTCGCTCCGCTCGATGACCAGTTCTGGGGCGACCGCTACGGGATAGTCGCCGATCCGTTCGGCCACCACTGGTCGCTGGGTCAGCCCGTGCGCGAGGTCAGCGCTGAGGAGATTGCAGCGTTTACCGGTCAGCAGGCGGGTTAGGCCAGGTCGGCCAATTGGCGTAGCCGGTCAGCCAGCCGGCGCCGCAGCGGCGGCGCCGGCGCGGCGGCCGCGACCGCCAGCATTTCGGCGATCGACGTGAACTTGTTGCGCGGCCGATCGCTGAGGCTGCCTCGGGACACTTCCGCGGCATCGATGGCCCGCCAGCCGGCGCCATCGACGACGGCGGGCTGACGCCTAGCGACCAGCGTGTCCAACGCCGATGGCCATTCGACCGGATCGCGCAGCAGCCCGGCGTTGAAATCGTCGACCAGCCGCTGCACGGTTTGCAGTGCGCACGACTTGTTGGTGCCGATGAATCCCGTCGGGCCGCGTTTGATCCAACCCGCCACGTAGGCGCCGTGCACCGGTTGCTCCGAGGCCGGGTCGATCACTCGCCCGCCGTTGTTCGGCACCACGCCCGCGGTGTCGTCGAAGGGCAAGTCGCGAATAGCCTTGCCGTGGTAGCCGATCGAGGTCAACACCAGGCCGGCCTCGAGCTGACGTACCTCGTCGGTGCCGGTGACGCCGAACTCCATGCCGGTGGCCCACTGCTCACCCAGAACCCGGATGGGCGTCAGCTGGTAGGCAAACCGGATGCGCGGCCGTTGCTGCGGCCCGGACCCGTCGCCGAGCTTGCGAAGAATCTCCAGCTTCTGCTTCGTCACGGCATCCGACACGGTGACAAGATCGCGCAGCACCAGCTCGTGGTCGGCGGGGTCGAGCACGACATCTGCCTTCGTCGTCAGCCCGATCAGCTCAGGCAGCGTGAACGCCGAGTGTGCGGGTCCGCGCCTGGCGGCGATCACCACCTCCTGCACCCGGGAGGCGCGCAGCGCCTGCATTGCGTGGTCGGCGATGTCGGTGCGGGCCAGCTCGTCGGGGTCGGCGGTCAGCACGCGGGCCACATCGAGAGCAACGTTGCCGTTGCCGACCACGATGACCCGTTCGTGGCTGAGATCGACGGGCAGCTCGGCGAAATCCGGATGACCGTTGATCCAGGCCACCAGCTCGGTGGCGGTGCCGGTACCACGCATGCCCATGCCGTCGATGTCCAGCCGCTTGTCATTGGGCGCGCCGACGGCGTAGATGACGGCGTGGTGGTGGGCGAGCAGGTCGTCGTGGCTCAGGTGCTTGCCGACCTCGATGTTGAGGAAGAACCGGAATTCGCGGCGACGGGCGATCCGGTCGAAGAGCGCGGTGACCCGCTTGGTGCTCTGGTGGTCCGGTGCGACGCCGGCGCGAACCCAACCGTATGGGGTGGGCAGTTTTTCGAAGACGTTGACCCGCACGCCGGGTTGGGTGAGCAGTTCGTCGGCGGCATACATCGCGGCCGGGCCGGATCCGACGATCG
>JAFAID010000505.1 GCA_019236925.1 Mycobacterium sp. | reverse complement strand
CACCCGACATATCGAGCGGCATTGCACGACGGGGCTTTCGACGAGACCATTGTGACCCGAGCGTTCACCGGTCGCCATGCACGCGCCTTGCGGAACGGCTTCGTCGATCGGTATGGCAAGCAAGCCCCATTTGGCTTCCCGCAGATCGGATTCATGACAGCTCCACTTCAGAAGGCGGCTGCCGAATCAGACGATCCACACGGAATGGCAATGTGGGCAGGCACCAGGTTTCGGCAGGCGCGCGAGGGCTCTGTCGCAGAGATCTTCAGGAGCCTGACGTGATGTTCCGCGAGGCGCGAGCTGGGAGCCTTCCCGACATACGGCTGGGCAACTCGCTTGGGCATCGTCTCGTCACACGGGTCGCAAGCACCGCGCTGGGCATCAGGGTTATCCGCAAGGTGGGACCCCGGATTGACCCGATCTTGATTCGGCTCACCGGCGGACGGTTGTCATCCGTTGCACCGTTTCCGGCGCTTGTGCTCAGCTACACCGGCGCAAAAACGGGTGTTACCCGCACTACGCCCGTTGTGTACTTCACGGACGCCGGACGCGTCATCGTGATCGCGTCGAACTTCGGGGCGCCCAACAACCCCGCCTGGTACCACAACATCAAGGTCAATCCCGAGGTCACTCTGTTAGGACGTGGCTTCAAGGGGTCTTTCCTGGCCGAGGAAGTGGTCGGTGCCGAACGCGATCGACTGTTCCACTTAGCGGCGGGTGCATCGTCTCCATACCGCCATTACCAGCAATCTGCGGCAGCCCGACCAATCGCCGTCATCGCCTTTCGCCCGATCGCGTGACTGCCCCCACGGCACCGACTCGAGTGGGCACCGACACCGGCCTGTGTCCGGTACCCGGTCGTCCTAGAACGTCACCCGCGCCGCCGCCGCGTAACGCTTCGGCTCTGGGTACGACCGCGCCGGTGTCAGGGAACATCCCAGAGTGTGTTGCGGGTTCATACCGGCAACGACACATCCACAACAGGAACGAGGCATCACCCATGACCGCAGATTTGCCTGCTAACACATTGGAACTGCGTTCGTTGGTGACATCGCAGGGCACGCTCGAGCTCTCGCTGCAAGAGGTCCCCGTTCCGGCCCCGGCCGCCAACGAGGTGTTGGTGCGCGTGGAAGCCTCGCCGATCAACCCCTCTGACCTGGGCGTCCTTATCGCCGGCGCCGACATGACTACTGCGACGGTAGCGGGCACACCGGAGCGCCCCACCGTCACTGCATCGTTGGGAGCGGGGGCCCTGGGTGGGCTTTCGGGGCGAGTCGACAAATCACTCCCAGTGGGTCTTGAGGGTGCGGGCACCGTGGTGGCCGCGGGGTCGTCGCCGGCGGCGCAGGCTCTTTTAGGAAAAAGGGTGGGCATCGCTGGCGGCGGAATGTACTCGCAGTACCGCGTGGTTGATGCCTCCGCCTGTCTGGTTTTGCCTGAGGGGGCAACGGCGAGGGATGGGGCATCGTCGTTCGTCAATCCGTTGACGGCTCTCGGAATGCTGGAAACCATGCGGTGCGAGGGTCATTCCGGACTGGTGCACACGGCAGCGGCGTCGAATCTTGGCCAGATGCTTGTCAAGCTCTGCATCAGCGACGGGGTGCCTCTTGTCAATGTCGTGCGCAAGACCGACCAAGAAGAGCTGCTGAGGTCGCTTGGCGCAGTTCACGTCTGCAACTCGTCGTCGCCGTCGTTCACGACAGATCTCACCGAGGCGCTCACGGCGACGTCGGCAACACTTGCGTTCGACGCCACGGGTGGGGGCGGGTTGGCAAGCCAAATTCTCACTGCCATGGAAGAAGCGGCGAGCTCGACCGCGGTGGAGTACTCACGCTATGGGTCGACCGTCCACAAGCAGGTGTACATCTACGGCGGGCTCGACACCGGTCCGACGGTCCTCAATCGCAACTTCGGCATGGCGTGGGGCGTCGGAGGCTGGCTGCTCACCGCATTCCTCCAGAACGCCGGCGCCGAGACCATTGGTCGGCTCCGGGCCCGGGTCGCGGCGGAACTAACCACGACGTTCGCGAGTGCCTACACCCGGGAAGTCTCACTCGCCGGCATGCTCCAGCCCGATGCGTTCAACGCCTACGTCAAGCGGGCGACCGGAGAGAAGTACCTCGTAACGCCGCAGGCACTTCCGTAACTGCGACCACGGTTTGGCGGCACAGTCCTGCTGGACGTCGTTGTCGGCGTGGGCCGGCGCGGCGAATGTGAACCCAGCCGCTGTCACAAGCGCCGCACTGGACATGCCCCGATGACGTGCGGTTTTCGGCATGCAAGGATGCTAGCTTTCTTGCCCCGCGGCCGACGGTCACACCGAATGCCCGCACTGGGCGAGGTGATCGCCGGCGGCTCACCGCCTGAGTGAACAACGTCCGTATTTCCGGTGCTGCCCCGCTTCGACCTTCACACTAAGGGTGGGGTCGCACACGCAAGCGGAGGTCATTGTGGTCGTCGGAGACAACGAGGTCGCCCTTAGCTTGGAGGTTGACCCGGCAGGACAGCGGGTGCAGGTGCGACGCGCGGCGTTGGCCAGCTCGATCGGCACCACGATCGAGTGGTACGACTTCTTCCTCTACAACACCGCCGCGGCATTGATTTTCCCGCACCTGTTCTTCCCCGCGTCCAGCCCGTACGCCGGCGCGATGGCGTCGTTCGCGACCTACGCGGTCGGGTTCGTCGCCCGCCCGATCGGCGCCGCGATCTTCGGGCACTGGGGCGACCGGATCGGTCGCAAGGCCACACTGATCGTGACGTTGCTGGTGATGGGCATCTCGTCGGCGATCGTCGGCATCTTGCCCGGCACCGCAGCGATCGGCGTGGCCGCGCCGCTGCTGCTGGTGCTGCTGCGAGTGGTGCAGGGCCTGGCGATCGGCGGGGAGTGGAGCGGATCCGTGTTGATTGCGATGGAGTGGGGTGACCAACGCAAGCGGGGGCTGCTTGCCAGTTTCGCTCAGCTTGGGGTGCCGATGGGGCTTGTGCTCGGCACCGGCGGCATGACCCTGCTGTCGGCAACGCTGTCGGCTGAGGCATTCACCTCGTGGGGCTGGCGGATCCCGTTCCTGTTCAGCCTGGTGCTG
>JAFAID010000446.1 GCA_019236925.1 Mycobacterium sp. | reverse complement strand
TGATCGTCGTCGTGGATGTAGACATACGTGTAGTCTACTTGTGTCTACACCCATCGGTCGTGGAGGCAATCCGGCGCTTGAGACCGGCGCGGTAGACGCCGTATTGCGAGAGACAACAACGCTTCGGCGCGTCTCACAGCAGCGACGGCCGGCCCAGGTCAGGCGTTCTTCTTTCGGACGGGATCGTCCGCTGGTGCGGGCCGTCGCGTCGGGAATGACGGGCCGAGTCGATACGGCGTCGGTCCCGCCGACCGAGGTCGCCGACCAATACCGGAGAGACAGATGAACCAGCCCTACGAGTTCTATGCCCGCCCGAAAATCAGCAACCCCAGGGACCAGGACGCCGCCGGCTCACGGCCACCATGCCGGTCCGCTTCCCACCCGAGCTGCTTGAGCAGGTACGCGCCGCCGCGGCGGCAGACGACCGCTCCGTCTCGTCGTGGATTCGCCGCGCTGTCGAGCACGAACTGCGCCACTCTGCCTGAACCGTGTCCGCGGCCGCTCGGCGTGAATTGATCTGCCTCGCTTGTCTAGATTCGAGACGATCAGATCGGGACGGACCCAAGCTCTTCGGCGACCTGGCGTTGTGCTTCGTCACGCGACGCGAACGCCCGCGGCTCGCTGGGCTCCAGCAGCAGCGGAACGACGATGGCGGCGACTGCCAGATGCCAGGCATTCGCCGCGCGCAGCGCATGCCGGCGGACGAGTCGCAGGGCCTGCTGTTCAACCTGGTCTTGTGGCGCGCCGAGCACGATCACTGGGCTTGTCCACGTCCCGGTGACGGTTGCGATGTCTGGGTCTGGCATAGGCGGGCTCGGTCGTGTACAAGAGGTGCGATGGAGAATCCACCCCTGAGATCGGTCACTCCGACGCGGCTGAACGAGTCCATGGTGCGGCGGTTGTATCGCCGATCGGTGGTAACCGGGCAGATCACGCTGCCCGCCGTTCCAAGCATGGTCGACGAGTACCTGACCATGTGTGCCAACATCTTTGCCGATGTGGGCAGAAGGTTTACGGCGGAAGAACTCGCTCATACCAAGACGGTGCTGGAGGGCCAGTTGGCAGAGGCCTACGCGGCATCCCCACGTTCGAACATCGTCATATCTTTCGATGCTCCCGTCGGCCCGGTCCTCAACTACCACATCAAAGCCGAATGGTGGACGGTCGAGGGCGCCTACGAGAACTGGATCGGCACGCGCGAGCCGCCGCTGTTCGGCACCGAACCGGATGCGCGCATATGGGCACTGGCGAATGAAGCGACCGATCCCGGAGCGCATCGCGTGCTCGATATCGGCGCGGGAACTGGGCGCAATGCCCTGGCCTTGGCACGACGTGGCCATCCGGTCGACGTGGTCGAGTTGACGGCGAAGTTCGCCGACATGATCCGCTCCGACGCCGAACGGGAATCCCTCAATGTGCGCGTCATCCAGCGCGACGTGTTCTCGACCATGGACGATCTCCGACAGGACTACCAGCTGATTCTGCTGTCCGAAGTGGTGTCCGATTTCCGGACGACGCAGCAGTTGCGCGACATGTTCGAGCTCGCCGCACATTGCCTCGCTCCCGGTGGACGCTTGGTCTTCAACGCCTTCTTGGCGCACGAGGACTACACGCCCGACGATGCGGCGCGTGAACTCGGGCAGCAGTGCTACACGACCATCTTCACGCAGGACGAAATGTCTACTGCGGCAGCCGCACTACCGCTTGGGCTTGTGGCCGACGACTCCGTATATGAGTACGAGAAAGCGCACCTGCCTGACGGCGCGTGGCCGCCGACGAGCTGGTATGCCGAGTGGGTGAGCGGCCTCGACGTGTTCGACGTCGAGCGGGAAAAAAGCCCGATCGAGATGCGCTGGCTCGTGTACCAGCGGGCGGGTTGAGGGCCGTTCTAAATCTAAATTAGGGCGCGGAAGAGATGTCCAGACGAACGCGAACAGCAGAGGAATTCCCCACG
The DNA here is from genome assembly GCA_019236925.1 of Mycobacterium sp. GTDB lineage: Bacteria > Actinomycetota > Actinomycetes > Mycobacteriales > Mycobacteriaceae > Mycobacterium. Next base: position 4,707 of record JAFAID010000446.1, on the reverse strand, counting down.
GCTGCGCGGATCGGAGCGATGCACGCTTCGGAAAACGCCTCGGGGACCTGGACGTAACCCTCGCGCTTCAGATTGGAAAGCAGCAGGTTGATGTCACCGACCGCGGCGGGGCGGCGATGTGGCCCCCTCGATCGACATCCCAGGACACAAAGTCGCGCCAGAATTCATGCAGCTCAGCGTCATTCGCGGAAAGCGAAGCGTCTATAGCCTGCCACCTTATCGCAACAGAAACACGACGCTCACGGTATCTGCGTCGACGCAAGCGCCTGCACAGAATTCAGAAGACGATGGTCTGGCTGCCGTATCGGACGATGCGGTCTTCGCAGTGCCACAGCACGGCCCGCGACAACACCGCGCGCTCGACATCGGCACCCAGACGCGTCAGGTCGTGGACGCTGTGACGGTGGTCCACCCGCACGACGTCCTGCTCGATGATCGGTCCCTCATCGAGATCTTCGGTCACGTAATGAGCGGTCGCGCCGACGAGTTTGACGCCGCGCTCCTTGGCCCGCCGGTAGGGCGCCGCACCGATGAACGCCGGCAGAAACGAGTGATGGATGTTGATCAGCGGGCAACCCACCTCGTGGAGAAAATGCGGTGTGAGGATCTGCATGTAGCGCGCCAGCACCACCAGGTCGACGTTTCCGCGCAGCAGGTCAAGCTGGCGTCGTTCGGCTTCTTCGCGGATGTCCTTGCTCGCCGGGACGTGCAGGAAGGGCACACCAAACGGGCGTGCCTCATCGGCGAGGTCGGGGTGGTTGGAGATCACCATCACCACCGACATGTCCAATTCACCCCGGCGGTTGCGCCACAGCAGATCAAGCAGGCAGTGGTCCTCCGTCGACGCCATGATCGCCACCCGCTTGGGCTTGGACGCCTCCGTCAGGCGGAAATCCATGCCGAAGGGTGCGGCGACCCGTTCACCGAAGTCGTGTTCTAACGCGTCTCGGGCGGCGGCCAACCCGGGCAAGTGAAAAATGGTGCGCTGCATGAACATCCCACCGGTCTGCTCGGTGGAATGCTGATCTAGCGACACGATGTTGGCGCCCACGCCGGCCAGAAAGCTGCTCACCGCCGCCACCAGACCGGGTCGATCGGCGCAGCGCAGCAGCAGCCGGCCCAAGTCTTTGACCGGTAATGTCGCCTGGCCCTGCGGATACCGTTCCCCCGCCGCGGCATCCGTGGGATCAACGTCAGCTCGGCCGGACATAAGCCTCACTCCCCCTCGCCCGTTTGGATCCACGGCACCCTTCAGCGTCTCACCGCGCCGGTGCCTGGGAGTTCGAAACCGGTCACTTCGTTAACGGGTCTTATGACGCGGGCGCAATCGACAGCCAAATTGGGTGTCTCAGCGCCTACCCGCCGCGGCACAACGCATCAGACCACCGCCCCTGCGGTCCCCGGAAGTCGCCAAGAACACTCCCCCAAAGCGTGCGACCGGCGGCCAGGCTGTAGTCAGAGCTCGATGCCGTGGTCGACGCCCCGGTCTTGGCCGCGGCTCAGGTGTTGGTCGATCCAGCGCTGCCGCTCGACCAGCACCTCTTGGGTTTGTTCTTGCCACGCGACCACCAGGGTGTCTTCGGGACGGGCGTAGTCCAGCATCGCCGCCGGCCCGGGGCGGGCGGTCTTGGCCGATCCGGACAGCTTGTCGCTGAATATCCGCGCTGCATCGACGCCGACGGCAGTCAGCGCGGCCAGTTGGGCGTCGAGGTCCTGGCCGGCGGTGCTCACGCGGGCGTAGCCGAGGGTGGCGCTCACCGCCACACCGTCTCACCGCCTGCGGCACAACGGATCTGAGACACGCCGCGGTGAGACAAGAAATGAGACACGGTGACCTGCGGCGATCGGGTGCGGCAGGCGATCACCGGTGGCGTCTGACCCGGAAATCGGAGTGAGTTACGCTAAAACCGCAGCCCACTCGATGGCATCGGCGCGATTCGCCCCTCGTGCGCGCCAGGCCTTGAAATCGAGGGCGAGTGACTGCACCCAATTTTCCCGCATGCGCGTGCGTCCCCGAAGGCGACCACATAACTCGTTTCTCTAGATCCGCCAATGCCCGGTCCGTGGCGACCCACCGGGCGCGCCATGGACAAGACGACAAGCCTTCGTCCGTACTTCGCTGACCCTGGGCTTACTTCTTGCCCTTGCGCTTGCTTTGGGCCAGGTTGGCCATTGCCTCCGATGCGGCGTTTGCCGTCCTACTGTTGGGTTATGCTCGGAAGGCGATGTTCGCTATCGGTTCGTGGGAGAAGCTGACATGGCAACGCGGGATATGAGTGAGCGACCACCCACGCGGTCGGGTCCGTTTTGGTGCCGGGCGAAGTCGTCGGCCCGGGTGGCGGGGGTCGTCATCTCGTGCGGTGCCATCGGTGTGGCCGTGCTTGTCGCCGGCGGCACCGAGCTGGCCAGCCCGCCCAGCGCCAGTGCCTTCAGCACGGCGACCGCGACGCCGTCGGCCACGGTCTCCGGGGTCGCCGACGCGACAACGGCGTCTAACTATCTACAGAAGCTTCAGTCGGTCGATCAGCAAATGGAATCGGCGCTGACAGCCATGACCAACGGGGTGGCGAACCAGGACTGGAACGCGACGAAGACGGCGTGTCAGCAGCTCGCCGACTCGGATGGGGCATTCCGGGATATGTTGCCCAGTCCCGACTCACGGATAACTCCTCGCATCCGGCAGGCAACAGACGATGTCGCCACCGCCTCGGGCTTGTGTACGGCGTTTGGCCCCAGGACTACACAACCTGAATATGACCAGTTCATCGCGTTGATAACGAACGCACGTTCGGACCTGATCAGCGCAGCTCAGATTCTGCGGCATCCTCGCTGACCGCGAAACCGTCCCCGCCGCTTCTTCCCCGTCGTTTCACGAAGCCGATTCAGGCGTTGGCGTTGCCGGCGCGCCACTGCTCCCACGGAATGTTCCAACCGCCGAGCCCGTCGGTGCCGGGGAGCGTGCCGCCGAGGGTGTTGACGATTTGGACGACGTCGCCGCGCTTGGTGTGGTTGTAGAACCAGATCGCGTTCGCGGTGTTGGCGGCAACCCTCTTTTGCGCCTTCGTCGACGACTTGCTCGCAAGGTGCTTGCCGGCGAGACTTGCATCCCTCTTACTTGTCATCGTCCTTTTCCTCCTTCCCACCGAGATAGGCCGTCCCGGCGCCCGAGTGTCGTCCAAAGCGGACTCCACTTCGACGGTAAGCGCGGGAGGTGACATCGCCGGATGCTCGGCTGGCTCCGCCATAGCGTTCCTGAGCGACCTGGCGGCTGGTGCCGAGCATGACTGCGATCTGCCTCCACGTGTGTCCGTGTAGTCGGGGTAGTCGGGCCTGGCCCACGGCATCGGCCAACTCCACTTGGCTCTTGGCAACAGCACGTACGGCATCGGAGCTCTCGACGGTGGAGCGGCGCGGGCCCCACACACCAACCCCGCCATCGGATGCTGGCAATAAACTTGTGCTTTGCTTATCTAAGCCTCAGGTTTTTGCTGGTCTAAGCCTCAGGTTGGGCTGGTATCTAAGAACGAGGGCCAGATGCCAGCCGTAGGCCTCACCCCCTCAGACTGGCGGCGCCGCAGCGTACTCCTAACCCAGCAGCGGCGGCGCCGCCTAACTGAATCACACCGCTTGAAAGACCGGCTGAAGTTTCTCAGAACTTCGGCTGATCGGACGACAGCAGTTTGCGCGGTGTCGTCGAACTCGCCGCCCGTTGCCCGGCTCCTGGTGGACGTGTGGTGTTCAACGCCTTGCCCGCCCGCCACGGCGACACATGGCGGGTGAGCTCGGCCAACAGGTGCCCCACGAGGGTTCTGCACCCAGCACGAGATGCCGGGGTCGCCGCCGCGCAGTAGGTCACGGCAAGCGCAAGGCTTGGTAAACGGGGTCGCGGGCGCCGGTTTGCGGATGCGGCAGCGTTTACCATCGCCTCATGTCGCATAACATCGGGTCAGAGTTCAGCTCGGAGGCCGAGCCGACGCACAAGGCGCCAGCCGATTCCGGTGCGCCACCGCCAGGATCACCGTGGTTGTCGCGTTGGGTCGCCGTCATCGCGTTGGCAGTCGCCCTCATCGCCGTGGTCCTTGCCGCCTGGGCACTGCTGCGCCCCCCGAACGCCAGCAGCCCCGCGGCCACCGACCCGCAGGTCGCCAAAATGCACGCCTGCAGCGCCTTCGACACCGTGCGCAGCGCGGTGGGACGGCAAACCCACGCCGATCTGGGTCCTGACCCCGTCGCGGTGCAGGCGGTCGCGGCCAACGCCCGGCTGTCGATGGCCGCGGGCGGCTCCTATCTGCTCGCGCGCCTGGACCCGACAACCCCAGCACCGCTGGCCGCGGGGATCCGCGCCTTCGCCGCTGATCTGCAGGACATCGCGATGAACGCGCTGGCCGGGGTGAGCAACGATGATTCGGCCCAGTCCGCCCGGCTGCATCATGCTCAGGTGACCAACGAGCAGATCGTCGCCTTGTGTAAATGAGGGCCGTTTAACCATCGCGGGTCGGTGCTTTGAGGAGTAGTGATGGGTGGGGGCGATCGACGGCCCCGGTGCGGCGTTGCGCCGTTGCTGGCCGAACGGCCGCATCGCCGAGCTTTCTGCTGGTCAACGGGCTGCTCTTAACCAGAGCCTGTGCTTGGCCAGGCGGCTGCAAGTTAGGTTTGGTTAATCTAAATGTTACTCATACACGAAGAGCTTCGGTAGGCTAAATAGAC
>JAFAID010000444.1 GCA_019236925.1 Mycobacterium sp. | reverse complement strand
TCTCCTTCAACTCGGCGATCGAGAAGCCCTCCTCGAGCACGAAGGCAGCCGAGATCCATTGCGGTACAGCACCGGCCACTGCCAGATCGTTGGCGGTGCCGTGCACCGCGAGCTGGCCGATCGAGCCGCCGGGAAAACGCCTGGGCTGCACCACGAATGAATCAGTGGACATCACGAGCCGCTCGCCGCCCGGCAAGCTGATCACTGCTCCGTCGCCGAGCGACTCCAGCAGCGGATTACGGAACGCCTCCATGAAAACGGCATCCACCAAAGCGGCCGATGCCTTGCCGCCGGCGCCGTGCGCGAGCGTCACATGATCGTCGAGCAATCGGGGGCGGCGTCTGCGGAATGACTCGATCCGCTCGATCACCTCGCCCTCGCCGAAACGCGGCCCCGAGGCCAAGTATTCGCTTGACGACTTACTCATAAGGCCTCCGCTGGCTGGGTAGCCATCTGCTCGTGCACTGCCAGCCACAGCTGATAGCCCAGCAGCGCTTGGGATTCCTGAATCCGGTGCACACTTTGTGAGCGAACCACGAAGCACGCGTCGACATCCGGGCTTTTCGCGAACGCGCCGCCGTCGTATCCGGCGAAGCCGACGGTGTACATGCCGCGATGGCGCGCTTCCTTCAACGCGGCCATCAAGTTCGGCGAACTTCCGCTGGTCGACATCGCGATTGCGATGTCGCCGGCTTTTCCGCGCGCGATCAACTGCCGGACGAACACCAGCTCGAACCCAACATCGTTGCCGAGCGCGGTCATGATGGCCTGATCGGCCGTCAACGACCAGGCCGGCAGCGGCTGGCCGACTGGCGGCTGGGCAAACAGTCGCGCCAAAGTGGTGCAGTCGGTGCAACTTCCGCCGTTGCCGAAGGTGAACAGCCGTCCGCCAGTGCTGAAGCGACGCGCCATCTCGGCGGCGGCGCTGCCGATCAATTCGGCGTTGGCTTCCAGTGTCGAGCGGCGCAGCGACAGGCTTTCGGCGGCCTTGGCCTGCGCTGACGCGGCCAGGTCGGCGAGCAACGACTTGGGATCGTCTTCCTGCGCATCGATGAATGGGTAGAGGAAGTTCGTCGGCTCGTCAGTCATCGCACCCCACCTTGCTGATTGCCGTGCCGGCGTGCACCAGCACCAACTCGCCAGCGGCCACTGGGTCGACCAGCGTGGTCGCGACCGTTTCGACGCCGTTGGCGGTGCGCACGGTCGCCAGGCCGTCGGCCGTCGCGGTCAGCACCTCGCCGAGGCGGCCTTCGTCGCTGCAGGTGACGCAGACTTCGTCGGTGCACTCAGAAGTTTCTTTCAGCAGCCCGGGGTGCTCGAAACAGACGTGGGTCAGCTCCCAGAGCAGGTGGTAGAACAACACGAATCCGCCGGTCGCAGGGACTCTGGAGTCGGGGTCGTCCAACCACAACACGTGGTCGGCCATGCCGGCTTTGGGTCGCCCGCCGCTACCTATCCAAACCGTCGTGACGCCCCACGCCCGGCTTCGGTGCATGACCGATCGCACCTCGGGGTCGTCGGCGCCGGCCACGGCGACCACGATGTCGCCCGGCCGCACCGACACTCGCACGACGTCGACGACATCCGGCCCGGTGATTGCGACGGCCGGCAATGCCCGCTTGCCCACGATCACCGGATGGATGAACTCGACCGCGATATGCAGAGCATGCGGCTCCCAGCCAGGCGCGATGGACCACATTGTGGCGCCCGCCGCGAACCGTTTGGCCAAGGTGAAAGAAGTGGCGGCCAGATCGGCGGCCAAGTCGGCATCCAGCCCGCGGTCGATCGCAGTGGTCGTCACATCGTTAGCCATCGATGCGTTCCTCCCCTCGTTCTTCCTCGAGCGCCGTCAGCGCCGACACCGCGGCCTGACCAAGCGCCAGCCCCCCGTCGTTCGGCGGGACCAGCTGGTGTGTCAGAACTTCGAATCCGTTCTGCTGCAACCGCTCTCGGCACTGGCGTAGCAGCAGGACGTTCTGGAAGACGCCACCGGTGAGGCCCACCATCCGCACCTCGCCGGCAATCAGGCTGACCACGTCTGAAACCGCGTCCGCGACCGCTTGGTGGAAGCCCGCAGCCAGCGCCACCGGTTCGGCGCCCGCGCGTAGCGCCGACACGATTGCCCGCACCATGCCGATAGGATCGACCACTCCGTCGGTGCGCACGTCCATCCGCAACGGGACCACTTGCGCACGGGCCGAGTCGGCCAGCACCTCGAGTTCGATAGCGGCCTGGCCCTCGTAGTCGATGCGGTGCCGCACCCCGAGCAACGAGGCGACGGCGTCGAACAGCCGGCCCATGCTCGAACACGCCACACAGCCCACGTTGTTATCCAATTGCGAACGGATAAGCCGTAATTCAGCAGCACTAGCCGTGGCGACCGGGGCCAGATCCGGAGTCCAGTCGACGCCGGCCGTCCACAACTGAGACAGCGCCATCCGCCACGGGTTGCGCACCGCCGCGTCGCCGCCGGGCAGCGGCACCGGCAACAGGTGCCCGACCCGGACAAAACGGTGGCTATCCGGACCGAGGGCCAGAATCTCGCCGCCCCAGATTGTTTCGTCGCAGCCATAACCCGTGCCGTCGAACGACACTCCGATGACCGGCTCACCGAGCCGACCGTGTTCGGCGAGCAGCGAGACCACGTGGGCATGGTGGTGCTGGACGAGATCCAACGGGCGGCCATCGGCGTGCCGCTCAGCCCAGTTGCGGGTCTGGTATCCGGGATGCA
>JAFAID010000386.1 GCA_019236925.1 Mycobacterium sp. | reverse complement strand
GACCCGACCCCATTTTCACGCCCGCGAGGCGTCCCCCGGAAGGGATATGAAGCTCACTCGGAAATAGGACGAATGCCCTGGTGAGCGTCCTGGGCACTCAAGCCGAATTTCCATCTCCCCACACCGGGGCGCAGCCCCCTAAACGCTCTGAGCGACAAGCTCGCGGTAAAGAAAGGGAAAGCGACATTTGTCGCTCGTAGGCGGGCATAACGAGCATCCCCGCGGCCCAGCGGCTGTTGTGGCGGATGTGACGACGCACCTTGCCTCGTTCCTTATCCACAAACGCAGCCTTCTCCACAAGGTCGCCGCGTATTGGTGCTTCTCGCCCGGAACGAGCATGGAGTCGTCGGCGATACCGGGCTGAATGGCTGGCAGCACCGGCTGTGGTGCGGCATCGGGATCGCCCGAGTCGCCACCAAGACACGGCCGCCAACAGGGAAGGAATGAACAATGTTCGAAACACCACTGACGGTAGTCGGCAGAATCGTCACCGATCCGGTTCGCCGCAAAGTCGGCGACCAAGAAGTCTTCAAGTTCCGTGTGGCCAGCAACGCGCGCCGGCGCACCGGGGAGGGCACCTGGGAGCCCGGAAACTCGCTGTTCATCACTGTCAATTGTTGGGGGCGGTTGGTGGCCGGAGCCGGTGCAGCGCTAGGCAAAGGTGATGCGGTGATTGCGGTCGGTCACGTCTTCACGAGCGAGTACGAAGACCGCGAGGGTATCCGCCGGTCGTCCCTGGAAATGCGCGCCACCGCGGTGGGACCCGACCTATCGCGTGGCATCGTGCGGATTGAGAAGTCAGGGCATCCCAACACGACACCCGAAGACGCCGGCACCAGCATCAGATCCACCGCAACTTCGGAGCACGCCAACGACGTCGATGATGCCGACGACGCGAGCTCGGAGGACGAGGGCACACCGGTGCCGCTGTCGGCTTAGCGCGGCGCCGCCGCGAGGCGAGGAGGAGTCGGACCGTTGCCTAGGATGGGTCGCGGGCAACCTCGCGACATCAGAAAGGCAACACCGCGGCATGGCTGAGTTCATCTACACGATGAAAAAGGTCCGCAAGGCGCACGGCGACAAAGTCATCCTCGACGACGTCACGCTGAGCTTCTATCCGGGCGCCAAGATCGGCGTCGTCGGTCCCAACGGGGCAGGTAAGTCGAGCGTCTTGCGGATCATGGCCGGGCTGGACAAGCCGAACAACGGCGAAGCTTTCCTGGCCACTGATGCCACCGTCGGCATCCTGCAGCAGGAGCCGTCGCTGAACGAGGAAAAAACCGTTCGCGGCAACGTCGAAGAAGGGCTCGGCGACATCAAGGTCAAGCTCGACCGCTTCAACGAAGTCGCCGAACTGATGGCCACCGACTATTCCGACGAGTTGATGGAAGAAATGGGCCGGTTGCAAGAGGAACTCGACCACGCCGACGCGTGGGACCTCGACTCCCAGCTCGAGCAGGCCATGGATGCCCTGCGCTGCCCGCCGCCGGACGAGCCGGTGACGCATCTCTCCGGCGGTGAACGCCGCCGGGTGGCGCTGTGCAAGTTGCTGCTGTCCAAACCGGACTTGTTGCTTCTCGACGAGCCGACCAACCACCTGGACGCCGAGAGCGTGCAGTGGCTCGAACAGCATTTGGCCGCTTACGCAGGGGCGGTTCTGGCGGTGACCCACGACCGGTACTTCCTGGACAACGTCGCGCAATGGATCTTGGAGCTCGATCGCGGCCGTGCCTACCCGTACGAGGGCAACTACTCCACCTACCTGGAAAAGAAAGCTGAGCGGCTGGCGGTGCAGGGCCGTAAGGACGCCAAGCTGCAGAAGCGATTGCAGGACGAGCTGGCGTGGGTACGGTCCGGCGCCAAGGCTCGCCAGGCCAAGGGCAAGGCCCGACTGCAGCGCTACGAGGAGATGGCCGCCGAAGCGGAGAAGACGCGCAAGCTGGACTTCGAGGAGATCCAGATCCCTACCGGCCCGCGGCTGGGCAATCTGGTGGTCGAAGTCGAGCACCTCGACAAGGGGTTCGAGGGACGCACGCTGATCAAGGACCTGTCGTTCACGCTGCCCCGCAATGGCATCGTCGGAGTCATCGGTCCCAATGGCGTTGGCAAGACCACGCTGTTCAAGACCATCGTCGGGCTCGAGCAGCCCGACAGCGGCACCGTCAGAGTGGGCGAGACCGTCAAGCTGAGCTACGTGGACCAGTCTCGGGCCGGGATAGACCCGAAGAAGACCGTGTGGGAAGTCGTCTCCGACGGGCTGGACCACATCCAGGTCGGGCAGAACGAGATCCCGTCGCGGGCCTACGTCTCGGCGTTCGGTTTCAAGGGGCCCGATCAGCAGAAGCCGGCCGGCGTTTTGTCCGGTGGTGAACGCAACAGGCTCAATCTGGCGCTCACACTCAAAGAGGGCGGGAACCTGATCCTGCTCGACGAGCCCACCAACGACCTCGATGTCGAGACGCTGGGCTCATTGGAGAACGCGCTGGAGAAATTCCCCGGCTGCGCGGTGGTGATCTCCCACGACCGCTGGTTCCTCGACCGCACGTGCACTCACATCTTGGCGTGGGAGGGCGACGAGGACAACGAGGCCAAGTGGTTCTGGTTCGAAGGCAACTTCGGTGCATACGAGGAGAACAAGGTCGGACGGCTCGGTGTCGAAGCGGCGCGTCCGCACAGGGTGACTCATCGAAGGCTGACGCGCGACTAGTGTCACCCCTACCAGCGCTGGTATTCGTGCTGAGGCAGGAGCAGTCGGCATGACGGGTCATCGCGGATCAGGGTCAGGCTGGCCGGCTCCTCCTCCGCCCGCTGCGCGGGCCGCATCGTCGCCGGACCGCAGCCTTCAGGGGGCTGTGGCTTGGACGAACTTCGCTAAGCCGGAAGACATCCCCGCGTGGATATCCAAGGCATACGCAGACACCTACCAGGGCCCGCACGACGACGATGCCGCAGCCGACCGCGGGTCGGCCGTCGGCCTCGCCGCTGCCGCGGCGGTGACGCCGGCCCTGCTTGCCGCGCATTACCGGCTTGGTCTGCATCGGCCGGCGGGGGAAAGCCGAGTCGCCACCTATCCGGCGGACGATGCGGCCGGATTTGGCCCCGCGCTGCAGGTGGTCACCGATAACGGCGCGATGCTGATGGATTCGGTCACGGTGCTGCTGCACCGGCTTGGTCTGCCGTATGCGGCGATCATGAACCCGGTGTTCCAGGTCCACCGCAGCGCCGACGGAAAGCTGCGAAGCGTCGAGCCGAAGACCGCAGAGAGCCCTGAGGGCGGCGGTATCGACGAGACCTGGGTCCATGTACAGCTTGCGCCCTCGGTTGAGGGCGAGAGGCTGCAGGAAGCCGAACGCCTGCTGCCGGGTGTGCTCGCCGATGTGCGTCGGGTCGCAGCGGACTCGACCGCGATGATGGCCATCCTCGACGACCTGGCCAACGACGTGGAGACCAACGCGGGCGGTTGCTACTCGGGGCCAAACCGAGACGATGTGGCGGCGCTGTTGCACTGGCTGGCCGACGGGCATTTCACGCTGCTGGGCTACCAACGCTGTCCAGTGCACAACGGCCGCGTGTCCGGCGATGACGCGACCACCAGCCTGGGTGTGCTGCGCCGGCGCAAGGCCTCCCGTCCTCGCCTGACCGACGACAACGAACTGCTGGCGTTGGCACAAACAGACGTTGCCAGCTACTTGCGCTTCGGCGCTTACCCGTATGTCCTCGCGGTCCGCGAAAACGCCGACGGCAGCGTCTTTGAGCACCGCCTCATCGGGCTCTTCACGGTGGCCGCGATGAATGCCGACGTCCTGGAGATCCCGATAATTTCGCGCAGCGTTCGCGAGGCACTCGCATTGGCCGACCTCGACGCTGGGCATCCGGGGCAGCTGCTGCTCGACGTTATCCAAACCGTTCCGCGCTCAGAGCTTTTCGCGCTCAGTGCCGAGCAGTTGCTGGCGATGGCCAAGGCCGTGGTGGATCTCGGATCTGGCCGCCGAGTACTGCTGTTTTTGCGCGCTGACCGACTCGAGTACTTCGTCTCCTGTCTGGTTTACCTGCCGCGCGATCGTTACACCACGGCCGTGCGCCTACAGATCGAAGACATCCTGGTCCAAGAGTTCGGCGGCACCAGCCTCGAGTTCACCGCTCGCGTTACCGAATCACCCTGGGCACTTTTGCATTTCATGGTTCGGCTGCGTCCCGACGGCGCTACCCAGATCGACACCTCCGATGCCAATCGGGTCCGTATCCAGGCGTTGCTGACCCAAGCCGCGCGCACCTGGTCCGACCGGCTGACCACCGAAGCGGCGGGCGGGGCCGTCGGAGCCATCGAGGCCGAGCACTATGCGGGGGCGTTCTCCGAGGCCTACAAACAGGCCGTCACCCCAACCGACGCGATCAACGATATCGCCATCGTCGAACAACTGACCGACGATTCGGTCAAGCTAGTACTCTCCGACCGCAACTATGACGACACCGCAAGGCTGACTTGGTATTTGGGCGGTCGAACGGCCTCGTTGAGTCAGTTACTGCCGATGCTGCAATCCATGGGCGTGGTGGTGCTCGAGGAGCGACCGTTCACCGTCACTCGGCCGGACGGATTGCCGGTGTGGATCTACCAGTTCAAGATCACGCCGCAACCGACAATTACGTTGGCTTCGTCGGGTCCTGAGCGGGAAGCGGCCGCGAAACGTTTCGCCGAGGCGGTCACCGCGATCTGGGAAGGGCGCGTCGAGATTGACCGGTTCAACGAGCTGGTGATGCGCGCCGACCTGACCTGGCAGCAGGTCGTGCTGCTGCGTAGCTACGCGAAATATCTGCGGCAAGTGTGTTTTCCGTACAGTCAGTCCCACATCGAATCGGTGTTGAACGAAAACCCCAATACTGCAAGGTCGTTGATCAGGCTGTTCGAGGCGTTGTTCGATCCGGCTCCTTCCGGCCCGTCGAAGAGCCGCGACGCTCAAGCTGCCGCAGCAGCAGTTGCCGCGGATATCGACGCGTTGGTGAGCCTGGACACCGATCGCGTCCTGCGGGCATTCGCCTCGCTTATCCAGGCCACCATACGCACCAATTACTTTGTGACACGTCAGGGATCGGCTCGCAGCCAAAATGTGGTGTCGCTGAAATTGGATGCGCAGCTGGTTGAGGAACTTCCACTGCCGCGGCCTAAGTTCGAGATCTTCGTCTACTCGCCGCGGGTCGAAGGTGTGCATCTGCGATTTGGCTATGTGGCGCGTGGTGGCCTGCGTTGGTCGGACCGCCGGGAGGATTTCCGCACCGAAATCCTCGGTCTGGTCAAGGCCCAGGCCGTGAAGAACGCCGTCATTGTGCCGGTCGGCGCCAAGGGCGGCTTCGTCGTCAAGCAACCGCCACTGCC
>JAFAID010000607.1 GCA_019236925.1 Mycobacterium sp. | reverse complement strand
ATCTCGCGGGCCTGCTTGCCGCGGCGTGCCAAGTCGACGACGTCGCTGGGATCGAGCCCGTCGAGCGCGGCACGCAGCGGCTGCCAAGCGCCCGCCGCCTCGAGCATCCGCCAGTAGGCGTCGGCGGTGATGGCGAAGCCGTTCGGTACCAGCACCCCTTCATCGGAGAGCTTTCGATACATCTCGCCGAGCGAGGCGTTCTTTCCGCCGACCAGCGGAACGTCCTCGATCCCGAATTCCTCAAAGAACCGCACGTATTTCGGCATATTCATGGACGTGTTCATGGTTGTTGCTCCTGTAGCCCGTCGAGCAGCCGCGCGGCCTTGGGTCCCCGCGTTGCCTGCCGAGGTCGTTCGGTGAGCAGAACCAGGCGCCCCGGCCCTGTCCGGGCCTTGCGTTCCACCGGCCTTGAGCCGATGCTCATCGTAACCCTGCGGGTCCCCGTGCCGGAGCGGTTGAGGTCCTTTGGGTCAGGTGCCCGTTGTGATCAGGGACCATTGCTACGTCGGGACTTCATTGCGGCCTGGACAGCCACCCTTCACCGCCAGTCCATTCACGAAAGATCAGGGCCAGCGGTTCTCGCTGAGCGCGCTGGGGTGCCGACATCGGTTGGCCGGTGGCGGCGTCGGCACCGTCGTTGCTGCCTTCGCCGCCACGTCGCAGTCATCGTCCGATCGCGCTGTGGCTGGGCATTTCGTCGCCGAAGTTGATCCCCATATCGCGGGCGGTCAGTATCGAGTCGCAGTCGAGCGGGACCTTCTTCTGGCGGCTGGTGGCCTCGGCGAGCGGTACGTAGTCCACCGTCGGCGGGTCGAGAGCCACCATGACACCGTCGTGTCCTTCGTCGAGGGCCCGCACGGCAGCGGCGCCGAAGCGCAGGCCGAGCAACCGGTCGAACGAGGTCGGCGAACCGCCCCGCAGCAAGTGGCCGAGCACGACCGTGCGTGCCTCTCGTCCGGTTATCTGTTCGAGCTCGGCGGCCACCTTGGCGCCGATGCCACCAAGACGTTCGGCCTGCCCCACCGGCTTGCCCACGATCGATGGCTCTCCACCGACCGGCCGAGCGCCCTCGGCGACGCAGACGATAGAGAACTTCGCGCCGTGCCGCTCGCGGTAGGTGATCACAGCTGCCACCGGCTTGAGGCTGAATGGGATCTCGGGGATGAGGATCGCGTGCACCCCCGACGCCATGCCGGCGTTCAGGGCTATCCATCCGGCGTAGCGGCCCATCACCTCCACCACGATGATCCGGCCATGCGACGTCGCGGTGGAAAACAGCCGGTCGATGCACTCCGAGGCGAAGGCGACAGCACTGTCGAAGCCGAACGTCGACGTCGTCTTCTCCAGATCGTTGTCGATCGTCTTGGGCACGCCGACCAGACGCAGCCCAGCCTCGTGCAGGTGGCGGCCTATCGACATCGTTCCGTCGCCGCCGATCGTGATCAACGCATCGATTCGGTGCTCCTCGAAGCGGCCGAGCAACTCTTCGGTCCGGTCCACTTCGATCCAGGTGCCGTCGCTCTGTTGCACCGGGTAGGCGATCGGGTTGCCCCGATTGGTGGTGCCGATGATCGTGCCACCCTCGGGGATGATGCCGCGAACCCTGTCACGAGTCAGCTCGATCAGCCCACCATCGGGATACTCGTCCGGGAACAGCAACCCGTTGAAGCCGTCGTGGATCCCGACGACATCCCAGTCGCGGTTTCGTGCGGCCAGGGTGGCCGCGCGGATGACAGCGTTGAGTCCCGGCGCGTCACCGCCGCCGGTGCTCAGAGCGATCCGTTTGATGGGAGGGATGGGAGGTTTCACGAGGCGAACCCTACGTCAGCGAAATACCCAGGAGTGAGGTTCAGATCGGGCGTCAATGATCAGCCTGAGCTACCCAGGTTTAGTTCCGTATAGGAGGATTGTGCCCCTTCAGTACCCACCGGAGTTTCGGGCCCGTGCGTTGCGGTTGCTCGATCAGCGTTTTGGGGCGGAGTCCGGGCTTTTGGAGTAACCCGCCAATCCGTAGGGCCGGTGGTTGTCGAGGCGGGAAGCGCAGACCAAGCCGCAGAACCTAACGATCTCGAACGTGCCGGGGCCGCGTAAGCGAGGTCGCATGGGCGGGGCGATGCTCCGTGAGTTCTACTCGGTCGGACCGTTAGTGGCCGGCAGTGCGATGAACATCACGGTGTGGAGCTATGCGGACCAGCTCAACATTTCGGTCCTCACCGACGACCAGACATTGCACGACCCACACGAAGTTCGCATTGTGTGTGGAGTCAGCTCCGGAGCGGTTGCGGCTCGGCCCGCTCTCGCATCGACGCCTATAGCGCCGCAGTGCACGCCGCCGCACCAGCGATGTGGGTGGCGACCAGGGCAGCGGGCATCCGGTGGAATACTGCGCGGTGCAGACGGCGCCTTGCGCGCAAGCCAGGACCAGCGGTACGCCCAGCCGCGGCGAGATCGACCGGATGACGCGACGGCCAGTGGACGTTCCCCGAGCCGCCGGTTTGGGTAAACCGGCTCAATAGACCCTCAATTGACACCCTCAAATAGACCTTTGTCATCAACCGGCTGCCAAAGGGCCCCGATCGCGCACAGGAGCTTCTCGCCGGTTTACCCACGCACGATGATTGGCAGCGCGAGCACGTTTGGGTTGGTCTAACCGGTATCTGCGCAGCCCCGATGAGCTCGGGTAAGGAGCTTGAGCGTGAAGCTGCCGGTCACGATCGATCCGCGCCTGCATGACGCCGTAATCTTCGATCTCGACGTTGTGGTCGCGTGCCGGCGGCCAGAGGCCGGCGAGCCCGCGCCGGAGTCGACGGCCATGCTGGCGCGTAGGTTGCGCGAGGCCGGCGTCGCGACGGCCGTTTATTCCCCGGGCCGCCAGTGCGAGCGGGTGCTGCAAGCGGCCGGGATCGCTGAATTGTTCGGCGCCATCGCCGAGGCACCCGGGCCTGGCGCAAAGGCCGATGCTGCGGTCCTCCTGCAAGCCGTCGCCAAGCTGGGGGTTGTTCCGGAGCGATCGGTCGTCGTTGAGGCTTGCCGGCCCGGGGTGGAGACCGCCCGCAACGGCGGCTTCGCGGCCGTCATCGGTGTCGACCGGGACGGGCGTGCCGACGAACTGCTGCGTGGCGGTGCCGACGTGGTGGTCCTGGACCTCGCCGACATCGAGGTCCGCACCGGTGACAAACGCATGTCGGAGCGCCCGAACGCGCTGGATTCTTACGGCCAGCTGATCGGCATTCTCGCCGGCCGGCAGACGTTGATGTGTTTCGACTACGACGGCACGCTGTCGGAGATCGTGGCCGATCCTGACGCGGCCACACTTGTCGCTGGGGCGGCCGAGGCTCTTGAGCACCTGACGAAGCAGTGCCCGGTCGCGATCCTCTCCGGCCGGGATCTGGCGGATATCCGCGACCGGGTAGGGCTGCCGGGAATCTGGTACGCCGGTAGTCACGGCTTCGAACTGATCGGTCCCGACGGCAGTTACCACCAGTACGACGCGGCGGCCGCCGTGGTACCGGTGCTAGAGAGTGCGGCCGCCGACCTGCGCGACGAGCTGAGCCAGTTCCCGGGAGCACGGGTCGAACACAAGCGGTTCGCCGTCGCGGTGCACTACCGTAATGTCGCAGCCGAGCGCGTGGCCGAGGTGATCGCGGCCGCACACCGGCACGGACGAGGGCACGGCCTTCGGGTGACCAGCGGCCGCAAGGTCGTCGAGCTACGTCCCGACATCGACTGGGACAAGGGCACCGCGCTTGCCTGGGTCCGCGATCGCATCCCTCAAACGGGGCGGGTGGTGCCGATCTACATCGGCGATGACCTCACCGACGAAGACGCCTTCGACGCGATTCGATTCAGCGGCATCGGAATAGTCGTCCGAAACGATGAGGACGGCAACCGCCCGACCGCTGCCAGCTTCACCCTGAGAAGCCCCGGCGAAGTCCGTGACTTCGTCCGCCGCGGCGGCAACTGGCTGGCATACGAGCGCCAGACATACACCCGCGCTTGGACTTACACGTTCGAGGGTTACGATCCGCACAACGAAAAGCTGCGCGAAGCGTTGTGCACCCTCGGCAACGGCTACTTCGCCACCCGCGGGGCTGCACCGGAATCGAAGGCCGGTCAGATCCATTACCCAGGAACCTATGCCGCCGGCGTCTACAACCGGCTAATGGATCTGGTCGGCGGTGCCCGAACAGACCACGAAAGCCTGGTGAACCTGCCCAACTGGCTTCCGTTGACGTTCCGCATCGACGGGGGCGACTGGTTTGACGTCGACGGGGCGGCGTTATTGTCCTACCGCCAGACGCTCGATCTTCGTAGCGCCGTGCTGACCCGGGAGCTGCGTTTCCGTGACCGCGCCGGCCGCACCACCTCGGTGACCCAGCACCGCTTCGTGGCGATGCATATGGCGCATGTGGCCGCGCTCGAAACCATCATCGTCGCCGAGGACTGGTCGGGCACGATCGAGATCCGCTCGACGCTTGACGGCAACATCCGCAACGACCTGGTGGAGCGCTATCGAGGCTTGGCCAGCAGTCATCTGCAGGTGCTGGAAAAGCGTGCGCTATCGGAGAACTCGGTGCTGATGACCGTCGAGACCACGCAGTCGAAGATTCCGGTCGCGCTGGCCGCGCGGACCAGCTTGTGGCGCGACGACACGCCGGCACCTGCGACGTATCAGCTACTCGATGAACAGTTCGAGATCGGCCATGAGATCTTCACCGACCTGGAAGAGGGTCAGACGCTGACCGTGGAGAAGATCGTCACCCTGGTGACCGGGCGTGATGTCGCCACGTCCCACCCGGCCATTGGAGCCGAGCGCAGGCTTGGCCGCCAGGGGCGATTCGCCCGGATACGTGAGGACCACGAGCTCGCCTGGGCGCATATGTGGGAACGGCTGTCCATCGAGTTCTCAGACAACACCGATGAATTGCGGGTTCTGCGCTTGCATCTGCTTCATCTGCTGCAGACAGTGTCCTATAACAGCGAGGAGCTCGACGTTGGGGTGCCGGCCCGTGGGCTGCACGGTGAGGCCTACCGCGGGCACATCTTCTGGGACGAGCTGTTCGTCTTCCCGGTGCTGAACCTGCGACTTCCCACGGTCACCCGGTCGCTGCTTCGATACCGGTATCGCCGCCTGCCGGAGGCCCGCCGCGCCGCCAAGCTGGCCGGTTACCGCGGTGCGATGTATCCGTGGCAGTCCGGCAGCGACGGGCGGGAGGAAAGCCCCGAGCTGCACCTGAATCCGCGGTCCGGCCGGTGGCTGCCCGATCCCAGCCACCGCGCGCACCACATTGGCACCGCCATCGCCTATAACGTGTGGCAGTTCTACCAGGTTACCGGCGATCTGGCGTACCTGATCGACTATGGCACCGAGATGCTGGCCGAGATAGCCCGGTTCTGGGTCAGCAGAACGACATACGATCCCGGGCAGGATCGCTATCACATCAATGGCGTCATCGGGCCCGACGAATTCCACTCCGGTTACCCGGACCGGCCGTTCGACGGGGTGAACGATAACGCGTACACGAACGTGATGGCGGTCTGGGTGATCCTGCGGGCCATCGACGCGCTCGAGTTGATGCCGCTGCCCAACCGGTTGGATTTGCGCGAGAAGCTGGGACTGACCGACGACGAGTTGGCGCAGTGGGATCACGTCAGCCGGCGCATGTTCGTCCCGTTCCACGACGGCGTGATCAGCCAGTTCGAGGGATACGAGGAACTGGCGGAAATGGACTGGGACGCCTACCGGCAGCGCTACGGCAACATCCAGCGCCTCGATCGCATTCTTGAAGCCGAGAACGACGACATCAACCGATACAAGGCCTCCAAGCAGGCCGACGCGTTGATGCTGCTCTACCTGCTGTCCTCGGACGAACTGCGTGAGCTGCTCGATCGGCTCGACTACCACCTGGACCACGACCAGATCCCGAAGATGGTCGACTACTACCTGGCCCGCACGTCCCACGGGTCGACACTGAGTGGGGTCGTGCACGCATGGGTGCTGGCCCGGGCCAATCGCCAGCGCGCGCTGGATTTCTTCCAACAAGTGCTCAAATCCGATGTCGCCGACATCCAGGGCGGCACCACGTCGGAAGGCATTCATCTGGCCGCGATGGCCGGCAGCATCGACTTCGTGCAGCGCTGCTTCACCGGCCTGGAGATGCGTGCGGGTCGCATCGTGCTGTCTCCGCACTGGCCGGAGTACCTTGGCGCACTGGGCTTCCCGATTCATTACCGCGGCCAGCACCTGCACCTGTGGGTCAGCGGGAAAGGTGCGGAGATCAGCGTCGACCCCCGAGACGTTCCGTCGGCCGAGATCGAATGCCACGGGCGGGTAGAACGGCTGACTCCCGGGCGCGTCATCCGGTTCCGATAGCGGACAGCAGGACGACGGCGCCGATGTCCTTGCGCTCGGGTCGGTCCCGGTGTACCCGGGCGGCTTCAGCCAGCGGGTAGCTGCTGCCGACGGTGATCGTGACGGCCCCCGCGCTGATCGCGTTCATCAACTCGTTTGCCCGCCAATTAAATTCCTCTACGTTGCGGGTGAAGTGCACTAGCGATGGTCGGGTCAGGCACACCGAACCGGCGGCCTTGAGCCGCTGCGGATCTACCGGCGGGACCGGACCGCTGGCGGCACCGAACAGAGTCAGTGTGCCCCGCACGGCCAGGCTGGCCAGGGTGGCGTCGAATGTGGTGGCGCCAACCCCGTCGTTGACCACTGGCACGATCTTCTACGTTGCCGCGGCGGGCGAGTGTGGGTAGCAGAGCGATGTCGATGATGCCGGTGGTTCTGGATCGCCCGCCGCCGATCTGTCCGCACTCGAATCCGAGGTGCTTCTGCAACCGGTCACGCCATTGATCCGCCAGTGCTTTGCGATCGACCAGGATGAGTGTCGAGGTGGCACGGGAAGCGATTGCGGCGCAGGATCCCACCTCCCGGCGACTGATGGAGAGATTCTCCAGCAAGAAGAGGAACACGCTACGACCTGAAAGACCTCTGGAGGTCTGACGGCGGCGCTACTCCGGATAGTCGAGTGGAACCCTGAGGGTGTTCAGCGTCGCGGCCAAGGCATCGTATTGCCCGACGAGGGTGACGAATTCGATGAGCTGCGGCCGGTCCAAGTAGTGGGCGAGTTCTTGCCAACCCTGCTCCGACAGGGTGCGCGTGTCGACTAGTTCGTCGACCGCGCTCAGCAGTGCGCGGTCCCGCTCGGTCAGCCCCTCGGCTGTGGGGCCGGCAAAGATGGGGGCCTGCGTTTCGGCGTCGATGCCGCGGCGCTTGGCAATGCGGCAATGCTGCTGCAGCTCATATGCGCAGCCACGCAGATGTGCCACACGCAGGATCACCAACTCGGTGTCCCGTCGCCTTAGCTTCCCAAAGCCCAGCAGCAGCGCGCCAAACGGCAACCATGACCAGAACAGCCGCCTGTGCTGGCCCAGCGTGGTGAACAGGTGTACCTGCGGAACGCCCTCCAAACGCGCCGCGACCTTGCAGAATAGCCATCCGAACAGGCCGAGCTCGCGGAATCCGCCGGGCGGGATGCGAGGCGCCGTCGGCGTCGTCACGGCTGGCTCACCAGGTACGGCGACGCGGTGCTGCGGTGCTCGTCAAGATCGAGCTGGCGGCCCAGCACCGGGAACGCCGGTTGGGGACAGTTGTCCCTCCCGCGGACCCGGCACCCGGCACCGATTGAGGTAGCGTTGTCGCCCGACAAGTCCAACCCCTCCGAGTAAACGAGCCAGTTGGCGTGCCGAAGCCCCCAACCCAGCCCGATCCGAACGTCTTACCTGGCTGACCATAGCGTGACACCGCCGCTCCACGGCGCGGGCACCCCAGGATGGTGGATGAGCCTTGCAGCAAACGAGGATCGACGGCACGCCGGGGGCATTGAGCAGTCGGAGCATTGGCTCAGGAGCGGGTCATGACCGGCTGGCGGGCCGTAGGGTCTAAATGCCCTATCGGCCGACACGTTGGCCAGTGGAATGTGGTGGACAGAAAGGCGCCGATTGCGGCGGCGGCGCTTGTAGCCGCGAGGCTCGCGGATCCTGTCGTTGCCTGGCGACAATTCGACTGCGCACTGAACAATTTCATCGGCGAGGCGCACCACGGCATAACCCTCAACTTGGTCCGATTGTGAAATTCACCCCGACCAAGCGAAGCTAGCCTGACCGGAGTATCTACCAGCGACTAAGGAGACTAGAGGCGACGGTTCGGGTAAGTATCAACGGCTTCGGTCGGATCGGGCGCAATTTTTATCGTGCCTTGGCGGCTCAGCAGGCCCAGGGCGGCCGCACCGACATCGAGGTGGTCGCGGTCAACGATCTGACCGACAATGCCACGCTGGCGCATTTGTTGAGGTTCGATTCGATCTTGGGCAGGTTTCCCAAGGACGTCGGCGTCGAGGGTGAGGACACGATCGTGGTGGGCGCCGACAGGATCAAGGCGCTGGAGGTCAAGGAGGGGCCGGCCGCGCTGCCGTGGGCCGATTTGGGTGTCGACGTTGTAGTCGAGTCCACCGGGCACTTCAATGCGGCAGATAAGGCGCGGGGTCATTTGGAGGCGGGGCGAGGAAGGTGGTGATCTCGGCGCCGGCTACCGGCCCCGATATCACGATCGTGCTGGGGTGAATGACGACAAATACGACGGTAGCCAAAACATCATCAGCAACGCGTCGTGTACCACCAACTGCCTGGGGCCGCTGGCCAAGGTGCTCAATGACGAGTTCGGCATCGTCCGTGGTCTGATGACCACCATCCATGCCTACACCCAGGATCAGAACCTGCAGGACGGGCCGCATCGGGACCTGCGTCGGGCCCGCGGCGGCGATTCAATATTGTGCCGACGTCGACGGGTGCGGCCAAGAGGATCGGGTTGGTGCTACCCGAATTGCAGGGCAAGCTCGACGGTTACGCGCTGCGGGTACCGGTGGCGACCGGATCGGTCACCGACCTGACGGCCGAGATTTCGCGACAGGCCAGCGTCGGGGACATCAACGCCGCGTTCAAGGCGGCCGCCGAGGGCAGGCTGACCAGCGTGGCTTAGCGCAGAGAGTGGACTGCGCGGGCTGTGGCCTGACCTGAGGCGAACGATCCGCAGATCGCCAATCGGGGTGCCTCGCCCACGGTTGCACACTATCGCCAGCGCCAAGTCGTGCTCGGGATCGGCCCAGCCGCCGGAGCCACCTAACCCGAAATGCCCCTAGGCCCGGGGCGGCTGTTTGTCGAGCAGCGGCGTCCGATGGTAGCCAAGCCGCCACTGCATGGTCATCACGAAAATCCGATCGCGTTGGTCGTTTTGGATCTCGGAGGCCTTGCGGACCGTTTCCTCGGAAAGGATGCGCACGCCACCTAGCTGGCCGCCACCGGCGAGCATTGCGTATA
>JAFAID010000540.1 GCA_019236925.1 Mycobacterium sp. | reverse complement strand
GCCGGCGGCGGCCTGCTGGTCGGCGATGCCGAGCTGTCGCCTGGCTTCGTGGCCGATCAAGTCGGCACGCTGCTCAACGACGCGCCGCGGCTGACGGCGATGACCAAGGCCGCCGCGCTGGTCGGCCATCCCGAAGCGGCACAGCAGGTCGCCCGGGTCGCGGTTGACGCCGCGCGCGCAGCGCGAGACCGGAAGCGCGCGAAAAGACGGCGGCGTGCACTGGATGTGGCCCGCCAAGCCCGCGATGTCCAGCCGACGGGAAGAACGCGACGGTGAACGTCCCGCCGCTGCCCCCCGAGCTGCAGCGGGTCCACATGGTCGGCATCGGGGGAGCGGGCATGTCAGGTATTGCCCGCATCCTGCTGGACCGCGGCGGAATGGTGTCGGGGTCAGACGCCAAGGAGTCGCGCGGCGTCCGTGCGCTACGCGCACGCGGCGCGCTGATCCGGATCGGCCACGACGCGTCTTCGCTCGACCTGCTGCCGGGCGGCGCGACCGCCGTGATCACCACGCATGCCGCGATTCCGAAGACCAACCCCGAGCTCGTCGAGGCCCGACGACGCGGCATCCCGGTGGTGCTGCGGCCGGCGGTGCTGGCCAAGTTGATGGCCGGGCGCACCACGCTGATGGTGACCGGCACGCACGGCAAGACGACAACCACGTCGATGCTCATCGTGGCCCTACAGCATTGCGGCCGCGACCCGTCCTTCGCGGTCGGTGGTGAACTGGGCGAGGCCGGTACCAATGCCCATCACGGCAGCGGCGACTGCTTCGTCGCCGAGGCCGACGAGAGCGACGGCTCGCTACTGGAGTACACCCCGAACATCGCGGTGGTCACCAATATCGAGTCAGATCACCTGGACTTCTTCGGCAGCCCCGACGCCTATACCGCGGTGTTCGACTCCTTTGCAGAGCGAATTGCCCCGGGCGGAGCGCTGGTTGTCTGTACGGACGACCCCGGGGCGGCCGCGCTGGCGGAACGTACTGCGGCGCTGGGGATCCGGGTGCTGCGGTACGGCTCGTCGTCCGACGGGCCGGCCCAGGCGTTGGCCGGCACGCTGTTGTCGTGGGAACAGCAGGGAACCGGGGCGGTCGCTCACGTCAAGCTGGACGGCGAAATCCATCCCTGGGTGATGCGGCTGTCGGTGCCCGGACGACACATGGCGCTCAATGCGTTGGGCGCGCTGCTGGCCGCGATCGAGATCGGCGCTCCTGCCGACTGTGTCCTGGACGGACTGGCCGGTTTCGAAGGGGTGCGTCGTCGCTTCGAGTTGATCGGCACCGCGACGTCGGTGCGGGTGTTCGACGACTATGCCCACCATCCGACGGAGATCAGCGCCACCCTGGATGCGGTCCGCACGCTGCTGGAGCAGAGCGGCACCGGCCGGTCGCTGGTGGTGTTTCAGCCGCATTTGTATTCGCGGACAAAGGCTTTCGCCGCCGAGTTCGGCCAGGCGCTAGATGGCGCCGACCAGGTTTTCGTGCTCGATGTCTACGGGGCACGCGAACAACCCCTAGCCGGTGTGAGTGGTGCAAGTGTCGCCGAGCACGTCAGCGTGCCAGTGCAGTACCTGCCGGACTTCTCTTCGGTCGCTGACGTGGTGGCCGAGGTCGCCGGCCCGGGTGATGTCGTTGTCACCATGGGCGCAGGTGACGTCACCATGCTCGCGCCCGAGATCGTGACCGCGCTGCGGGTGCGGGCCAACCGCAGCGCGCCGGGCCGGCCGGGGGTGTTGTGGTGACTGAGCCGGACGGCGGAGAAGGCAT
The DNA here is from genome assembly GCA_019236925.1 of Mycobacterium sp. Lineage (GTDB taxonomy): Bacteria > Actinomycetota > Actinomycetes > Mycobacteriales > Mycobacteriaceae > Mycobacterium. Next base: position 1,421 of record JAFAID010000540.1, on the reverse strand, counting down.
GGCGCCTGGAGAGCCGGGTGGCGACGCCGTCGGGGAGGCCACTGTCACCGAACCGCTCGCTGCCGCCGGGGGCGACGCGGCCGGCGATGAGGGCGCCGCCGCAGAGCAGGGGCAACCCGAACAATCCGACGTGGTTGAGGGTCCCCGCCGGCGGGCGAGGAGGGAACGCGCCGAGCGCCGCGCGGCGCAGGAGCGCGCGACGGCGATCGAGCAGGCCCGCCGCGAGGCCAAACGCGCGGCCCGCGGGCGCGCCGCGGTCCCGGCCAAACCTGTTCCGCGCGGCGCTATCCGGGGCTTGAAGCTGGTGCTCGCAACGATAGGACTGACCGTCATTACGGTGGCACTCGGCCTGGTCCTCTACTTCACACCGGTGATGTCTGCACGCAGCATCATCGTCACCGGGATCGGCGCGGTGACGCGTGATGAGGTGCTGGGCGCCGCACAGGTCCGGCTCGACACGCCGCTGCTGCAGATCGACACCGACGGGGTCGCCGACCGGGTGGCGGCCATTCGCCGGGTGGCCAGCGCGCGGGTGCAACGCCAATACCCGTCGGCGCTGCGGATTACCATCGTCGAGCGGGTTCCGGTGGTGGTCAAGGACCTTCCCGACGGCCCACATCTATACGACCGCGACGGCGTCGACTTCGCGACCGCCCCGCCGCCACCGGCGCTGCCCTACCTCGACGTCGACAACCCCGGGCCGAGCGACCCGGCGACCAAAGCCGCGCTCGCGGTGCTGCTCGCGCTGCGTCCCGAAATCGTGGCACAGGTGGGCCGCATTGCCGCGCCGTCGGTCGCGTCGATCACCTTGACGCTCACCGACGGTCGCACGGTGATCTGGGGGACCAACGAGCACACTGAAGAGAAGGCGCAGAAGCTGGCGGCCCTGTTGACCCAGCCCGGCCGGATCTACGACGTGTCCAGCCCCGACCTGCCCACCGTCAAGTAAGCGGTCCGGGGCCCACCGGGCGCTCGGCGGTGGCGCCGGCAGAAATTGGCCGAAATTCGCCCGCCTCGCCTCGGCGCGCCTGCGCCGATCGCGCGCGCGGCGGCCATACCGTTCTGTTTGCGCTAAACAACTTGACATAACTCTAACCCTTTAGTTGAGGTTGAGGTTTGCCAGGTAGTTACGCATTGGACCAAAGTCCCACCAGGGAGGCAGACATGATGATGACCCCGCCGCATAACTACCTGGCCGTCATCAAAGTCGTGGGGATAGGCGGCGGCGGCGTCAACGCCGTCAACCGGATGATCGAGCAGGGACTCAAGGGCGTGGAGTTCATCGCCATCAACACCGACGCCCAGGCGCTGTTGATGAGTGACGCCGATGTCAAGCTCGATGTCGGGCGCGACTCGACCCGCGGGCTGGGCGCCGGTGCCGACCCGGAGGTCGGACGCAAGGCCGCCGAAGACGCCAAGGA
>JAFAID010000514.1 GCA_019236925.1 Mycobacterium sp. | reverse complement strand
CGGCGGGCTCGGGCGTGAAGTTGGTGTACTGCGCGTATTTCGCGGCGATGCGCAGGGTCACCTTCTCACCTCCGCCGGCAATCCACAGCGGAATCCCGTTGTCCTGCAACGGCTTCGGGGCCACGAGCGCGCCGTCAACCTGGTAGTGCTTACCGGCGAAGCTGACCTTGCCGTCGCGCCATGCGTCACGCATGATCTGCACGCCTTCGCCCAACCGACCCAACCGCACCCCCGCCGACGGGAATCCGTAACCGTAAGCGCGCCATTCGTGTTCGTACCAGCCACCACCGATGCCCATCTGGATACGCCCACCCGAGATGATGTCAGCCGTGGCCGCGACTTTGGCCAAGTACACGGGATTGCGGTAACTCATCGCCGTGCACATCTGGCCGAGCTTGATCCGCGACGTCGTCGCCGCGTAGGCCGACATCAACGACCACGCCTCGTGGGTGGCTTCGCCGGTCGGCATCGGCACGGTGTGGAAGTGGTCGTAGACCCACAGCGAGTCCCACGGGCCGTCGTCGGCGTGGGCGGCCAGGTCGCGCATCACCGCCCAGTGCTTGGCGGGGTCAATCCCGACCAGATCCAGGCGCCAACCTTGCGGAATGAAGAGTCCGAATCGCATAGCTTCGGACTCTAAAGGGCCGACCGCTCGATTCCCAGGGCGGCCATTGCTGCGTCGACAACAGCACGCCGCAATTCGTCGTAGGGCGTGTCGGGGAACTGCAGACAGCAGTCCTGCAGACCGCCGAAGGCGATCACGGCGCGTGTTGACTGCTCCAGCGTCGGACGCGGACCGAAGACCAGCTTTGCCAGTCGGTCCCGCCAGGCCAGCAGTTTGTCGATCAAGCCGAGATCGGCGAGCGTGGTCAACTCGGCCACCACCAACACCAAATCGCCGCGGTGCTCAAAGTGATAGTCGAAGTATCCCTCGAGCAATTCACGTGGGGTCGCATTGCGTCCGCTTTCGTGGCTCGCGATGAACCGCTCCCCTTGGTCGATCAGTGGCTGCACGATGCTGCGGACCAAATCCTCGCGAGAGGTGAAGTGGTAATACAGCGCCGGCTTGGTGATTCCGAGCTTGTCGGCGATGTCCTGCAAGCTGGTCCGCTGCATGCCCTGCTGCTTGAAGAGTTCGCGGGCGACGTCCTGGATGCGCTCGCGGGTGTCGGAGCGGGGCCTACTCACTCCGCGAGTTTATCTGACTTACCGATAGGTAAGTGCGCATGTTAAGCTTACCGATCGTTAAGTAAGCGGGGAGGTGTGCGATGCGAGTCCTCATCTCTGGTGCCAGCATTGCCGGTCCGGTGCTGGCGTACTGGCTCACCCGGTACGGGTTTGAAGTCACCGTCGTCGAACGCGCACCGGCATTGCGAAAGACAGGTGGCCACGCCGTCGACCTGTTCCGGCCGGCCATGGAAATCTCCGAAAAAATGGGTGTGCTGCCGAGGATCGAGGCGCTCGCCACCGGGACTGACGCCGGGACGATTTATCGCGAGGGCACGCGGCGGCCGGTCCGGGTCGATATCACCAAGGCCGTCGGCGCCATATCCGATCGCCACGTGGAGATCATGCGAGATGATCTGAGCGAGGCCTACTACGACGCCGGCCGCGATCAGGTCGAGTACCTGTTCGCCGACTCGATCACGGCCATCTCCCCGGATAGCGAGGTGACCTTCGAGCACGCGGCGCCACGCAGGTTCGACGTTGTGATCGGCGCCGACGGACTGCACTCGAACGTCCGGCACCTAGTCTTCGGCGACGACGCCGGACACACTCAGTTTCTCGGCGGATACCTCGCGGTTCTTTCGGCGCCCAAAGCGCTTGCGCACGAAGGAGAGATGGTCGTCCATGTCGGCGCCGGTCGCCTCGCGGGAATCTACACCGCTCGACCCCTGGACGACGCGCGCGCATTGTTCATGTTCCGCAAGCAGGAGGAACTGCAGTACCACCACCGAGATGTGGTGCGGCAGAAGGAATTACTCCGCGCAACGTTTGCCGGGATGTATGCAACGGTGGACGGCTGGCTCGACGAGCTCGACCGCACACCGGCGTTCTACTTCGACTCGATCACCCAGTTGCAACTGGACACCTGGTCACGCGGGCGGGTGACGCTGGTTGGTGACGCCGGGTACTGCCCGGGGCCCGCGGTCGGCGGCAGCACCAGCATCGCGGTGCTGGGCGCCTACGTGCTGGCGGGCGAACTGGCACAGGCAAACGGAGACTACGCGCGCGCCTTCGCGTCGTACGAGCAGCAGATGGCTGATCCCGTGCGCCGCAGCCGCGGCTTAGCTCGCACCATGGCCAAGACCATCGTCCCCAGCTCCGCCGCCGGGGTATGGGCGTTGGCCTATGGCGCACAGCTGATCTCAATGCTGCCCGCCGGGCTCACCAAGGCGCTCGCGAAGCTGAACGCCAAGGGTGTGCGGCTCTACGACTCGATGCAGTACAAGGACTACAGCGCCCTGGTGGTGGGCTAGCGGCTGCGCAAGGAATACCGTGAATCATGGCTTCTCGACACTTATTGTTTCGGGTCTTCTACGGGATCGGGTTCACTCCGTGGGACGGTCATCCGATCTCCGCGATGCTGCGGGAATTCGTCGAGGGAACCGACACGCTGCCGCCAGGATCGGCACTCGACGTCGGCTGCGGCACCGGAGATTCGTCGATCTATCTGGCCCAACACGGATGGCAAGTCACCGGCGTTGACTTCACGCCGAAGGCGCTGGAAAAGGCGCGCGTTAAGGCCAGCGCCGCGAACGCCAACGTCAACTTCCGCCATGCTGACGTCACGCATTTGCGCCAGGCCGGAATCAACGGGCCCTTCCACGTGGTCGTGGACAACGGCTGCTTCCACGGCATGAGCGACGGCGATCGTGACCGCTACGTCCAAGAGATCAGCGCGGCAGCCGCGCCAGGCGCGCGGCTGCTAATGATCGCCTTCAAACCCAGTAGCCGTTTGGGACCGGCGGGAGTCGACCAAACGGAGATCGAGCGCCGATTTACGCCCACCTGGACGCTAGTGTCCGCGGCGGACGAACCCCGGTGGACAGCTGGAAACAAATTTGCGGCGCGATTCACCGTGCGCAGCTACGTACTACAGCGCCAAAACTGACCACCCATGCCTACGGTGGAGTGATGGCATCTCGAAACATGTTGTTCCGTGCGATGTACCGAGTCGGTTTCACACCGTGGGATGGCCATCCGCAGCCGAAAAGTCTGCACGACCTGGTGGAAGGCAACGACTCGCCCGCCCTGCCAGCGGCCACCGCACTCGATATCGGGTGCGGTACCGGCGACACGTCCATCTATTTGGCGCAGCACGGGTGGCAGGTCACCGGTGTGGACTTCGTGCCGAGGGCGCTGGCCAAGGCGCGCGCCAAGGCGCAAGCCCGCCAGGCCCCCGTCAACTTCGTTCAGGCCGATGTCACCCACCTCAGTTCGGCCGGCGTCGGGACCGGGTTTACGTTGATCGTCGACAACGGCTGCTTACATAACCTGACCGACAAGGACCGCGACGCGTACGTCCGCGAGGTCACCGCGGTGGCGGCGCCGCACGCGCGGCTGTTGATCGGTGGG
>JAFAID010000513.1 GCA_019236925.1 Mycobacterium sp. | reverse complement strand
CTTCGCGACTTGCGGCGAAATTGCTCGAAGCGAAACCGCCGGATGGAGGTATTTCCATCCCTCCAAACGTTGCTCGTCATGCAAGCGAAAGTCGTCGTCGCTAGCCCCCATTGACCATCCCCGCCAGCGACGATCTGCGGCTACCGGCTACCTGCAAGGACTATGAAAGGACCATGCAAGGGCCGATCCTCGCCGGAGCGTCATGCGCTCTCGGTATCGCCGGCAATCCGCGGCGGCTCGGCGGATTCGCTATGCGGCGGGTCCGAGGGCATCCCTGATGGCGGCACCCGACAGGGCCGCTTTCGGGATGAACGCCAGAGCCGGACTGGCTGAAATCAATTCAGCGAAGTCTTCCTCGGCATGGGTAGAGATCAAGATCGTCGGCACATCTGCGGCTGAGGCGCCCTGGTGAAGCTGCTCAACCAGGTCGAAACCGCTTTCTTGGCCGAGGTTGATATCGACGAGCACTACATCAGGCCGTAGATCCTCGACGCACTGAAGGCCTTCGGCAAGGGAGGTTGCCACCGCCACCACGCTGATTCCCTGATGCTCGAGCAGTCGCACCGCAGCATCAAGAAAATTGCGATTGTCATCCACGATGACGCAGCGCATTCGCTCACCAAACCTCACCAGCACAGTGTGGACCATGTAGTGAATCGATCGCATGGAAGCTAGCAGGAAATTGTGCTTCGAGTTGCGTCGGCTGAGGCGGCACCGACTGCTAGCTGATTAGCTGCGGGCGGCCTCGGCCAGTAGCCGGCGTAGTTGGCGCCGCGCGCGATGCAGACGCGACGTGACAGTACCGACCGGCGTATCCATCAGCGCGGCGATCTCTTTACCATCGAGTCCCTGAACATCCGCGTAGTACACCGTGGACCGAAACTGCTCGGGCAAACTGCGCATCGCGGCGATAAGTTGTTGATCGCCAAATTGTTTCAACGCTTCTTCTTCGGCGGAGGGCAGACCGGTAGCCGAATGCGCCGCAGTCGCTGCAACTTGCGTATCCGTGATCTCCTCGGCGAGATATTGCAGTGGACGCCGCTGGGCTTTGCGGTGGTTGTCGATGTGGGTGTTGACCAGGATCCGGTGCAGCCACCCGTGGATGTTGCTATTCGGCCGCAGCGAGTCGAAGCCGGCGAATGCGTTTGCCAGTGTGTCCTGGACGAGATCTTCAGCGTCGGCGTGCTGAGAGGTCATCCGCTGCGCCCGCCGGTATAGGCCGCCGAGCAGGGGAACGACATGGCGTTCGAAACCTTCGGTGGGACCTGCCTCAGCAATTGCTGCTGTTGACGGTGTCATGATGCACCTTTCGACGTGTCGCGCTTGCGGCGCCTGTCCGGCGTTAGGCGCAACGATTCCGCGTGACACGGCTCGGGTCTGCACCGCTGACAGCCATCTGGGGTTGCGGTCAGCCACCGTCTGGCTTGCCAGCTAGCAGCTAGTGACCCGAACTACGAGTGACACCGCGCACGCATATCCGGCACGCGCTTGCCGAAAGTCAAAATTCGTGTGGACCGATGATCTCTTGGTCAGCGGGAGTCGAGGAACGTGATGACCGCGCGGACCCGGCGATGATCGTCGTCGGTCTCTGCTAAGCCGAGTTTGGTGAGAATGCTGCGGACGTGCTTTTCCACGGTGCCCTCGGTCACCCACAACCGCCGACCAATGCCGGCGTTAGAACGTCCCTCGGCCATCAACTCGAGCACCTCGAGTTCGCGCGGGGACAACACCGCAAGCGGATCGTTACGGCGCCGTCCGGAGACCAACTCCTGCACCACGGCGGGGTCAATTACAGACGCGCCCTTGGCTATCCGCTGCAGGGTCTCGATAAAGTCGCTGACGTCGGTAACCCGGCTCTTGAGCAGATAGCCGATACCGCGGCCGCTGGCCAGCAGCTCCATCGCATGCTCAACGTCGACATGCGCTGACAGCACTAGTATTCCGGTGTCGGGCAGTTCCTCTCGGATCACCCTGGCGGCCTCTAGCCCTTCGGTAGTGTGTGTGGGCGGCATCCGGATGTCCACTACCACCACATCGGGACTGGTTTTGCGCACTAGCGGAAGCAGTTCGACCGCGTTGCCAACTTGGCCGACGACGGTGAACCCGGAGCGGTCCAGCAGGCTTGCCAAACCCTCGCGGAGCAGGGTTTCGTCGTCGGCCAACACCGCGCGCAGAGGTGCCGGTGTCGCGCCGGCCTCGGGGGTGCTTGTATCCGTGGTCAACGGGTGGTCCTTCCAGCGGATTGGCTGTTTGAGGAACCATCTTGCACCGCTCGCGGGATCGGTGGGTACAGTCCCACGAAAATGGTGACCAGCAATCCCGTACTGCGCTGGTGTCGCTAGCACGGTGTCCCGCTTTGCAGCTATCACCTATGCCGGTTTGGCGCCACCAGCGACGACCGCGGGCAGCGCAAGCGGCATGGTGAGCACATGGTTGTGCAATGGCAGGCAAGGATCGGCGCGCGGGTCTGTGACGTCGTAGCCAGCAAGAAGACCGACCGGATCTACGTCGCCACCGACGACTCTGTGACCGTGATGGCCGGCAGCGAGATCGCTGCGCGGATACCGGTAGGGCCGGACACCAAACGCCTGATTCTCGGTGCCGACGAGGCGTACCTGTACGTTCCCGGTTACGACGGTTCGGTGCGGATCATCGGCACCGCCGATCTCAGGGTCACCACCCGCTACGGCACCCCGAGCACTGCTGAAGTCATCAGCCCTGCGGGGCGGCATCTTTACACCACACACATCAAGACGCCTCATGAAAGTGTTGACACGCTGATTTCAGTGACCGCAGCAGACGGCACGGAGACAGCCGCACTGGCGATCGAAAACTACGCCACCGGAATCGAATTGAGTCCCGATGGCGGTCAGCTCTACGTTGCGGCTGCCCGGCTCAGTAGCTACGCTGAGTATCTTCCCGGCGCCATCACGGTGATCGACACCGCGCAATGCGCCGTGACCGACACCATCGCCGTGCCGCGATCACCCGACACCGTGAGTGTGAGCCCAGACGGCTCCCGTGTCTTCGTGACCCATTACAACACCAACTTGATCTCAGCCATTGATGTCGAACGACGCACAATCATCTCCATGTCCCTACCTGACGCGCCGCTCTGCGCTGCGGTGACGCCCGACAGCACCGGGGTCTACGTCATCGGCACGCAGTCACTTGTCGCGATCGACTTCCCGACCAAAATCGCAGAGGTTATTCCTGCGGGCAAAATACCACGCAGAATGCAGTTCGTAGGCGATGGCAAGCTAGCGTGCGTAACCGATCTCGCGTCTTCCACTGTCGCGCTGCTCGATACCATCACCAACTCGGTGATTACGGCCGTCCAACTGGAGGGCCATCCGGAACACGTCGCGCTGAGTGGCGACGGCGAGCTACTGTATGTGGCCGACTACTGGGCCGGCACTCTCACTGCCATCTCGATTCCCTCGGTACTGCGCGACGCAGAAGCGGCATGAACTACGAGCTGACGATGATGCCGCGTCGGCGGCCGTTAGTCGGCTGCTAGCTGATGAGCAACGAATTGCGCTGCCGCTCAAGTCATTCCATCCTCGACATAACTGCGATGCACCGCTACGTCATTGCTGTTGGAGCATACCGGGTCTGAACCGTTGCAGAGGTCGATCGCCTCAAAGCCAAACAGCGGACTGAGCGCGGTCAATGGTCCGCCAACGCGATTGGACGGGTTACCGAAGACTGCCACTGCAGCGACATGATCAGCAACGTTGTCTGGCAGTGGATCTCCAAATCCAAACGTCGCTTGCCCAGGAACGGTGATCAGGTCGACGACCGCTGCGCCCTGCGAGTAGCCGCCGATCACGACCTTGGTCTGCGGGCACGACACGGCCGTGCTTTCAATGAATCGCCTGGCGTCATCTGCGCCATCGACGGCACGGAGAAATTCATAGGACACCGGGTAGTCGACCGCGTATACGGCCACAGACTTGCCGTTGGCAAGGGAACGCAACGAGTCGACAAACGCCCGCCCAACACGTCCCGGACCCGGTGGCTCACCTATGCCTCGCGCAAACACAACCTGAACGTCAGCGCATGATCCTTCTTGCGCGAGCGGCGAATCTCCTGTGCTGGCTGAGGACACCGCCGGCGCGAAAAGCGTCGCGCAAAACAGCGCCGCCGCAACACCAGCTGAACACCTAGCTAAGCTCTTGCTCATAACCACGCCTTCACACAGGGAGCGGCGCTGGCACAGCACCGCGATGTTGACGGGTTCTCTCCGCTCAAGCATCGACGGCTCAAGCCGCAGATGTCGTCACCGCTAGCGCCCGACGGCAATAGCAGCCATCGGTAGTCACCGGCGTGAAACGGCGCCGAACCCGTTGTGCCATACCGTATTGGTGCCGGACATATAGACTTGCTCGGCCGAGAGGGACCACATGATGACGAACCGCCATTTTCCCGACGACCTGACCCTTCACCAGAAGGCAAGTCTGGGCAGCGGCGCTTCGTTCTGGAGCACCAAAACGGTCGCCGGATTGCCCCCCGCAGTGCTGACCGATGGGCCGCACGGAGTCCGTGCCGACTTGGGCGTCGGCGACCATCTCGGGATGGCCCCGAGCGCCCCGGCCACCTGCTTTCCGCCGGCCGCCGGACTGGCCCAGAGCTGGGATCCGCAACTCGTCGAACGGGTGGGCGCCGCCTTGGCTGACGAGGCCCGCGCGCACGGTGTCGGCGTGCTGCTAGGCCCCGGCGTCAATATCAAGCGCGACCCCCGTTGCGGCCGCAACTTCGAGTACTACTCCGAGGATCCGCATCTCAGCGGTGTGCTCGGTGCGGCGTGGGTTCGCGGACTGCAGAGTCACGGCGTCGGCGCATCGGTCAAGCACTTCGCGGCCAACAACGTTGAGTACGACCGGATGCGCTCAGACTCCCAAATCGATGATCGCGCACTGCGAGAGATCTACCTCAAGAGTTTCCAGCGAGTGGTCACTGAGGCTAGGCCGTGGACCGTGATGTGCGCCTACAACAAGATAAACGGCGTCTATGCGTTCGAGAACCGTTGGCTGCTCACCGAAGTCCTGCGCGAGCAATGGGGATTCGACGGCGCTGTCGTCAGCGACTGGGGTGCGGTCGGTGACCGGGTGTCGGCGATGGCCGCAGGGCTAGACCTGGCGATGCCCGGTGGCGACCCCTCCTTAGATGATGCAGTAGTCGCCGCGGTCGAGGCGGGGAACTTGGACGAGGCCGCGGTCGACGCCGCAGCCCGAAATGTGCTGACGCTGCTGCAGCGCGTCGCTGACAGTGCGCCAAAGGCTCTACCCGCAGACCTCGACGCTCACCATGATCTGGCTCGAGAGGTCGCGCGACGCTGCGTCGCATTACTGAAAAATCAGGACGCACTGCTTCCGCTCGAGCCCAGCTGTGCCTTGGCAGTCATCGGGTCATTCGCCGAGCAGCCCCGCTATCAGGGCGGCGGGAGCTCACACGTGAACGCTGCCTCCGTCGACATCCCGCTGGAGCAGATCCGAGCACATGCCCGCGGCGAAGTCGTCTACGCACCCGGCTTTGGTGTGGACGGCGACGACCAGCGCCTCCGCGAGGACGCCGCCGCGATCGCTGGCGGCGCCGAAGTCGCGGTTGTCTTTTTGGGGCTGGCCGACTGCGAGGAATCTGAAGGATTCGACCGAGAGCACATCGATCTGCCTGAACAGCAGCTGAACGTGCTGCGGGCGGTGGTGGCGGCGCAGCCGCACACCGTTGCGGTGCTTTGTCACGGCGGTGCAGTCAAACTCGCCGAAGTGGACCGGCTGGTGCAATCCATCCTCGACGGCGGTCTGCTTGGACAAGCCGGTGGTGGAGCGATCGCTGATGTGTTGTTCGGTGCGGTCAACCCGTCAGGCCGCCTTGCTGAGACGGTGCCGGTCCGCATCGAAGACGCGCCCTCGTTTTTGAACTTCCCCGGCGAGAACTCCCAAGTCCGTTACGGCGAAAGCATTTACGTCGGCTACCGCTGGTACGACGCGCGTCAGGTCGACCCAACCTACTGCTTTGGTCATGGGCTGTCGTACACCACGTTTTCCTACGGCGCGGTCCGCGCCGAATCCGACGGCGACGACCTCGTCGTCACCCTCCCCGTGACTAACAGCGGTGATCGTGACGGTCGGGAAATAGTCCAGGTGTATGTATCGAAGCTGGACTCAAGCGTGCGGCGCGCACCTAAGGAGCTGAAGGGATTTCAAGCCATCGACGTCACCTCCGGGGCGACGGCGGACGTGACCATCCGCATCATCCGCAACGACTTGGCCTACTGGGAGGAGCGCGTCGACGGCTGGATTGTTGAGGGCGGCACCTACACGATCCACGTTGGAAGTTCCAGCAAGGACATCCGCTGCACCACGGACGTCGACGTCGACGGCGACAAGCTAGCAGTCCCGCTGACGGAGAATTCCACCATCGGCGAAGTTATGGCGCACCCGACCGCTGGGCCGCTCTTCGCCTCCCTCGCCGCGCAGACCATGGCCTCGATGGCCGACACTTCAGACACCACGCTGGGGGTGGACGTCGCACGGGTCGCGGCGTCGGTGCCGCTGAGCCGAATCGCCGCATTCGGCAGGCTCCCCCGCGAAACACTAGATGGGTTTCTCAAGCAAATCCGCGATTAACATCACTCGACCTTTTTGCCGCCGCAGGCATCCCCGGTGTCGGGTGACCCGACCCAGACGGATTTGGCGTTGCAGAACGCACGAATGCCGAGGCCGGCGAGCTCGCGGCCATAGCCCGACCGTTTGACGCCGCCGAACCCTAACTCGGGGTAGGACACCGTCATTCCGTTGATGAAGACCTGGCCGGCCTCGATGTCGTCGATGAAGCGCGCTTGCTCGGCTTCGTCGTTTGTCCAGGCGTTGGATCCGAGGCCGAAGGTGGTGGCGTTGGCGATCTCGATGGCTTCGTCGATGCCGGAGGCCCGATACATCGAGGCGACCGGGCCGAAGACCTCTTCGGTGTACAGCGCCATGTCTCTGGTGATGTCGGTGACCACCGTCGGCGGGTAGAACCACCCCGGCCGCTCCGGGGTCTTGCCGCCGAGGCGGACCTTCGCACCCGCGGCCACGGCGTCGTCCACCTGCTTGGCGATTTCGTCGCGGCCCGACTCGGTGGCCAGTGGGCCCACGTCGGTGTCCGGGTCGGTCGGATCGCCGACCTTGAGGGCTTGCATCCGCTCGACGAACTTGTCGACGAACGCGTCGTAAATGTCGGTGTGCACGATGAACCGCTTTGCGGCGATACAGGACTGGCCGTTGTTCTGCACCCGCGCGGTGACCGCGGTCTTGACGGCCTCGTCCAAGTCGACGGACGGCATCACGATGAACGGGTCGCTGCCACCGAGCTCCATCACGGTGGGTTTGATCTCGTCGCCGCAGATGGCGGCGACCGATTGACCGGCGGGTTCGCTCCCGGTCAGCGTGGCCGCC
>JAFAID010000496.1 GCA_019236925.1 Mycobacterium sp. | reverse complement strand
GGCTCGTGCGGACGTACGGTGCCGTCGATCAACAACTGCAGCAGGTTCGCGCGCAGCATGTCCCAGTCGTGATAGTGATCTTGCTGGCACTCGTCGCAACACACCACAAGTCCGCGAATACCCTTGTGCGCCAACAGAGCCTCGTACACCGCGAGGTCGGCCAGATCGGCTTCGACCGCCATCCGCTCCTGGGGGTCGAGCGGTTGGCCGGGCTCGACGGCGTCCAGCGCCGCCGACGGATCGCACGGGTCGTCGGCAAATGGATCGGGCGGCAAACCCGGCGGGAGGTAGTCGCGCACGGGTCCACATTACGCAGCCGGGCGGGTATCACGCCAGCGTTGTGCCCGCAGACCAGCCGCCATGTCGCTTCCACTCGCGCCGCCACCGGCGCGCGTCGTCGCCAGGTCGTGAGCTGATTGCCCGTCTCCTTCTCGCGCCGCTGCGCGGCGCCCATCGTCACCGGGCGGGTCCGATTGCCCGCCTCTCCCCCTCGCCGCTGCGCGGCTGGGGGTACCCCCACCTCGCGCCGCGTCGCGGCGCGCATCGTCACCGGGCTGGAAGCCGATAGGATGAGGTTCTCACTCCGCATGCGTATGGGAGGGCCCCGGCAATGTCATCTGGCTTGTCCCGTCTTGAAGGCAGTGGCGACCTGATTGTCGAACCTTATGTCCGCCTCGGTGGTCTGAGCGACGACCCGGTACCCACCGGCGGTGACGATCCGCACAAGGTCGCGATGCTGGGACTGACCTTCGACGACGTCCTGCTGTTGCCGGCTGCCTCGGATGTGGTGCCCGCCACTGCGGATACTTCCAGCCAGCTCACCAAACAGATCCGCCTCAAGGTGCCGTTGGTCAGCTCGGCGATGGACACCGTCACCGAGTCGCGGATGGCGATAGCGATGGCCCGGGCCGGCGGCAAGGGCGTGCTGCACCGCAACCTGTCGGTCGCCGAACAGGCCGGCCAGGTCGAGATGGTGAAGCGCTCGGAGGCGGGCATGGTGACCGATCCAGTCACCTGCCGGCCGGACAACACGCTGGCGGAAGTCGACGCGCTGTGCGCGAAATTCCGGATCTCCGGGCTGCCGGTGGTCGACGGCTCCGGTTCGCTTGTTGGGATCATCACCAACCGCGACATGCGCTTCGAGGTCGACCAGTCCAAGCCGGTCGCCGAAGTGATGACCAAGGCCCCGCTGATCACCGCCCAGGAGGGTGTCAGCGCCGACGCCGCGCTGGGCTTGCTGCGCCGCAACAAGATCGAAAAACTGCCGATTGTCGACGGCCACGGCCGCCTGACCGGGCTAATCACGGTCAAAGACTTCGTCAAGACCGAGCAGCACCCGCTGGCCACCAAAGACTGCGACGGTCGGCTCTTGGTTGGCGCCGCCGTCGGTATCGGCGACGACGCCTGGGTGCGAGCGATGACGCTGGTCGACGCCGGGGTCGACGTGCTGATTGTCGACACCGCGCACGCGCACAATCGGCTGGTGCTCGACATGGTCGGCAAGCTCAAGGCCGAAGTCGGCGACCGGATCGAGGTGGTCGGCGGCAACGTCGCCACCAGGTCGGCGGCCGCGGCGCTGGTCGAGGCCGGCGCCGATGCGGTCAAAGTCGGTGTGGGTCCGGGTTCGATCTGCACCACCCGGGTGGTGGCCGGCGTCGGGGCACCGCAGATCACCGCGATCCTCGAGGCGGTTGCGGTCTGCGCTCCTGCGGGTGTGCCGGTGATCGCCGACGGCGGGCTGCAATACTCCGGCGACATCGCCAAAGCCCTTGCCGCAGGTGCCTCGACGGCGATGCTCGGGTCGCTGCTGGCCGGCACCGCCGAGGCGCCCGGCGAGCTGATCTTCGTCAACGGTAAGCAGTACAAGAGCTACCGCGGCATGGGGTCACTGGGTGCCATGCAGGGCAGGGGTGAGGGCAAGTCGTACTCGAAGGACCGCTACTTCCAAGACGACGCGCTTTCTGAGGACAAGCTGGTGCCCGAGGGCATCGAGGGACGGGTGCCGTTCCGCGGGCCGCTGGCGTCGGTCATCCATCAGCTCACCGGCGGGCTGCGCGCAGCGATGGGATACACCGGGTCCAACACCATCGAACACCTTCAGCAGGCGCAATTCGTCCGGATCACGCCGGCGGGCTTGAAAGAAAGCCATCCGCACGACATCACCATGACCGCCGAAGCGCCCAACTACTACGTGCGGTGAACCGATCGAGAAGGGTCGCTCATGCGTGACATGGTTGAGATCGGCATGGGCCGAACGGCAAGGCGCACTTACGAACTCGAAGACATCAACATCGTGCCGTCGCGGCGTACCCGCTCCTCGCAGGACGTGTCGACGGCATGGCAGCTCGACGCGTACCGGTTCGAGATCCCCGTCATGGCCCATCCGACCGATGCGCTGGTGTCGCCGGAATTCGCCATCGAGCTCGGTCGGCTCGGCGGTCTGGGAGTGCTCAACGGCGAAGGGCTGATCGGCCGGCACCCGGACGTGGCCGCCAAGATCGCGCAGGTCACCGAGGCAGCCGCGAAAGAGCCTGAACCGTCGGCAGCCATCCGGCTGCTGCAGCAGCTGCACGCCGCGCCGCTGGATCCCGAGTTGCTGGCCGCCGCGGTGGCCCGCATCCGCGACGCCGGGGTGACGACGGCGGTGCGGGTGAGTCCGCAGAACGCCCAGGCGTTGACGCCGGGGCTGGTGGCCGCGGGCGTCGACCTGCTGGTCATTCAGGGCACGATCATCTCCGCCGAGCGCGTCGCCAGCGACGGTGAGCCGCTCAACCTCAAGACCTTCATCTCCGAACTCGACGTCCCGGTCGTGGCGGGCGGCGTGCTCGACCATCGCACGGCGCTGCACCTGATGCGCACCGGGGCAGCCGGCGTCATCGTCGGCTACGGGTCCACCAGTGGAGTGACCACCAGCGATGAGGTGCTCGGCATCAGCGTGCCGATGGCCACCGCGATCGCCGACGCCGCCGCCGCCCGGCGCGAATACCTCGACGAAACGGGCGGCCGCTATGTGCACGTGCTCGCGGATGGGGACATCCATACCTCCGGCGACCTGGCCAAGGCCATCGCCTGCGGTGCCGACGCGGTGGTGCTTGGCACCCCGCTCGCCGAGGCGGCCGAGGCGCTGGGTGACGGCTGGTTCTGGCCGGCCGCCGCCGCTCACCCGTCGCTGCCGCGGGGCGCGTTACTGCAGATCGCCGCGGGCGAGCGACCGCCGTTGCGGCAGGTGCTCGACGGCCCCTCGGACGACCCGTTCGGTTCGCTGAATCTCGTGGGTGGCCTGCGTCGCTCGATGGCCAAAGCCGGCTACTGCGACCTCAAGGAATTCCAGAAAGTCGGCCTGACCGTCGACAGCTAGATTGGTACCAGCGGGTAAGTCCATACTGGTGCGATGGAACCGGATTACGACGTCCTGATCATCGGGTCGGGCTTCGGGGGCAGTATCACCGCGCTACGGCTGACCGAAAAGGGTTACCGGGTCGGGGTGATCGAGGCCGGCCGCCGCTTCGCCGACGAAGACTTCGCCAAGACCTCCTGGAACCTGCGCAAGTTCCTGTGGGCGCCCCAACTGGGCTGCTACGGCATCCAGCGCATCCACCTACTGCAAAACTGCATGATCCTGGCCGGTGCCGGCGTCGGCGGCGGATCGCTGAACTACGCGAACACCCTTTATGTACCGCCGGACCCGTTCTTCAACGACCGCCAGTGGGCGCACATCACCGATTGGCGCGCGGAGTTGATGCCGCACTATCAGCAGGCCCAGCGGATGCTCGGCGTGGTGCAGAACCCGACGTTCACCGATGCTGACCGTGTGGTCAAGGAGGTCGCCGACGAGATGGGTTGCGGCGACACGTTTGTGCCGACCCCGGTCGGGGTGTTCTTCGGTCCGAACGGAACCAAGACACCCGGCGAGACGGTGCCCGACCCGTTCTTCGGTGGCGCCGGCCCGGCCCGGACCGGCTGCCTGGAATGCGGGTCCTGCATGACCGGCTGCCGCTACGGCGCCAAGAACACCTTGCTGAAGAACTACCTCGGCCTGGCCGAATCGGCTGGGGCGCAAATACATCCGATGACGACCGTCACCAAGTTTGCGCAGCGGCCCGACGGACTGTGGGAGGTTCGAACCAAGCACACCGGCCGCTTGCTGCGTCGGAAGAAGCGCACGTTCACCGCGAATCATGTGGTGCTGGCCGCCGGCACGTACAACACGCAGAAGCTGTTGTTCAAGATGCGTGACACGGGCACGTTGCCCGGCCTGTCCGATCGGCTGGGCGTGCTGACCCGCACCAACTCCGAATCCATTGTCGGTGCCGCGACTTTGAAGGTCTCGCCGGACCTGGACTTGACCCATGGGGTTGCGATCACGTCGTCGATCCACCCGACGTCGGACACTCATATCGAACCGGTCCGGTATGGCAAGGGTTCCAACGCGATGGGGCTGTTGCAGACGCTGATGACTGACGGGTCCGGTCCCGCGGGCACCGACGTGCCGCGCTGGAAGCAATTGTTGGATCAAGCCGGCGAAAATCCGCGCGGCATACTTCGAATGCTCAATCCGCGTCAGTGGAGCGAGCGCACCGTCATCGCGCTGGTGATGCAGCATCTGGACAACTCGATTACCACGTTCACCAAACGGGGCAAGCTGGGCCGACGCCGGTACGTCAGCAAGCAGGGGCACGGCGAGCCGAACCCGACGTGGATTCCGGTCGGCAACGAGGTCACCCGCCGCATCGCCGCCAAGATCGACGGGGTGGCCGGCGGCACCTGGGGCGAGCTGTTCAACATCCCGCTGACCGCGCACTTCCTCGGCGGCGCCGCGATCGGCGACAGCCCCCAGACCGGTGTCGTTGACCCCTATCAGAGGG
>JAFAID010000484.1 GCA_019236925.1 Mycobacterium sp. | reverse complement strand
CCAGTTTTCCACCACCAAAAAGGCCGCCATGAAAGTCGCCGGCAAGGTGCTCAGTAATCCCACGGCCTACCGCGCGGCGGCCGACAGCGGGTTGGCGGCGCTTCGCGTATTGCCCCACTTTGCCCTCTACATCCGGCTCAACGCCTGGGGACGGCACCGCGACGTACCCGCCCCTCCGAAGGAAACGTTCCACCAGTGGTATGCCCGCACCCGTGGCCGAGCCGGGGGAAACCAGCCATGACCGCACGCGAGGACATCCTGATTGCGGTCCGCGACGGCGCCCCGGCACCGCGGCCGTTGCCGCAGGTTCCCGACTTCGCAAGCGCGCCCGACGATCTCGTCGGCCCCTTCACGGCCGCCCTGGCGCGGCTCGACGGCAAGGTGGTCCCTCAGCCGCCGTCGGGCATCCAGCCCTGGCTGTCGACGGCCTTTCCGGACGCGCGCCGCATCTGTTCAGCGGTCAGTGGGGTAAGCGGAAACGTCACCCCGGCCGAGTTCTCCGACTGGGCCGCACCTGCCGATATCGACGTGCTGGTCATGCGCACACCTTTGGGTGTCGCCGAGACCGGGTCGATCCTCCTCACCGAGAACGAAGTCAGCGTCACCACCGTCGCGGTACTCGCGCAGCATCTGGTCGTGCTGTTGGATCCCGCCGACATCGTCGAAAACATCCACCACGCCTATCGACATCCCGCGTTTCAGCACGCCGCGTACGCGGTGCTGCTCTCGGGGCCCTCCGGCTCCGCCGACATCGGCGGTATCACCGTCCACCCCGCCCAGGGCGTCACCACCCTCACCGTGGTGCTGGCCCCGCGCAACAACGACACTGCAGAGCAGTGGTCGGGCTGATCGTGTTCGACCACAGCCTTGCCCGCGTTGACCGCCCCACGGACATGGAGGCGCTTATCTGCAGTCATGTCTCCAGACCGAGGTACCCGAAGATGGCCTGATGGACGTCAGTGCCAGCGCTAACCAGGAGTAAGTTATGACAGCCATCGAACACCCAGGCTTGGTGCCGACGATTCGAGGCGACGAGGGTGCAACGGTCCTCGGCCCGGATAACGTCCCTGTTGGAGTGCAGAACCCGGGGGCACCGCCGACCGACTCGGGGAGCCTGCCCAACTTGAAGTTCCCGTTCGCCGCGGCGCATAACCGCCTGCTCTCTGGTGGTTGGGCGCGGGAGGTGACGGTCCGAGAGCTGCCCGTCGCGACCACGCTGGCCGGTGTGAACATGCGGCTCAAGGCCGGCGCATACCGTGAACTGCACTGGCACAAGGAGGCCGAGTGGTCCTTCATGCTCGCTGGCAGTGCACGCATCGCGGTCATCGACCCATTAGGCCGCAACTTCATCGACGACATCGGCCGTGGCGACCTGTGGAACTTCCGGGCCGGTTTCCCGCACTCCATCCAGGCGCTGGAAGATTGCGAATTCCTCTTGGTGTTCGACAACGGAAATTTCTCGGAGAATGAGACGTTCTTGGTTACCGACTGGTTTGCTCACACCCCAAAGCATGTGCTGGCCAAGAACTTTGGCGTGCCAGAGTCTGCCTTTGCAAATCTTCCCGGTGCCGGCGAGATTGAGCACAGCCGGTATATCTTCCCCGGTGAGGTTCCCGGTGCGCTGGTCGATGATATTGAGGCGGTGCGCTCACCGAACGGTACCGCGGAGCGGATGAGTCACCGGATGCTCGCCCAAGAACCGATTGAGGTGCCGGGCGGAACTGTGCGAATCACCGATTCAAAAAACTTCCCCGCCGCCTCCACGATCGCCGCGGCGTGCGTGGAGTTGCAGCCCGGTGCAATCCGGGAAATGCATTGGCATCCCAACAACGACGAATGGCAGTACTGGATGTCTGGCCACGCCCGCATGACGGTCTTTGGCTCCTGCGGCAAAGCGCGAACCTTCGACTATTTTCCCGGCGACGTCGGCTATGTTCCCAAAATGATGGGCCACTATTTCGAGAACGTCGGCGACGAACCGGTACGCATGCTCGAGCTGTTCCGCAGCGACCATTTCGCCGACGTCTCACTCAACCAGTGGCTGGGGCTGACCCCGGCCGCAGTCGTCGCGGCAACCCTTAACGTCAGCCGCGAAACGGTTGCTG
>JAFAID010000388.1 GCA_019236925.1 Mycobacterium sp. | reverse complement strand
ACCTTATCGATGTAGGCGAGGATCTCCGGCTGGTCGGCGAACGTCTTGCTCCACCGCGGGTTCAGCGCGAACGAGTACGAGTAGAAGTGCGACGGCACGTCGCAGGCCGCCCCGGGGTAGGTGTTCTTGCGCCAGGTCCCGCCGAAGTCGTCGCCGCTATCGAAGATCGTGAAGTCATATCCGCCGTGGGCGAGCTGGATGCCCATCGCGATCCCGCCGAGACCCGCGCCGACGATTGCCACCGTCGGCTTGCTCCGCGCTGTGCTCACAGGAAGGAATTCTCCGCGGTCAGTCCACGATCTGGGAAGGCACCCAGCGCGAAGGTCTCGGCGTTGCCCAACCCGGTGCCGCCGCCGACGGGATCGTCGACACGCACCAGCAGATCCCGCAGCTGGTGCAGTTGACGAGCGTTCTCCGGCTTGTCGCAGTCGGCGACGTGGCCGCCTTCGACTTTCAGATCGCCAACCCATTGGCCCGGCACCCAGTCGTTCCAGCCGTAGTAGCCGCCGGTGCCCAGGTGGAAGCCGGTCGGCCCGGCGGCGGTGATGGTCAGCGGGCGTTTAGTCCCGTCGGTGTCGATCAGAGTGATGGTTCCGTAGGTGAATCGCCGGTTGTCGTCCTGGAAGTGCAGATCCTGTTCGACCGAGGCGAACCGGTGCGACGTGCCGTCGGCGTTCTGTTGCTCAGCCTGGCACCGTATCTCGGTGAACCCGTCACCGCGCTCCTCTTGATACATCACGAACAGCGAGTAGGCCGATCCGTCCGCGCGGGTCAATGCCATCGGCAGCCAGGTCATGAACATCTGCTTGATCTTTCGGCCCCCACGCGGCAAACCCGGGATCGGCTTGCCGATACCGGGCCGCAGACCCCAGGAGTGGTCGCGGATCGAAATCCATTCGTCCGCTTTGATTTCGGTACGGCTGCCGTCCAGCTCCACCCAGCCCGAGGCCACGCCGACCTGGTGGTAGCGCAGGATGTTGTGGGTGACGCGGTATCCGTCCGGACTGCGATCCGGCCACGGGTCTTCCAGCGACGCGTCGAAGCTCCCCCGCATGACCAGGTCGAACGAAATCGGGGCGTGCTCGGTTGCGTCAAGGCTCACCCGGATGGTGCGCAGCGGTTCGACCACTTGATAGTGGATCGGCCCGACGTCGGTGCTCGCCGACGCCGACGACAACCGCCGTCCGCCGCGCACCGTCCATTGCTCGGTGCCGCGGCATACGCCCGCTGCGCCGTCGAAAACACCGCGGTTGGTGTACTTGCCGATACCGAGGACGACTTGCAGCGAATTGTCCCGCGCGTGCGCGATGGTCCAGATCTTCTCCGTCCACGACGGATCCGACTGGCTGACCGTGGCGAAGGTGTCAACGATCTGATGGGTGAGCAGCTCATCCTCCGGCACCAGAGCGCCGTAGTTCGTTGACAGCACAGCGATTACCTCTCTTTCGTGGGGTGGACCGCTGAGAACAGCGTCATGTCACTACCCCGTTCGTATTCGCGCATCCAGGTGTCCGCCCAATCCGGCAGCGGTTGGTCAGCCGGATCGTGATGCGGTGTCTGCGACAGCGCTAATCGCCACACCATTGTGATCAATTCGCCGGTCGGAACGGCGTGAAAGAGGGTCTGTGGGCCGCTGCGGCGTCTGCGGCGACGGCGACCTCCAGGCAAGCGGTACTTGAACTCACCGAACAGCATCGAGGTGGACATCAATTGTTGCGCTGAGACGCCGCGGTCATCGAAGGGGATGACCTCGTCGAAGGTCTTGGCGACCGATTGGGACAGCTTGCCGACGTGGTTGAACGTGGTGCGAATGTGCCGTACCCGATACCAGGGGTTGGGATTGATGTGCCGGCACAGCGTCAGCCCCGAGCTGCGATGCTCGATCTCCTCGACGAAGTGCCACATCATCAGTGAGGCGACTCGCTGGTCCCCTCCCCCGAACAGTGAATCACGATTGTCCAGAATGACTTTGAACAAAGGTGTGAACGTCGCCTCCAGGTTGGCGATATAGGCCGCATGGAACTCGATCGGCTGCTGGTCGATGAGATCGTCGTAGGCTTTGACCGCGTCTTCGTAACATTGCTCGAGTTCGGGATAGCGCTGCACCAGGGCGATCATGTGCTTGCGGTGCGCGGCCGCGTGCAGGGCCTCCTGCCGTAGAAACAGGTCAGCCTCGGCGGCCACGTCCGGATCCTCATTCAATTTGTCTTGCGCCTTGCGCACCGCGTTGACGATGTAGCGCTCGAACGGCACCGCGATAAAGGTGAACGCATTGCAGAACAAGCCGAAGTTCGGGTTGGCAGGTTGCCACATGAAGGGGACGCTCGCGTCGAATTCCCAGGAAATCTTGCGGACCACGAGCTTGGTCACCCGTCGCCACCTCCCAATCGACAGACCGCCGCGTTTGGGGCTTAACATTGGATGGGTCGGTGTATCACCGGCTAGTGTGACATTTGGCCCCTTAGATGTAAAGGACTCGATGGACGCCGAGCAGTCGACCAGACGGCGGATTCTGGCGGCCACGTTCGTCGTGCTGGCGCGCGACGGCCGGCGCAAGTTGCAACTGTCCGACGTGGCCGCCGAGGCCAAGGTGTCGCGACCCACGCTGTACCGATACTTCGGCTCGAAGGAAGGGCTGCTCGAGGCTTTCGGACTGTACGAGCAGGACAACTTCGACGCCGGCATCGCAACCGCTATCGCGGGACTGAGCGGACCTGGCCGGCTCGATGCCGCGCTGAAGTTCATCGTCGATTTTCAGAGCACGTATTCGCTCGGCTCGCTGGCCGACACCGAGCCCGAACATGTGCTCTACCAGATGAAGCGGGTCCTGCCGATCATGCACGAGCGGATCTCCCGCATCATCCCCGGCGATCACGGTGACATTGCCGCCGCGGCCGTCGTTCGAATCGCCGTGTGCCACTACGTGATCGGAGGCGACAGCCCCGGCCAGTTCCTCGCCGAATTGCGCCACGCGGCCGGCCTCGGCGCGAGTCACAGCAGCCACGCCTACACCAAGAACTAACCATGACATGTGGCTCGGAAACGATGTCACATGCGATATCACGAGTTGAGCTGGTCGGTAGATATCAGATGCGCCATCAAATTGGAG
>JAFAID010000287.1 GCA_019236925.1 Mycobacterium sp. | reverse complement strand
CCTGGCGCTGCTGGTGTGGTCGATCGCGGTGGCAGCCGCGTTGGCGCTGGCGGCCTGAGTTGGCGAATCGCGCGCCCTGCTGGCGTTCTCAGTTTCTCACGCAGTGAGATCGGCCAATTTCGCGACAGCGTTGCCGACGTCGATCTGCGGGTCCAGTCGGGCTGCGCAACGTAACGACGTGACGAGGAGTTCGACGATCACTTCTACCAGTGCGTCGGGCTCGAAAGGCCGCCCGTTCTTCAGCCAGTAGATGGTGGCCTCATCGAGTGCCCCCGCGCAGGAGCGCAGCATCAATCTCAATGCCGGCCGCGCGAGGTCGAGTTCGAGTAGCTGACAGGTCCATTCGATGGTCTGCCAGCGCGATTGATCGAAGATTTGCCACGTCTCCGGGTCGCCGCCGCTCCCGCCGAGGACCAATCGCAGCGCCAGGTCGTCGTGCTCGCTCAGATACTCCAAGTGGGCGCGCAACATTCGTCGAAACTGCTTTCCGGGAGATTCATCGCCGGGCGGCGGTGTGGCGGCGGCGTTCAGTTTGTTTGCCGCGTCGCGTAGCGCCTCGAGGTAGATACCGCGCTTGTTACCGAAATAGTGGAACAGCAGACCCTGCGCGACACCTGCCGTCTCGGTGATGTCGCTTGTCGCGACGTCGTCGAAGTGACGGGCGGAGAAGTGGTCGACGGCGGCTTCGAGAAGCTTGCGCCGGGTCAGTTCAGCCTGCGCATGTCGTTGCGTTGCGGGTCGTGCGGTCTTCCGAACCGGTCGGATGTTCCTGGCGGTCACTGGTAGATGGTGCGCCAGGAAGACGGTCGAGCACAACTCAACGAAGCAGACTCGTCGAGTCAAACTCATTGACAGTTACTCAACAAATGCTTACGTTATCTGTGCCAGGCAAAACCCAAGCGAGGAGACCGCTCATGTCGGAGGTAAAGGCGATCGTCATCGTGCAGATCGCGATCAACGACCGGGTTGGCTACCACAGCTACGAAACTGCCGGGCACCAAGAGATCTTCGACAAGTTCAACGGGAAGGTGATCGGCCTCGACGACCAGGTGGAAGCCGTCGAGGGTAGCTGGCCCTTCACCCGCACCGTAATCATCGAGTTTCCAAGCAAGGAACTCGCGCGGGCCTGGTATGACTCCGACGAATACCAGGCGGTGGTTGGTTTACGCCACGACTCCGCGACGTCAAACCTGGTTATTGTTTCCGGCTACCCCGGCTGAGATGTGGCGGCGCGCGCTGAAATTACGCGGCCTTGTCCATCAGTTTGATGACCGCCGCGCGCAACTGTGCGGTGTAGACGTGCTCGGTGATCAACCCGATGGCCGTCTTGTCGCCGCTTCGCAGGATGCCCAGCAATAGGTGCTCGCAACCGATTTCGTTGTCCTTGTGCGCCAACGCTTCTCGCAGTGCCAGCTCCAAGGCCTTCTTGGCCCCGTGGCTGAACGAGATATGCCCTCGTGGCCGACGACGGCGACCGGAGCGGGACAGAGCGCTGCCGAAAGCGTCGGCGCCGAAAGTGCGGGCCACACTGTCGCGAACGGCCCGCAGATCGATACCGATGGTGCTGAGTGCGTCGGCGTCCTCGTCGAACGACTTATCGCTGGTTGAGGTTTCGGCCATCCGGGCCCGCACAACCTCGGCGGTCAGCCCGTAGCCGGTCAGCACTGCCGAGAGTGCCTCGCTCGCGGATTGCAGGATCCCGAGAAGCAGGTGCTGCGAACCAGTTTCGCGATCGCACAGTTCGCGGGCCTCTTCCTGGGCCAGCATGACCGCGACCCGGGCATTGCGGGTGAACCGCTGAAACGGTCTCATCGGTCACCTCCTCCGGTTGTATTTCTGATGCACCGCCTGCCGGCTCACGCCCAGCGCGTTGGCGATCGCCTGCCAACTCCAGCCCTGCTCGCGCGCGTTGGCAACGTGGATCGCCTCCAACCGCTCCTGTAGGCGCTGCAGTGCACGCACCGCACGCAGCCCGACTGCGGGATCGGCGCTGCCTGCGGCATCTGCGGCGGGCCCCAGCGACAGATCGGACGATTCGCTCACTGCGTCAAGATAACTTGACACGTCAGGCTGTGTCAAGGAACGTTGACAAGCCGCTGACAAGCCGTCTCCGCCGCCGGCCCGGTGTGTCTGCCCGCCCCTCGATCGACTCTTCGGGACGCCGCTCACGAACCTGACGGGGTGAACTCCACCGGCACAGAGGTGATCGCCATCAACTTGCCACCGGTCAGACCGGCCTCGCCGACGTCGCCGGCGAGTCGTACGTCGGGTAGGCGCCGTAACAATGAGCGCACGGCGATCCGCATCTCGGCGCGGGCGAGGTGTTGGCCTATGCAGTGGTGCAGCCCCCCACCGAAGGCGACGTGGGCGTTTCGTGGTCGATCGAGGACGAAACGCTCGGGGTCGGGGAATTGCTTCTCGTCACGGTTGGCCGCAGCCAGGTTCACCATCAGCCGATCGCCGTCACCGAACTGCACCCCGCTCAGACAAGCCTCACCACGGACCGTGCGCGCGAACAGCTGGAGTGGCGTTGTCAGTCGTAGGCTTTCCTCGGTCGCTCGTGCCATCACGCGATCGTCCTGCGCGACCACAGCGGTAAGAGCGGGATCGGCCAGGATGTAGCGCAACGCTCCGGCGATTCCTGTTGCGGTGGAGTGGTGTCCGCCTAGAAGGTAGGCAGTGATGATCTCGGTGGCGAGTTTTGCGTCAACCGCGGTTCTGTTGCTGTCTCCGCGCGCGAGTGCTGTCAGGTGATCGTCGCGCGGCGCGTCTCGACGCATCTGCAATTGTCGGTCGGTGAAGGCCGAGAAATGGCTCCAATGCATGTCGAACGTGTCGGTGCCAATGCTGTTGAACATCGAGATGGCGAGATCCTGCACTTCGACGGCTTCGTCGTGGTTGAGTCCGATCATTCGACCGATCACGATGGCGGGCAACAAGGCGCAAAACTCTGGTGCCAGATCGGCGGTACCTCGGTCCGCGAAGTTGTCGATGAGGACGTCGGCTATCTGAGCGATCGTCGGCTCGAATGCGCCGACGGCACGCGGATTTAGGGGCCCATTCATTAATGCGCGCATAGCTGTGTGCTCCGGCGGGTCGTCCTCCAGGGCCGGTATCTTCGGAAGTCCGCTGTCTGGGATGAAGACTCCGTCTGTTGTCGTGAACGCGGCCGAATCGTGGAGCACAGTGCGCACGTCATCGTAGCGGCTGATGTAGTCGAATCCCCTATAGCGGTCGCTGTGCGCAATCGGACACTCTTGAAGCATTTGTTCGTGTCGGTCGCGTACCACGGAAGCGGGTACGGACATGTCGGTGTGGTCGAAATTCGTAATTGGCTTGGCTTTTCGGTGCTCAGAACTCGTCATTAGACCTCCACTCGGGACAGCTGCGGCCGTTTCGTTCGATCACCATTGTTGGCCGCAGTTGGGAGTTGATGGTTGTCGGGGCGCGCACCGTCTATTGTTCGTTGGCGCACGATTGAGTGTCGAAATGTTCGTCAGCAGCGGGACTCACACGATGACGCGAAGCTGCACGCAGACAGGTACACACCGAGCCAACAATCCAGAGGGCTTGGCACATGGTGCATTACACTATGCGGTTAGCCGTTCACATCGCCCAGTGCACAACTCACTTAGCGCCCTCGCCCGGTAGTCGCGAGGAGCTAACCCGTAGGTCGACTTGAATAGTCGCGAGAAGTGTGGCGGATCGACCAACCCCCAGTGCGCTGCGATCGACGTCACAGGTTCGTCCGCAAGCGCAGGGTTGGCCAGATCCCTGCGGCAGTGTTCGAGGCGCTGGGTACGGATCCAGCCAGTCACCGTCTGGTCCTGGCCCTCGAACAGCTTCTGCAGATAACGAACCGAAATATGGTGAGCCCCGGCAATTGTCGCTCCATCGAGGTCCGGATCACCGAGCCGACGCTCGATGAATGCCCGAACACGAAACAGCAGACCCGCTCTGCCACTGTCAAGCTCAGTCGGGCCCCTACATGCCAACAGCTCGGCGAACGAAGCCCCGAGTAGATCCAACGTCGCCGCGGAGAGATACCAGGATGCAGAACTTACTCCCGTATCGAGCTGTCGACCAAGAGCGGCAAAATACTGGGACACCACAAACCCCAAGCCCTCTCGGCCGCTTATCGGCCGGGTGGTGAGCCGCTGCAGCTGTGCTGGGGACAGCCGCAGCGCATCGCGCGGGAACACCACCGTCCGCAGGTGTACTGACGTGCCGGCGCTGTACTGATAGGGACGGGCCGTGTCGTACAGGACGAAGTCCCCGGGCCCCAATGCGGCCTGTTGGTCGCCCTGAGACACCACGGCGCTCCCGTGCATCTGCACAGAAACCTTGAGGTAGTCCGGGTCAGTGCTGGAGATCAACTTGCGAGTGCGACGGGCAATCACATCGTTGTGGGCCCAAATGTCAGACAGCTTGACCACACCCAGGCTCGTCGAGCGCATTCCAGCTTGGAATCTGCTGACATCGTCAGTTGACAACTGCATCGGAACCAATCGCTCCGAAACGAGCCGGCTCAATCTTTCGAACTGCTCGGTGCCGCGGTCCTCGTGTCCATCCCCACCGGCAGCCAAATCGTCGGCTACAGGGACGCTTAGCATGCCTGCGCCTCGATCAGCTGATAGGGGTGATGCAGAGTCGACGTTCTCACGATCGCCAGATCAGCTGCCCGTAGCAGCTTTTCAAACTCAGTCAGGTCACGCTCGCGGCCGGTAAATCCGAAAATCATCCCTACGTCCATCAGCGCCGCGCTCATCGAGGTCGCCTCATCGGTGAACGTCATCTCGACGATGAACAGGCGGGCGCCTGGATTCATCGCGCGGCGGATGTTGGACAGGATCTGGACGCAGGATTCATCACTCCAGTCGTGCAGAACAAACTTCAGCAGGTAGAGGTCGGCGGTAGGAACCGAATCGAAGAAGTCACCGCCGATCCCGCTCATCCGCTCACCCAATCCGCGCCGGCGCGACTCCTGGGCGACGCCGGGCATGGCCTCGGGTAGGTCTAGAACCGCGCCGCTCAGATGCGGGTTGGCTTGCAGCAATTCGGCCACGAACGCGCCGTTCGCCCCGCCGATGTCGACGGCAAATCGCCCACCTGCCACGTCGATCGCAGAGACCGCTTCGCGAATAACGGGTGCGGAAATATCGGTCATCGCCGCCCGGAACATCCGCGCCTCGTCATCGTGGCTGGCGAAGAATTCCCATACGCTGGTGCCCAGCGCCTCCTGGACATAGTTGCTGCCGCGCCTGACTGTGTCGGGCAAACGCAGTGCTGGGAGCCAGAAAGCGGGCCCGGGGGACGCCTGAGCGTAGCGCTTGAGGGTGAACGGGGAATCTGGATGCAGGATCTCAAGTCGTGAAGTGCCGGTGAAGGCCCTGGTTGCATTGTCGTACTCCAGGAGTCCCAGGGTGACCCCGGCGCGTAGCACGCGGTAGGTCATGTTCGCATCGCTGGACGCGCGTTGAGCTATCTGCTCGGCAGTCAGCGAGCCGCCGTCGAGGTGCTCGGCGACCGACAGGCTGGCCAGGGTGCGGACTACCTGTGATCCCCACCCCGCCATGATCAGGCGATAAACCTCGTCATGGTCCTGCTGCGCCGCCGATGTCGCCGATCGCATCCCACGGCCCGCCATTATCTGCCACCCTTGTCGGGTCGTGGTGTGGTCGCTGCCGCCTCGACGGTGGGCAGCGGAGAATCTCGGGATATCGACTGGCGCGAGGTCATGCAATGTCCTTTCTCGTGCAGCTGCCCGGGACGAATCAAAGCTTGTGTTTTGCCAGGCTCGGCAAACAGGTTCCGCCGCCGACGGTGGCCACGGGTCCAATCTGCATGCGCACCGCCACAGGCCGGTAGCGCCATTCGACCGAACTTGCAGGTATTGGGGATATCCCCAACGCGCGGTTTTGTCGTCATTTGACTTACGGCGGCATCTGCCTCGCTTGTCAGGCGCCAGTGGTCGCTGCCGACTTGGCGGCGGGCAGATGCAGATCCCGCGGTATCGACTGGCACGGCCTCATGGGATGCCCCTTCACGTGTAGATGCCACGGACGAAGCGACGGCGCTGGGGCATGCGCCCCGATGCGTCCCTCAGCTCCGTAGCGGTTGATCTATCGCCAGGCTAGCCATCCCATACGATGCCGTGGAATTCGAAACTATGAAACTTTTGGGCGTTCTGATGAGATTTTGTGAATTCCATTTTTGGCCAGCGGCTTATATTTTTCGAATGACAACCTTGCGGACCCTGGAATGCCTGGTCGCGCTCGTCGATCACGGCTCCGTCAGCGCGGCGGCCGCCGCGCTGCACATGTCGCAGCCCGCGCTCTCACACCAGATCGCATCGCTAGAAAAAGAACTCGGCGCCCCGGTGGCCGAACGATTGTGGCGGGGGGTTCGTATCACCACCGCCGGACGGGCAACCGCCGAAGAAGCGCGGGTGGCGCTGCGCGCCGCCCAGCAAGCGGTCCAGATCGGACGTCGCGTCGGCCGCGGCGGCGCCGGGCGAATACGCATCGCATGCGCCGAGACGATGACAGCGTGGCTGCTGCTTCCGGTGCTGCGTCAGTGGCGTTCCCGCCGCGCCGACGTGCAGCTCGAATTGGCCGAGTTCACCAGCGCCGACGACATGGTCGACATGATCGAAGCCGGACGGACCGATATTGCCGTCGGCCCGCGACCTAGCCATACCGATATGCACGTCGAGCTCTTCGGCGAGGAAGATGTCGTGGTCGTGGCCGCGGCTGGGCACCCATTCGCCGACCTCACTGCTGTTCCGTTTCACGCACTCGCCCGTGAGCCGTTCGTGCATTATGACCCCGACAACGGGCTGGCCGTATGGGTCGACGAACTGGCCGCGCGTCACCAGGTCTTGCTCGATGTCGGGTTGCGTACCCGCAGCGCCCGCACGGTTGCACAGCTGGCCGCGGCCGGGATGGGCGTCGCCATTGTGCCGGTATCGGCGTTGCCAGCCCGACCGGCCGGAACCGTGCGTCGACTGCGGCCGATGGTGAAACGCGAAGTGGTCGCGGTGATCGCCGCGCCCTCAGACACCCTGGTGCACCAATTTGTTGCCGACATCTACCGCCGCGGCGTACCGAACTGGGCAGGGCCGACCTAGACCAGCCTGCAGGGGCTGCGGCCGCACCGCAAGCCGAACAGGGAGTGGTTAGGGGCTGGTGTTAACTCGGCGCGATAAAACATCCTCGCGCAGCTGACGTTTGAGTACCTTGCCCGCGCCAGAAAGCGGCAACTGCTCCACGATGTCGAGGCTGCGCGGCACCTTGTAGTTGGCGAGCCGTGCCCTGACGTGTGTCTGTAGGTCGAGTGCGTCGATTTGCGCGTCGGGAGCAGCCACCACGACGGCGTGCACTGTTTCGCCCCATTGCTCGCTGGGCAAGCCGATTACCGCCGAGGCGGCAACCGAAGGGTGTGCACTCAAAGCGTTTTCGACCTCGGCGCTATACACATTCTCGCCGCCGGTAATGATCATGTCTTTGATCCGGTCGACGATATGAAGGAAGCCTTGGGCATCGAGATACGCCGCATCTCCCGTGCGGTACCAACCGTCGACGAGCACCGCGTCGGTTTCATCGGGCCGATTCCAGTAACCGCGCATAATGTTGTCGCCACGTACGCAGATCTCGCCCACGGTTTCCGTCGGCACCTCGGCGCCTGAATCGTCGATAACCTTGACCTCGGCATGTGGTGCAGCGCGGCCCGCTGATGTGAGACGTGGCCCCTGGTGATCTTTATGCCACAACAGAGTCACCAGCGGGCCGGCCTCGGTAATGCCATACCCTTGCGTCAATTTGACTTCGGGCAGCACGCTCATGACGCGCGTGAGCAGTCCTTCCGAAATCGGCGAGCCTCCGTAGAGGATCCTCCGCAGCGAACTCACGTCGTACTCACGCATCGCCGGGTCGTCGAGGAGCATCTGGATCATCGTCGGAACCAGCAGTACATCGGTGACGCTATAGTCGCGGATCGCCGCCCAAACGGCGTCGGACTTGAATGCGGGGATTATCACATGCACGCCGCCCTTGATTGTCTGGATGGTCCAGACCGAAAGGTCGGCAAGATGGAACATCGGCGCCGCATGTAGTAGCACCGATCCCTCGGGCAGTATTTGGCCAGTCGCTGCGCTACCAAGCGCCGCGGTCACCATGTTGCGGTGCGAGAGCATCACCCCTTTGGGGAAACCTGTTGTGCCGCCGGTGTAGAAAATGCCCGCCAGGTCGTCACCGCATCGGCGCGCGTCGGGCACGGGTTGATGCGCTGCCAGCAACTCTTCGTAGTTGATCATCCCGTCGGGCGCCGATCCTTCCCCGCAATAGACCACCCATCGCAAGTCCGGGCAGTTTTGCCTTAGCACCTCGGCGGTCGCCACGAACGAGTCGTCGATGAGCAAGCAGCACGTTCCCGAATCATTCAGGGAGTAAGCGATTTCGGCTGCGCTCCATCGAATGTTGACCGGGTTCAGGACACCGCCTGCCCACGGCACGGCCAACAGATACTCCGCATATCGGTCGCTGTTGAAGGCCAGGATCCCGACGCGGTCGCCGACCCCCACACCCAGGGCGCGCAAGCCGCCAGCCAGCCGGGCAACGCGGTCTGCCTGTTCGCGGAATGTGCGGACCCGCCCGCCAAAAATGGTGGCTATCCGATCGGGTGTGGTCTGCAGTGATCGGTGCAGTCCTTGGGTGAGTTGCATGCCCGTGTCCACCTTTGTTCGGCTGTGCAAGATGGACAAGTGTTGCGCCGCGCAGGACGGTGATGCTTGTGTGTGCGCGTAGACAACTTGAATACGCACGCACGGCCGTCATGGGCCTCGTCTAGGTTCGTGGATCGGTACCGGGCAGGCGATATCAGTCGGAGGTTTCGGCGTCGTCGTCGGGCGGCACCTCGCCGCGCAGCCTGGCCCGCAACTGCTCGCGGTCGCGGCGCCGGCGCTCGGTGGCCACCTCGAGGCCCTCGGTGGCCCGGCGACGCAGCGGACCAAACAGCCAGATGCCCAACGGCATTGCAATGACGAGAGCAAACAACAGGGCGACGATCAACGGGAACTCGTGCACGCCGAGCAGTCGGCCCACTGCATAGATCACCGCGGTCAACGCCAGCACCAAGACCAGCCGGGCCGCGACGTACAGCAGCACACTGACGGCGGCCCGACCCACCGAACTCTGAGCCCTTGGCACCATGCGAGCCTAAGACGCCGCGTATATTCGCCACCAAGGAGGTGTTGAGTGCTGTACCTGCTCCTCGTCCTCGTTGTGGGGACTCTGATCTACGTCGGCGTGCGCGCTGCCCGTGCACAGCTCAACCGGGAGAAGACACGCGTCATCGGACCCGACGACGATCCAGACTTCCTGTGGCGCCTGAGCCACGGCGACAACAACCCGCGCTAAGCGCTAGATGAAGTGCTCGTTGGAGCGGCGCTGATCGCCCGGAAAACCATCGGCGACAACGGCTGCCAGTTCGATGAGCGCTTCCCGGGTTTCCCGCTTCAGCCGGTCCAGGCTGATCTCCGCGCCCTCCTCGAGATGCGGATCGAACGGCACCAGGCGCACCGCACGGTACCGCCGCGAGAAGTGATCGACCACCTTTTACATGTCGACCTTGCCGGAGCGGGGCCGGACGGCGTTGATCACCGCGATCGAGTTGCGGACCAACTCCTCGTGACCATGGGCGTCGAGCCAGTCCAGCGTCGCTGACGCGCTGCGCGCGCCGTCGATCGATCCCGAGCTGACCACGATCAGCGCGTCGGCCTTCTCCAGCACCGACGTCATCGCGGAATGCAACAGGCCGGTCCCGCAGTCGGTGAGCACCAAGCCGTAGAACCGCTCCAGGATGTCCAGCGTCTGGGCGTAGTCCTCGGCGCTGAATGCCTCGGACATCGCCGGGTCGCTTTCCGAGGCAAGCACTTCCAGCCGGCTCGGACCCTGCGAGGTGTAGCTGCGGACATCGCTGTAGCGATCGATGCCCTCTGCGTCGCGCAACAGGTGGCGCACGGTGGCCGGCGTCTCCAGCGGCACCTTCTGGCTCAGCGTGCCGCGATCGGGGTTGGCGTCCACGGCGACCACCCGGTCCCCGCGAATCGACGCGAAGGTCGCGCCCAATGTGGCGGTGATGGTGGTTTTGCCCACGCCGCCCTTCAGCGACAGCATCGCGATCCGATAGCAACCCCGCAGCGGCCTGTTGACCTGCACGATCAGGTCGTTGTAGCGCAAAATCCGCGGGCTTTCGCCGACGTTGATCAGCTGTCCGGACAAGACGTACAGCCACCGACGCCAGCCCTCCGTCGGCGGCGGCTTGACCTGGCGCAGCAGCGTGCTGGTGGACAGCTCCGGATACGGCGACGGATGCACGGCCGCCCGCTGACCGGTGTTGTTCGCCGCGCCGGGCGGCTGTCCCCGGTAGAAGCCGCTCGAGGTTTGCGACGGCGAGTCGACGACCTGCGGAAGTCCTTTGTGCGGCGTGGCCGCCCAAGCCCGTGGTTCGACGCGGGTCTCCCGGGGCGGCACGCCCCGCGTCACCGGCTCGCTGAAGCGCCGCTCGGTCCGGAACCCGGCAAACGCCGTGGTAGGCGGCTCGTTGGCCGACCGAGGTGGCGGCGGCCGCAGCTCGGTTGTCGGATGGTCTTCGCGATC
>JAFAID010000180.1 GCA_019236925.1 Mycobacterium sp. | reverse complement strand
CGAAGAACTGCTCGGTATGCACGACGAGCGTATCGATGCCGGGATAGTACCGAGACCAGTTGGCCAGCGACTCTGCGAGCGCGGCATCTAGCTGCCCTCGTTCCGCGTCTGCGCTGTCGCGCCTGGTGTCGGCGCGGCTGCGCCGATTCGTCCTCACCACACGCAGGGGAAGCTCGCGAAGACGCGCTTCCTCCATGGCTTGCTGGAGGACGTCGTAATCCGAGGTCGAGGAATCCACGAGAGTCGCTATCCAACCTGCCCGCGGTTGCACCGAGTACTGGTTGGCGGGAACGATGGCCACCGAGCAGTGCGCCGAGGTCGCCATACACGCGGCCAGCGAATCACTCGGCCCGTGCGGAGCAGCCTTGGGGGAGCCGACACAAAGCAGTGCCGCCGACCGTGACACGTCGGTCAACACCGTCCCCGGATCACCGTCGACAGTTTCCAATTGGATCCCGACCTGATGGTGCGTTGCTTCCACGGCGGTGAGCGCGTCGTGCAAAGCGGCTTCCGCCACCGACGACTGGGCCTTGATGACGTTTGGCGTGAAACCGCGACGACGATCGATGACGTAGAGCAATCGCAAGGCGACATCGCTGCCACTCGCTTTCTCGGCGGCCCACAGGGCTGCTGCTACGGCTGCCCGGGAATC
This sequence comes from Mycobacterium sp., assembly GCA_019236925.1. Lineage (GTDB taxonomy): Bacteria > Actinomycetota > Actinomycetes > Mycobacteriales > Mycobacteriaceae > Mycobacterium. The sequence continues at coordinate 4,913 of JAFAID010000180.1, read as the reverse complement.
ATCGATTCCAACCACAATCGACTTGGCAGTAGCCACGTCGCCCACCTTAACTCTTTCGCTTTTTCCCGGCTTTCACGAATCGACAGCCATGCGATTGTTCTGTGATGTCCGCAATGGAAGTCATCAGCATCCCCATAGGTCGCCATACCAAGCGCCGCTTCAAGAAGCGGAATCGCAGTACCTTAGCTCAGACATACGGGCCGTCGTTCCGGCCGTACGTATATGACACCCCTGGGCGCCTTTCCTGGCTCTTCGGAAGTGAGCGTGCACCGGTAGTCGGCGGATATCCGGCCAAGACTTGTGTCGCCCAGTTGAGGCGGGTCTGGGTGGTGACGATTCAGGCTCTGGCACTTGACCGCCACGCACCGCCGACGTGACTTTGTCTGAGGCTACCGCCTGCTTGCAGTGCCTGTGGTACATCAAAGTCTGGACATGCTGGGGGGATTCATCAGTTTTCACGTGGCGCCTGCGCGGGAATGGTTGGTAGCAGCACGTGGGCGGGTGTGTCTGGTCCGGTGTGGATGGTGGTCGTGCCATCGAAGATGTCGCGGGGCCGGTCATGCGGGTCGGTGTGAAGGAACAGGGCGGATCCGAGAAAGACGGGCGGCCCGGCCGTCGGGGTTTGACGGGCGAAGTCGACGCCCCCGATCGTCAGTGCGAGGCGAAAGCCTGCGGGCACGATGATGCAGGTGGGCCAGATCTCGACCTGCAGCTCATAGATTTCGCCGGGTTGCAGCGCCTGTACTTCGTCGTGAGGGTGGTAGGGCCGATACGGCTCGGATCGGGCGGGGTCGAGTTTGCGTTGGGACGCCCGCAGACATCCCTGCGCCAGGGGTGTGCGTGGGTCGAGGGTACCTTGGAAGTCGACTTCTTGTCCGTCGGGCCCGAACGCGCGGAGCGTGACGAAGATGTCAGCGTCGGTGGTGGTGGAGGAGATGAACATCGTCGCGGCGAGAGGTCCGGTGATCTCGGTCTCCTCGGCCAGCGGCGGCGAGTAAAGGGTCGCCGGCTGGCCCATCCCCTGTATCGACATGGTCCCCGCCGTGGCGGGTAAGGCCCAATTGAGGCTGTCTGCTGCGGCGTCGAGATACAGCTTGGTCCAGCGGGTGCGAGCCAGCGGCCATTCATGCTCCTTGCGCAGCTCGAACTGGTCGCTGAACGCCCGGCGGATGTTCAGCTGCACACGCGGCTCGTGCTGCCAACCGTTGTCGACACCCTTGAGGAAATGGTCGAGGAAGCGTCTCTGCAGTTCCATGCCGTAGGGCAGGTAGAACCACTCCTCGTGGCGGCCTGGGTGTACCTCCAGCCATTTTTGCCCCGAGGCTGCCTGGGTGAAGGCCTCGAAGTTGCCGCGGGAATGCAGGCCGAACCCGCCCCAGTTGGCGGCGCTGAGAAACGGGACGGTTACCCGCGGCCAGTCGGCGCTGCGTTCCTGGTAGGACACACCGTCGAGAGGCTGGGCCATCCGCGCGAACATGTCGGCGCGGTTGGTCGCCAGCTCTTGTTCGCTGAGCTCTTCGGGGCCGCTGGACCGTTGGCCCAGCCATGGATCGATGGGCGCATGCGGGTTTCCGTGCTGAACCGAGAGCACTTGGAGCGGATACCAGGTCTGAAAAAAGACGTTGCTCAGGATGCCGCCGTGGCGGGCCTGATCCCGGTAGGCGTCGGCGGCTCCTTCCCACGGGATCATCGCCGCCAGGTGCGTCGGCTGCAGCGCGGCCGCCTGCCATTGGTTGATGGCGTAGTAGGAGATCCCGCACAATCCCACCTTGCCATTGCTCCACGGCCGGCTTCCGGCCCACTCGATCGCCTCGACGTAGTCGCAAACCTCGCGGGGCGAAAACGGGTCAAGGTAGCCCGGGGACCGACCCGCACCGCGGGAATCGACCCGTACCACCGCATATCCCCACGGCACCCAGATCTCTGGGTCGACGGTCTCCCACGTCAGATAACTGCGCGAGGATCCCTCGAGCAGGTCCGGATGCGCCTCAATCAGCGAATCCCATTGGGCCTTATAACTGTCCTGGTAGCGGACACCCTTGCCGTAGGGACCCAGCGTCATCACTACAGGCACCTGGTCAGCGCCTTCAGGGCGAAACACATCGGCGTGAAGGGCCACGCCGTCATCCATCCTGATTTCAGCATCACGTTCGATGACCATGCGACCGTCAGCGATATCGTCAACCACCCTGGGACCACCTCCTGTATCGGCGCGCTCGTTGGGTTCGTGGAGGAGAGAGCACCGGCCCGGGCACATCATCTTTCAGGACCAACCCAGGTTCTAGGGTCCAACGTCACCGGCTATCCTCGGGCACCGGGAATGATCGCATGGCCTCGACTGGCGCAAAGGCGTTGTGGCCGTGGGCGCTCGTGCCGATGATTGCACCGAAAATGCCTCGCTGAACTGCGCACAATCACGACTTTGACAACCACAGTTACACCAGGTCAAAAGGCATATTCGCCGTTCAAACGCCGATCATCATCCGGCCACCCATCCACGGATTCAGGCTTAGATCCTGCGGTCGATGCCTAGCATGGCCAGTGCGGTGCGGACCATCTGGTTGGTGAATCCCCACTCGTTGTCATACCAGGCCATGATCTTGACCAGGGTGCCGTCCACCACACGGGTCATCGCTGCGTCAATCACCGAGGCGCGCGGGTCACCGACGATGTCGGCCGACACAATCGGGTCCTCGGCGACCCCGACGACCCCGCGGTAGCGATCGCTATCGGCCTCGTCACAAAAGATGTCGTTGATCTCGTCGGCGCTAGTGGGTCGGGTGGTGACCGCCACGATGTCAGCGATCGAGCCGACGGGTATGGGCACTCGCACCGCCACCCCGTCGAACCGGTCGACCAAGTCGGGTAGCGCGCGGGTGGTGGCCAGCGCGGCGCCGGTGGAGGCGGGCAGCATGTTCAGCGCGCCCGCTCGGCCGCGCCGCGGGTCCTTGCTGGGCCCGTCGATCAACTGCTGACTTGCCGTGTAGGCATGCACCGTGGTCATCATTGCCCGGGCCACCCCGATCCGGCGCTGCAGGATCTCCATCACCGGGGCGATGCAATTGGTGGTGCAGCTGGCACAGGAGATGATCTGTTGATCCTGCGCTGCGCGGTTGGTGCCGTGCACCACCGTGGTAACGGTCTCGGTACGGGCCGGGGCGGATAGCAGCACGAACTTGGCGCCTGCCTTCAGGTGCCCGGCAAGCTCGGGTTCCCGCCGGAATACGCCGGTGCACTCGAAGACCAAGTCGACACCAAGTTCAGACCACGGCAGCTCGGCGGGGTTGCGGCAGGAGTACACCGGAATCCGCTGACCGTCGAGCACCAAAGCGTTGTCGTCGACGGACACTGGGCGAGGGTAGCGACCGTAGACGCTGTCATACCGCAGTAAGTAGGCCAGGTTATCGACGGGAACGAGGTCGTTGATCGCCGCGACTCGGATGCCGTCCAGCTCGGTCAGGACTTTCAGCGCGGCACGGCCGATCCGCCCAAAGCCATTGATGGCTACCACCGCCATAGCGCACACCTTCCCGGTTGTTGGATAGCTGACCTTTCGATCCGACCACCTGACAAAGCCCGGGGGCAGAGGCGGAAGTCCCCGCTGCGGAAGGCCGTTGGTCGCCGCTCACCACATCACCCGGCAGGACAAATCAGCCCGTAATGTCCGTCATAGCGGTGATACAGCACGCCGGCCCGGCCTTGGTCCGCATCGATGAAGAACAGGAATGTCAGCCCCAGAAGGGCGAGCCGCTCCGTGGCCCGCTCGACGGTGAGCGTCGGGGCCGGCTGTGGACTGATGGTCAGGGCTAGTTCGAACGGTGCGAGCTCCTCGGCTGATGGTTTAACCTGCGCGAGGCGGTATCCGGTGGGCCCTGCCCGGTATAAGACGCTGGCCTGGTTGGTGCCCTTCTCAGTGAGCAGGTGGAAGTCGTAGTCGAGCATTCCATCTCCTGCGCGGCCTCGTCGACCGAGCGGGTTCCCAGCGTGAATGATTTGCGCCGAATGATTCGGCGTTGATCCGGCGGCCGCGGGAAGTAGTTCGGTCGATGCGTGGGCTCAGAGTGGTGACGCCACTCATGCGGATCGGCCGAAGGAACCCCGCCCCGCCGGGCCCGCCAATCTCCGGCGATGCGCTCAAGCCGACGGCGCAAGCGTGCCTCGAGTCGATCGATCGCCTCACGGCCGGTTGCGCCCTCGACCTGTGCTCGGATCAGCCGGCCGCTGAGATCCAGGTTGGCCTGCGCGACCACCGGGCGGGCCACCGCCGGATCAGCATGCTTGGTCAGCCTGACACGGGCATGCAGCACGGGTTGGTTCGTGAGCCGACTGAGCCCGCCGATCTTTTCCCGTACGTACTCGTCGATACCCGGTACCTGCCCCTGCGTTGTCACCTCGAGGTCGAGAACCGCCGGTGAATCATGTTTGCGTCGCACACTTTTGTTATTACGCAGCCGCGAATCATCGCCGTAGGGCCGAAGGTCACCGGGAAAGCGGTCGACAGTCGCAGATACCGCCAGCGCTGCCGCTGCAAATACCCCGACTGGACCGCGAGCCACACATGTTTGCCCCGCGGTGTCCCCGGCCGCGGTATCGCGATCAAAATTCATGTCCAGTTCGATACTGGTCGGTCGTTTCCGGCGTACGCTTATGTCTGCCAAAGCAGCTGGCGGAGGTTTTGTGCCTGCGAATCTCAGTGAACCGGGGTTTGGGGGATCTAGCCAGCATGCATTGATCGGCCAAGTGCACCAGCAGCTCGATGGGTTGGAGGCGGCGCGCGCTCAGACGGAGGATTTGCTGCGCTCGATCATCAACGTCGGTTCTGATCTCGACCTGGACGCGACGCTGTATCACATCGTCACCACAGCGATGGAATTGACCGGAGCCCGCTACGGCGCGCTGGCCGTGCACGGTAC
>JAFAID010000140.1 GCA_019236925.1 Mycobacterium sp. | reverse complement strand
TCTCCCGGGGGTACCGCCGCGAGCGGCGTAATCTTTGAGAATCCGGGTGATGCCGGTGACGCCAGTCTACGCATCAGGGGCACCATAGGCACGCAAACCGCAAAGCACAGCGCGATCGCCAGGAAGGCGTCGGCGAAGGCTTGGACCTGAGCCTCCCGGTGTGCAAGCAACCAGAGTTTTTTGAGCGCAGCGGCCTGGCCGCTGACTGAATCGCCCGAGACCTGGGTGTAGCGGGCCGCGATCCGGTGCAGCAGGTTCATGAACTGCGCGTTCGCCGACGTCCAATGCTCAGCGATGCGCAGGAAATGGAGGTTGGTTCGGTCGTTTAGAATCGTGGCGCAGGCCGCAATTCCGAGGGCGCCTCCCAAGCTGCGCATCAGCGAGAACAGTCCGCTTGCCGACTTCAGCCGATCGGGCGGCAGCCCGCCAAGGGTCAACGTGACCGTCGAAGGCGACGAGAAAGGCGAGGCGAGACCCCGGAAAGCCAGCGGCAGCAGCATCTCCCTCCAGCCCCACTGGTTCATCATCGACGTAAACAACCACATCGAAATCCCGTAGCAGGCCAGGCCGAACATCAAAAGCCAGCGCAAATCGACACGGTTGGCGAACACACTGTAGATTGGAATCGTACACAGCTGAAAAATACCCGCCGACAGGATAGCAACACCGATCTGCCAAGGGTCAAACCCGCGGACACTGGCAAGGAACGTAGGGATCAGATAAATCATGCTGAATTGGCCAACGCCGGTCACAAAAGAGAACCAGCAGCCCAGGGCAAAGTTGCGGCTGGCCAGCGCGCGCAAGTCAACGACCGGGCAGGCGAATGTCAGGCATCGGATGATGAAGCCGATGCCAGTGAGACCGGAGATCCAGGCGCAGGTCCTGATGGTATCGTCGCCGAACCAGTCCCAGCGTGCTCCCTCTTCGAGAACATAATCCAGGCAGCCGAGGGAAACCGCCATCAGCACTATGCTGAGATAGTCGGCACCTTTCAGCAAAGTCAGGTCGGGCTTGTCGATCCGCACCAGGATGGGAACCAAACTCGCCACCAGCATGCCGGGCACGATGTTGACGTAGAACAGCCATTGCCACGACCAGCTATCGGTAATCCAGCCGCCCATCACCGGACCAACCGTCGGGGCCAATCCGGCGGCGGCGGTGACGAAAGAGGCCGCGACGGCCTTCTGCTTGCCCGCGAAGAGAATGACCGACGCGGTGTAGGCTGTCGGTATCATCGAGCCGCCGAAAAAGCCTTGCAGCGCCCGGAACACGATCATCGAATCCAGGTCCCACGCACTGGCGCAAAGCACGCTCGCCGCCGTGAACCCGGCGGCGGAGGCGGCGACCAGCCAGCGTGTCGACATCACTCGGCTCAGCCAGCCGGAGAGCGGGATTACGATGATCTCTGCGATCAGATAGGACGTCTGAACCCAGCTCAGTTCGTCCTGACTGGCCGACAGGCCGACGCCAATCTGTTGACTAGAGGCCGACACGATCTGGATGTCGAGAAAGGCGATGAAACATCCCAGACACATGAGGCCGAAGCCAAGCACCTTTCGACCGCTCGAAAGCCGGGCGGTCGACCGGTGCGTCGACCCGGCAACCCCGGGGTCGGACGCGGCCGCTTTGGCTGGAGTTGCGACATTCATCGTCGAGCTTCAATGGGAATGACGCTCGGCCGCCCGTCTACATGGACCACAACCGACAAGCCCGGGCGCAATCTGCCGAATTCGGCAGCATCACCCTCGAGCCGGATGCGGACGGGCACACGCTGCACGATCTTGGTGAAGTTACCGGTGGCGTTCTCCGGCGGAATGATGCTGAACTGAGCGCCCGTCGCCGGCGCAAGGCTCGCGACGCGCCCACGAAAGCTGACGCCGGGCAGCGCGTCGGCAACGACCTCGGCCGGTTGTCCCTCGCGCAAGCGGGCCAGCTGGCTTTCCTTAAAATTGGCGTCGACCCACAGAGCGGATACCGGAACGACGGCCAGAAGCTGACTTCCTACCGTCGCATAGGCACCGGCGCGGGCGCTCCGGTTGCCGACGACACCGTCGATCGGTGCCCGGATCTCAGTGTAGTCTAGGTTGAGCTGCGCCAGGTCGCGATCGGCCGCAGCCTGATCGAGAGCCGCCTGGCTCTGCTGCTTCTCCGCGTCGATGACGTTGAGCTCACGCTCTGCTGCGTCGAGCACGGCCCGCGCCTTGCGAGCCGCAGCCTGCGCCTTTTCGTAGTCGGCATCAGCTTGCTGAAACCGCTGGACCGAAGCGAACCGATTGTCGCTCAGCGTCCGGTAGCGATCGACGTCCGATTTGGCACGGATCACTTCGGCGGTCGTCGCGGCGATGTCCGAAGAGGCCTCTTCGATCGCCGCTTCCTGCAAGTGCCGTTTGGCGGCGAGGTTCGCGAGTGTTGCCTGCTGGATAGCAACGCTTGCCTCCGCGTGCGCGAGCTGGGCTCGGTAGTCCCGATCGTCGATCTTTACGAGCAGGTCGCCCGTCTTGACGGACCCGTTGTCGACGACGGCGACCCGCTCGATAAAACCCGCGACTCGTGACGACAACAGGGTGACCTCGGCCCCGATGTATGCGTCATCAGTCGATTCAACGAACCGGCCGGTGGTCCACCAATACCAGCCGAACCAGGCCGCGGCGCTGACAAACGCGGCTCCGGCGACGGCCAACAGAAGATGTTTTCCCACCACGCCCTGCGACCGGCTGGCGATATCGTCAGGGACGTGCACAACCCGGGTCGTGCCAGCCATTTCATGCGTCGCCATGGCCTGTCCCCATCGCACCTCATCGAATTCACGGGCTCATGCGATCGATGGCGGGCAATTGTAGGGGTCCTCTGGCGTTACGTGTGTGAAGCATTTCACATCCATAAAGGTGACAGCACCACGATACCGGAGCCGGATGAAAAGACGCGGGGAAGGGTGAGGCGATCCTAGGCGACAGGACTGAACCGCCGTTCATAGACCACGAAGTCACCCAGTATCGCTG
>JAFAID010000697.1 GCA_019236925.1 Mycobacterium sp. | reverse complement strand
TTTGCGGCAGTGGCGGTGGGCGGACTGCTGGTGCTGGGACTGCACCCGTTTTTGTTCTTCGTCAGCCTGTGGCATGACACCACCCACTCGGTGTTGCTACGCGCCGGCGTGGTCTTCGCGATGGTGCTGACTTTGCCGCTGGCGGTCCTGGTTGTGCTCAAGGGCAAGGTATGGACCGGCCTGATCGGCATGTTCTTCGTGCCGCTGCTGTTCATCGGCGCGATCCGGCTATCGCGCCCGCAAGCCCCATGGGCCCGCTGGCTTTACATGAGCCAGCTGGACAAGATGGCGCGTGCGCTGCAACGCGAACGAACCCTGCGCCGCCCGGTCGTGCGGGTCAAGCTGTGGGTGCAGTACACGATCGCCGGGACTCCGCGCCGCCCCGACCGCCGCATGGTCGACGCGCTGCTGGACCGCGAAGTCCATCCGGCGCCGCCGCCGCAACCGCCGCAGCGCGCCATGGCCAGCGGCGCCGGCATCAGGTGACCGGCGGGCTAGGCTCCGCTGGTGGCCTCCCTCCTCCTCAGGTCGTTCCGGCCTGAATCGCCGGGGGGCTAGCGCAGTGCGGTATTTCTACGACACGGAATTCATCGATGACGGCCGCACTATCGAGTTGATCTCGATCGGGGTTGTCGCCGAGGACGGCCGCGAATATTACGCAGTCTCGACCGAATTCGACCCCGAGCGGGCCGGCAGCTGGGTGCGCACCCACGTGCTGCCAAAACTCCCGTCGCCGGGCTCGCAGCTGTGGCGCTCGCGGGCCAAGATTCGTTCGGAGCTGGAAACGTTTTTCGATGTCGACGGCGCCGAGCCGATCGAGCTGTGGGCCTGGGTCGGCGCCTACGACCACGTCGTGCTGTGTCAACTGTGGGGCCCAATGACCCATCTGCCGCCGGCGATGCCGCGATTCACTCGGGAGCTGCGCCAACTGTGGGAGGACCGTGGGCGCCCACGGTTGCCGCGGCGGCCGCCAGATGTGCACGACGCGCTGGTCGACGCGCGAGACCAGCTGCGGCGATACCGGTTAATCACGGCCGACGACGATGCGGGCCGCGCTGCGGCCCGCTGAGGAGTTGGCCCCGGATGTGGAGTGAATGGCGACCAGGGCTAGCCCGGCTTATTCGCGTTCGCCCTGATTAGCGGGCTGCGGTGCCCAGTTACCATAGACAGGTGAACTGGACCGTGGACATACCGATCGAGCAGCTGCCGCCGCTGCCTCCGCTGCCGGCGGATCTGCGGGCCCGGCTGGATGCCGCGCTGGCCAAGCCAGCTGCACAGCAGCCCAATTGGACGCCCGAGCAGGTCGCGCCGATTCGAACGGTCCTGGAGAGTGTGCCACCTGTGACGGTGCCGTCGGAGATCGTCCGGCTTCAGGACATGCTGGCCCAGGTCGCCAGGGGCGAGGCGTTCTTGTTGCAGGGCGGCGACTGTGCCGAGACGTTCGTCGACAACACCGAACCACACATCAAGGGCAACATCCGCACCCTGCTGCAGATGGCGGTGGTGTTGACCTATGGCGCCAGCGTGCCGGTGCTCAAGGTGGCCCGCATCGCCGGGCAGTACGCCAAGCCCCGGTCGGCTGAACTCGACGCGCTGGGGCTGCACTCCTACCGCGGCGACATGGTCAACGGCTTCGCCCCCGACGCCGCGGCGCGTGAGCACGACCCGTCGCGGCTGGTGCGCGCCTACGCCAATGCCGGTGCGGCGATGAACCTGGTCCGCGCCTTGACATCGTCGGGGCTGGCGTCGCTGCATCTGGTGCACGACTGGAACCGGGAATTCGTCCGGACCTCACCGGCCGGAGCGCGTTACGAGGCGCTGGCGTCTGAGATCGACCGCGGCCTGAAATTCATGAGCGCCTGCGGGGTCGCCGACCGTAACCTGCAGACCGCCGAAATCTATGCCAGCCACGAGGCTTTGGTGCTCGACTACGAGCGGGCCATGCTGCGGCTGTCCAACCATGAGGACGGCGAGCCGCAACTGTATGACCTGTCGGCGCACTACCTGTGGATCGGCGACCGGACCCGGCAACTCGATGGCGCGCACGTCGCGCTCGCCGAGGTGATTGCGAACCCGATCGGCGTCAAGATCGGGCCGACGACGACACCCGACCAGGCGGTCGAATACGTCGAGCGCCTCGATCCGCACAACAAGCCGGGCCGGTTGACCTTGGTGAGCCGGCTGGGCAACAACAAGGTGCGTGACCTGTTGCCGCCGATCATCGAAAAGGTTCAGGCCACCGGTCATCAGGTGATCTGGCAGTGCGATCCCATGCATGGCAACACCCATGAATCGTCCACCGGGTACAAGACACGGCATTTCGACCGCATTGTCGACGAGGTGCAGGGGTTCTTCGAGGTTCACCGGGCGTTGGGCACCTACCCCGGTGGTATCCACGTCGAGATCACCGGCGAGAACGTCACCGAATGTCTTGGCGGCGCGCAAGACATTTCGGACACCGATCTGAGCGGTCGCTACGAAACCGCCTGCGACCCGCGGCTGAACACCCAGCAGTCATTGGAGCTGGCATTTCTGGTCGCCGAGATGTTGCGCGACTGAACCGGATTCGACGCGACGGCGGCTAGAGCAATCCGCTCAAGTTGCTGCCGATCATCCATGCCGCCGCGGCCACCATCCCGGTGACCGACAACACGACCGCAACCCAGATCAGCACCATGCGTCGGGCGTGCTGGCGAGCGAGCGCGAACTCGACCATGTCGATGCCGGCGAATTGGCCTGATACCTCTTGGTCTTCGCGATCGGTCTGCGCGTCGGGTTCAGCCGGCCAGTCCTTGGGTCCCCGGGCGAACTGACGAGTGGGATGGTGCACCGGCGGCCGCTGGGCTGGCGGCTGTGGTTGGCTGGTGGTCCGGTTTTGGTCGATCTGGCTGCGATGCATCGCCGCCGAGCGATGCTGAGCGGAGTTGCGCGGCGCGGGCACCCGAAATTCGGGTAGCGCCAACTCGTCGACGATCGCGTCCATTTCGGCGCCCATTTCTTGCGCGTCAGCGTAGCGGTCGGCGGGATCGCGCGCCGTCGCGCGCCCTACCAGCCGGTCGAATTGTTCAGGGACGCCGTCGATCACCGTGCTGGGCGCCGGCACATCGGTATTTAACCGTTGGTATGCGATCGTCAGTGCCGAGTCGCCGGAAAACGGCGTCTGCCCGGTCAGCAGCTCGTAGGCCACTATCCCCGCGGCATAGACATCGCTGCGCGGGCTGGCGTTTCCGTCCCGAACCTGTTCGGGCGACAGGTAAGCGGCGGTGCCGAGAATGACGCTGGTGGAAGTGATTCCGGCCGCCGCGACGGCGCGCACCAACCCGAAATCGACGATTTTGACGTCGCCTTCATCGGAGATCAACACGTTTTCCGGTTTGACGTCGCGGTGCACCAGGCCGGCGCGATGCGCGGCGGCCAGGCCGCCCAGCACTGGGCGCAGCACCGCGGCGACGGCGTGCGGTGGCATCGGACCGCGCTCGGCCAGCAGCTCGCGCAGCGTGCCGCCCTCGACGAGTTCCATCACCAGGAACGGGTGACGGGCGTCGAGGCCCTGGTCGTAGACGGCGACGAGTCCGGGGTCTTTGAGTCGCGCGACCGTGCGGGCCTCGAGCTGGAAGCGGGTGAGGAATTGCTGGTCGCCGGCGTAGCGGGAATCCATCACCTTCAGTGCGACCGGTCGGTCAAGACGGGTGTCGAGGCCGCGATACACCGTCGAGGTACCGCCGGTGGCGATCTTGGTCGCGACGCGATACCGCCCGTCCAGCAGCGTGCCCTCGAGGGGATCGTCCGTCGCTGCGACCACGGGGTTCATCGTAGGTGGCGCCGCGAATTTCGCTGAAATCTCTGTTCAGCGCTCCGAAATAGCGGCTAACCCCGGCCTACACTAATTCGGTGAGCAGGATTCCGGCCGGCGACGACGTTTTGGACCCCAACGAACCAACCTATGACCTTTCCGGCGTCGCCGAGGTACTCGGCGTACCGGTCACCAAGGTGCAGCAGCACCTGAAGGAAGGCCATCTGGTCGGGGTGCGCCGGGCCGGTGACGTCGTGGTACCGCAGATCTTCTTCACCGATACCGGCGAGGTGGTCAAAAGCCTGCCAGGGTTGCTGATGGTTTTGCACGACGGCGGCTACCACGACACCGAAATCGTGCGCTGGCTGTTCACCCCCGACCCGTCACTGACCGTCACTCGGGACGGAACGCGGGACGCGATCAACAACGCCCGCCCGGTCGACGCCTTACACGCTCACCAGGCCCGCGAAGTGCTGCGCCGCGCGCAGGCCATGGCTTATTGAAGCCAATCAGCTGGGCCGACCGGCTTCGGCGCTGGCGGCCGAGACACCGCGTACCACGCGACCAAGGCGCACGCCGTCGCGACCAAGACATGGATCCACGAGTACATGCCGTGGGAGCCATCGGGTTTGAAGATGACCATGATCCAGGTGGAGAATCCGGCGATCGCCGCGACCGCCGCGCGCGACTGGGCAAGCGGGGCCACGACGGCCAGCGGCCAGGTGTAGTACCACGGCAGCGCGCCGGGTACGAACAGCACGACGACGAGCATCGCCCAGGCGATGCCGGTCAACACAGTGCGGTCGTCCTGCCGGTATCGCCACCACAGCAGCGGTAGCGACAACGCGATGATCGCGATGCCGATGAGTCGGGTGACCTGCAGCACGGCATAGAAGTTCACCGGAAAGAACAGTCCGCCCACAGCGTGGATCAGGTTGGCTATCGCCGTCGGAACCGTCAGCCAGTTGATGATCTTCACCGAACCGGCCAGCGCGGTCAGCCAGCCCAGGCCCACTCCGGCCAGGGCGGATAACGCCGCGAACACGCCGACGAGGATCAGCACGGATGCTGCGCCGGCCGCTGCGAAGGCCGATAGCGGCCGGTATCCGCGTCGGTCACGCAGATGGCGCATCCACACCCAGACCATGAACGGCAGCGCGATGCCGGCCGTCGCCTTGACGGCGACCCCGACGGCGATCAGCGTGACACCCGCAATATGACGGCGCTCGAAGGTCAGTGTGATGCCAGCGGTCATCAGGCCCACCATCAGCATCTCGTTGTGAACCCCGCCCATCAGATGAATGATCACCAGCGGGTTGAGTACGCAAATCCACAGCGCGATGGGCGCATCGGCGCCGAGATGGCGTGCCAACCGGGGTGTCGCCCAGATCAGCAAAGCCAGTCCGGGCAGCATGCAAAGCCGCAGCAACATCGTTCCGGCGATCACATGATTGCCGACCAGCATCGTGACAAGCCGGGCAACCATGATGAATGCCGGGCCGTACGGTGCCGTGGTGATGGTCCAGATGGGACTCACGTTGTCCAGCAACGGATTCGGGTTCTCAATCGGCCCGACCGCGTACGGGTCCAGGCCGTCGCGCAGCAGCGCACCCTGGGCCAGGTACGAGTAGGTGTCGCGGCTGAAGACCGGTACCGACAGCAGCAGCGGCGCCAACCAGAAACCAGTCGTGGCCACCATGGCGTATTCGCTCGCATCGCCGCTGAGCACGCGTCGGCCCAGCCACAGCCACGCGATCAGCATCAGCGCGACGCCCACCCACAGGACTACCGAGGACAACACCAACCCGTGGCCGTAGCGCAACCAGGACAGATGCAGCGACTCCAATAGTGGGTCGTGCTGTTTCGTGCTGCCCGCGCCGAGTCCCCCGGCGGTGATCAGCAACGCACCCAGGCAGCCCAGTAGTGCCGGTCGGCCCTCGGCCGCGGCGGCGAATTCCCGCAGTCGTGAAAAGTGTTGCGTCCGGCCGGTAGCCGAGCCGGCAGTCGTTGTGGACGTAGGAGTGGACATGCGGGTCATGCGGACCGGTTGGCGGCCAGTCTGGCCATCTCGGACAGCCCGGTCTTGGCGGCTGCGTGGATAGGTGCATCGGCGAGTGTGGCCAGCGCCCGCCGGGTCAGCGTGTCAATCTGGTCCTCGATCGCGGCCAGCGCGCCGACCCGCGCGATGATCCCGCACAGTTCGCCCACCTGGCTGTCGCTCAAGTCGGTGCCGACCGAGGCGCGTAACAGCTTGGCGGCGGCCGCATCTGACTTGTCGGCCAATTCCACCGCCGTTGCCAGCAGCACCGTGCGCTTGCCGGACCGAAGGTCGTCGCCGGAGGGCTTGCCGGTGATCGCCGGATCCCCGAACACGCCCAAGACGTCGTCGCGCAGCTGGAATGCGATGCCCAGGTCGGTCCCGACCTCCTGGAAAAGGGCGTGTACGTCGGGTCTATCGGCGGCGGCGGCCACCCCCAACTGCAGCGGACGCGACACCGTGTAGGAGGCGGTCTTGTAGGTATTGACGTTCATCGCCGAGGCGATCGACTCCGCGGCGCTGGCCTCGGCCACGATGTCGAGGTATTGGCCGCCCAGGAGCTCGGTGCGGATATCTACCCACACTCGTCGGACCCGGCTGCGCGCATCGGGCGGCAGATCGATGCCCGCGACGATGTCGTCGGCCCAGGCCAGCGCCAGATCGCCGAGCAGGATGGCCGCCGAAATGCCGAACTGGTCGGCCGGCCCGCGCCACCGCCGGTCGCGGTGCAACGCGGCGAATTGTACGTGCGTAGTCGGCCGACCCCGGCGAGTCGCCGAGCCGTCGATCACGTCATCGTGCACCAGCGCCGAGGCATGCAGCAGTTCCAGCGCGGAGAACAACAGCAGCACGTGGGCGTCGGCGTCCTTGCTCGACACCGAGCGCCAGCCCCAGTAAGCGAAGGCCGGGCGCAGCCGCTTCCCGCCGCTGAGCACGAACTCTTCCAGGCCGGCGGTCAGGCGGTCGTAATCGCTGCCGATGTAGGCGGCCTCACCGCGGCGGTCCTGCAAGTATCTCCGCAACTGGTCGGTGACGGCGTCAGCCAACTCGACGGTTG
>JAFAID010000665.1 GCA_019236925.1 Mycobacterium sp. | reverse complement strand
GCAGCCGAGCCAAATGCCGGGCATCGCGGGCATCGGTTTTGACCCGGTCTCCCGGTGGGCGCACCAGCTTCGATGGCGCGGCGACCAGACAGCTGATCCCAGCAGCCTGCAGGGCCCGAGCCAAACCGAACCCGGTCGGCCCGGCTTCATAGGTGACCGCCACCGGGTGCGGCAACCCGCGCATCCAGTCCAGGATTTCTCGATGATCCGGACACAACCGGCGCTCGACCATTTCCCCGGTTTGCCGGTCCAAGCCGCACGCCATCACCGAACGTGCGTGCACATCCAAACCAACACTCGTACGCTGAAACTCCACTGGGGCCTCCCACATCTTGTTGGCTCTACTGCCAGGACCCGTTTCCTGACAGCAACCCACGTTCACATGTGAGTGAGGCCCCAGCCCCCATACCGTCTAGGCTCACGGCCATGTCCGACGGCGAGCAGACCAGGCCAGCGGCCGACGACGGCGATGACGAGGCGGCGCCCGACGATTTGGGCGGTCCGCTCATCTCCGGTTACGGCGTCGCGTCGGCGGCGCTGGGAGCGCTTTGCGTGGCGGCGATCGCGCTGGCTGTGGTCATCTGGATGGCGCACCACAGCGACGCCAACGAACGCCGCTACCAAAGCCGAGTCATGCAGGCCGCCGTCGACTGGACGGGCGTACTGATCAACATGAACACCGGCAACATCGCGGCCAGCCTGCAGCGGTTGCACGACGGGACCGTCGGCGAACTCAACGCCGATTTCGACTCCGCCATGCAGCCCTATCAACAAGTAGTGCAGCGGCTGCAATCGACCAGCCACGGTCAGGTCGAGGCGGTGGCAGTAGAAGCCGTGCACCACGACCTCGACAACCAGCCGGGCACCCGCCGGCCCTCGCCGGAGCAACTGCCGGCCACGGTCGCCAGTCGCACCGAGACGGTCATGGTGGTCGCCACGTCGGTGAGCGAGAACGCCGGCGGCAAGCCACAGACGGTGCGCTGGAATCTGCGGTTAGGGGTTTCCGACGTGGACGGCAAGCTGATGATTTCGCGGCTCGAGTCGATTCGATGAGGAACGCCTGGCGAGTCTTCGCGTTCGACATCGCCGCGCCGTTGGCCGCGATCTGCGCGCTGCTGGCGATCGGGATCGTGCTGGGCTGGCCGCGGTGGTGGGTGGCGGCATGTTCGGTGTTGGTGCTGCTGATCGTCGAAGCCGTGGCGGTGAATGTCTGGCTGCTGCGCCGGGATTCGGTGACCGTCGGCACCGACGACGACGCGCCCGCTGTTCGGTTAGCGGTAGTCGGGCTGTGCGCGGTGGCGGTGGTGTCGGCGGTGTTGACCGGTTACACCCACTGGACGCTGCCCGACCGCCGCCTGAAAGCCGACTCCGCCGAGGTGGTGCGGATAGCGACCGGGATGGCAGAGGCGACGGCCACCTTCTCACCCCAAGAACCGATGGCCTCGATCGACCGGGCTGCGGCCATGATGGTGCCCGAACAGACAACCGCGTTCAAGGATAATTTCGCTAAGGCCACAGCGGATTTGGCGCACCAGAACATCACCGCTTCCGCGTCGACGTTGGAAGCCGGCGTCGAAGCGATCGGGCCGTCTGCGGCCGCGGTCGCGGTGGTCCTGCGCGCTACTCAGAACGCACCGGGTCAGCCGCCCACCAACGCGGTGCTGGCGCTACGGATCGCCCTGACCAAGCAGAGCGATCATTGGCTGGTGCTGGACGTGTCCCCGATCAACGCCCGCTGACGACAGTCAGCGCAACCGGGCGTGCTCGACCATCAGGCAACGGTCCATCACCACGTGCATGCCGGCGGCTTCGGCATCGCGGCCCACTTGGTCATGCCACAACCCTTCTTGCAGCCACAGGGTTTTCGGCGGGTGTTCGAGGGCGAGGGTGTCGGCCAATACCGAGGGCAACTCCTCGAACCGGCGGAACACGTCGACCATGTCGGGCACCACTGGCAAGTCGGCCAACCCCGGATACACTGGGGCGCCGTCGATCTCGGTGATCGTCGGGTTGACCGGATAAACCTGGTAGTCACCCGTCGAGAGCAGATACGAGTAGATCTCGTGACTCGGCCGCGTCGGTTTGTCCGATGCACCCACCACCGCGATGGTGCGGGTCTCGGCGAAGATCCGCCGCAACGTCACATCGTCGGGCCGGCCGAGCATCAGTGGTTGCGGGGCGGCCGCTGGGAGGGCTGCGGAGGTGGTTGGCGAGAAGGCTGCGGAGTTCTGGCCTTTGCGAACCGGTCAGACAGCCGGCGCATCCGGATCATCAATGACGCCGACGGGCTGGTCGTGGCAGCCAGGTAGGCGCCCAGCTCGTCGACGGGGACCCCGATCCGGGACGCGAATTCGGGCATCTTCAGTCCTGATCGTTCGATCAGCAACCGCACGTGGCGGGCCACTTCGGTGCGCTCGTTGGCCTCGAGGTGCGCGCGGGCGCGGTCCAGCACCTCCGCCAGCGCCTTGGAGATGCCATACGGCCGGGAGGTTTCCAGAACTTCCTCGACTTGGCGTGCTGTGCGGCCGTACGGGTCGCGTTTGATCGCGACCGCGATCTGCTTCCAGGTGGCGATGTCGCCACCTTCAAGCGCCGAGCGGATCGCCGAGGTGGGCCAGAACTCCACAGGCCGTTCGACATTGCGAGGGCGGGCGGGGGAACGATGCGGTGCCGGGCCGTGGCGTCGGTCGGGTGCCAACGTCACCTCGCCTCCTCCAGCATCGCCACTGCCACTGACAGGCAGCGTTGCCTGACCTCCTCCCAGTCTGCCTTCGCATCCGGACCGGGCCAACTATCGTCGTCGAGATCCCACGGAAGTGGATCCGCGAGCCGCCGGACCAACTGGGTAGCGATCCATTGCCGCCTGGGTGATTGACTACAGTAGTACCTGTCCATCCCGGCCAGCACCAATGCGGCGGTCTGGGCTTCCATCGTGTCGACCAGCTCAGCAAATTCGGCGTAATCCCGGCTGCTGTTACGGGACATGATCAGGTAGCCCTTGAGCCGCAGCGTCTCCGCGCCAGTCGGGATCTGCAGCCGGTCACCGGTGGGCAACTGGACGTGAGTGGTTTCCACCGGGCTGCGCCGCTCGAAGCTCGGCTGGTCGGTCTCAGCCTCGGTCTCCAGCGCGTCGAGGGCGACCGAGAGCCGGCCGCGCCACAGCGTGACCGGATGCACGGGCCGAACCGCACGCGGTGCCGCGCGGCCCACGCCGTTGCGGTGCGACAAGCCGCCGACGAACTTTTTGGCCTTCGCATGACCGTTGCTGCCGGGCCCCGTCCCGGCGACAGCCAACTCGTGGGTGGCGGGGTCATCTCCACCCTTGACGTGTTCCCGCAGCCCGCCGATACGCCCACATCCGGTGAAGGCCAGCGGGTCGGCGACGGTAATCGCGTCCGGGACCAGGTGCTTGAGCCTGGCCGCAGACTTCAGCACGATCCGCAGGTCTGCACTGGGCACGGCCGGAGCCGAGATGTCATCGGGGATCATCAGAACGTTGCCGAGATCGACTGTGGGAAGAGGCTTTTCGAAGTCGACCGACGGCAGAATGCGCTCCAGCCAACCGGGCAGCCACCAGTTCCAATGGGCGAACATCGCCATCAGCGCGGGCACCATTATTAGTCGCACGACCGTGGCGTCCACCGCGATCGCGACGGCGCAAGCCACCCCGATTTCGGCAACCAGCGGCATACCGGCGAACGCGAAACCGATGAACACCGCGATCATGATCAGCGCGGCGCTGGTGATGGTGCGCGCGCTGGTGCTTACGCCGTAGGCCACGGCGTCGCGGGTGTGACCGGATTGCAGGAACCTTTCCCGGATTCGGGTCAGCAAGAAGATCTCATAGTCCATCGACAAGCCGAACGTCATCGCGAGGACCAGCGGCGGAACGGTGCTGTCGATGGAGCTGATCGGGGCGAAGCCGAGCTTCTCCAACCAGCCCCACTGGAAGACCATCACCAAGCTGCCGTAGGCCGCGGCCACCGACAACACCGTCATCAGCACGCCCTTGAACGCCAAGAAGACCGACTGAATCGAGATCAGCAGCATGACGAAGGCGATCAGCGCGACGAAAACCAAGACCAGCGGCTGCGTCCTGGACACCTGGTCGTCGAAGTCTTTGATCAGCGCGGTCGGTCCGCCGACGTCCACTCGTGCCGAGTTGGCCCCGGCCGCCGCGGGTAGGTGGGCCCGCATCCAAGCGATGCTGCTGCGCGCGCCCAGGTCCTCGGGATCCACCGACAGCACCCCGGAAAGCATGGCGCTGGTGTTGTTGTCGGCGAACACCGGCGACGCCACCGACACGATGTCGGGCGCCTGCGCCATCTTTTGACTGACCGCCGCCAGGGTCTGAGCCTGGACGGGCGAGGATGCGTCGCCGTCGGGGAAGCTGACCAGCACCTGTACCGGGCCCAGCGCGCCGGGCCCCAACGCCTCGGCCGCCGCCGACACCCCGGCGCGAATTTCATGCGACGAGTCGAACTGCCGAAGCAGGCTGTTGCCCAACACCATCGATAGAGCCGGCACCGCCATGACGATGAGGACGGCCGATGCCGCCAACGCCGAGATCCACGGCCGGCGCATCACCCCGCCGATCCAATGACTCCAGAACCGCGACTGCGTCGTTTCGGGTCGCCGTGACCAGTGCAGCACCGCGGATCTCTTGGCGGCGGCCCGGCCGAACGTCGCCAAAACCGCCGGTGTCATGGTCGTCGAGGTGAGCATGGCGACCGCGACCGCGAGGATCGCGCCGGTGGCCATCGAGGCCAGCGCCGGGGTGTCGATCAAGTAGATCCCGGTAAGCGAGGCCACCACCGTCATCCCGGACAACACCACGGCGAGCCCGGATGTCGCCATCGCGGCGTCGACCGCCTCCTGCGGCTGACGTCCGGCACGCAGTTCCTCGCGGAAGCGCATCAAAATGAACAGTGAATAGTCGACAGCCAGCGCTATGCCGAACATCGAAACGGTCGAGGTGACGAAGACCGACATCGTGGTGTAGGTCGACAGTAGATAGACCAGACCCATGGTGATGGCGACGGTGCAGATGCCCAATGCCAGCGGGATCGCCGCGGCGGCAAGTGAACCGAACACCGCCAGCAACACGATCAGGATGATCGGAAGGTTCCAGCGTTCCGCCGCGGCGATGTCGTGTTTGGTGTTGGCCGCCGCGGCCGTGCTCAGCGCGCCCTGGCCGATGACGTACAGCCGGACCCTGCCGTTTTCCATTTGCCCCGGCCGCTCCCCCTGGACGCCGACCTTTGCCCGCAACGTCTTGGCGGCGTCGCTGGCGCTGCTGTTGTTGGAGGAGTCCAGCCGCAACGACACCACATACGGCCGGTCGGGCGCCGGTGCCGGCTGGGCCGGATTTTTCACCACCGCCACGTCGGAGACTTGGCCGGCGACCTGCTGCAGGAACGTGGCAGCGGCGTTCATGTCTTCGTAGCTGGCATCCGCGCGCGGCGCCGCGACCAGCGCCAACGGCGACGTGCCCTGATCAGGGTAGTGCGCCTCGAGTTCGTCATGGACGCGCAGCGACTGGGATCCGGCCACCTCGAAACCGCCGCCGGTGAGGTGACCGGACTGGGTCAACGTCAGGTAGATCGCCGGTATAAGCGCGAGCAACCAACCTGTGAAGACCAGCCAGCGGAATCTGCGCAGGTTGCTGCTTAGGCGCATCATGAAGTGCTGGATTTTGGTCTCCCCGCATTAGCGTTGCGTGCAGGTGAGCCTACCTCAGCAAGCTATGTCGCTATGCCGCTTAGGGCACGCTGAGCTGCAACAACTCGGCAACGATGTCGGTGTGACGAGTTTCTTGTGCGCTGAATTGGCGGGCGCGCCGGAACGGATGGCAGGATGGCCGGTGGGCGTTAGCGGATTGTTATATCCGGCCGCTGATCGCAATCGTTTGCGAGGCCGACCCAGAATTGCAAGCCGCGATCGCAAGCCATAAGGAGCTAGCTATGACTTCCCTGACTGGGAGTACTGCGACATTGCGCCGAGGGTTGTTCGGTGTACTGACCGCCACCGCGTTGGGTGGTGCCACCGCGGTGGTGCTGCTGTCTGCGCCGTCGGCAGTCGGCGCGTCCGACCCCTGTGCTGCCAGCGAGATGGCGAGGACGATCAGCAACGTCGCCAGGTCGGCCGGCGACTACCTGGACGGGCATCCGGAGACCAACCAGGCAGTGACGAGTGTCTTGCAAGAGCCGGCGGGACCGCAGTCGGTCAACTCGCTGAAGACGTATTTCGACGCCAACCCCAAGGCGGCCAGCGACATGCAGACGATCGCGCTGCCGCTCGCGGGGCTGTCGAGCAGGTGCAAGCTGCCGATCAGCCTTCCCCAGGTGCTCGGCTTCATGCAGAGCGCGCAGAACGGCCTACCGGGCGGGCTGCCCGGCGGCCTACCGGGTGCCGCAGCGCAAGCGATCAACGGCGCCCAGGGCGCGACGCCTGCGGGTGGCGTTCCGGCTGCGCCCGGCCCGGCGATGATGCCGGGGCTGAGCGCCGTTAGGTAGTCGTTCGCCGAGGTTTGCGCGGCGCCTTGGCCGCCGGATCCGGCGGCGGAACCGGGCCCTGCAGCGCGTCCCCGGGCAGCTCCACCGCGGCAGGTTCGGCCGGCGACGCATTGCTGGTCTCTGCGTCGTTATCGGCGTCGGGATCGACCTCGTTCTCGCTGCGGAACATGAAGAAGAACACAACCCAGCCGATGGCGGCGAGCAACAACCAGCTGATCAGCCGGTAGATCAACATCGTCGAAATGGCACCGGACAACGGCATTCCACTCGACGCCAAACCAGGCACCAGCACCGCTTCCACTACCAGCAGACCGCCCGGCATCAGCGGTATCGTGCCGACCGCGCGGGCGGCCGCGCAGGCGACCGTCAACCCGCCGATCGATGCGTGATAACCGGCCGCGTACGCAGCAAAGCCGAGACAGGCGACGTCGGCGAACCTGTTGACAATTGACCAGCTGAAGGCCGTCGCGACGTCGCGGCGGCTCAAGCTGACCGATTCGAGCTGGGCGAGTATCTCGTGCCACTTCGCCAGGCCGGTGTCGGCCGGCCTCCCGCGAACCGAGTTGACCCACGACAACACCCGGCACCCGATCCCGTCGATCAGTTCCGGTCGCGACGCCACCGCCTGGGCCAGCAGCAACAACGCGACGAAGCCGCCCAGCGTAAACAGCAACGAGAACGGGTTGTTTTTCGCGCCGAGGAAAAACGCCCCGCCCAGACCGAGCAGCGCCAGCCCCACCGCTTGCAGCACACCCGACATCACCAGCTGCCACGACGCCACCAACGTCGACGCGCCCCAAATCCGTTGCTGCCGAAGCAAAAACGTCGCCGCCAACACCGGACCGCCAGGCAGCGTGGTGCTCAAAGAGTTGGCCGCGTAATAGGCGGCTTCCGACCGCAATTTTTGGACGTGCACCCCAGCCGATGCCAGCAGGGTCCGTTGGACCTCGGCGAAACTGTGCATCAATAGGACGGCCGCCAGGGCCGAGGCCAGCAGCCAGTACCACTTCGCTGAAAACAGGCTCTTGGCGGCCTTAGCCAGCTGATCCCACACCAACGCCACCTCGACCGTCAACACGATCATGACGATGCCCAGAACGGCCCAGCGCACCCACCAGTACTTGCCGCGGGCACGTTCTTCGTGGTGACCGCTGACGTTCGTGGCCGGTGCGTCGCGAGACACGTAATTCAGGGTAGCCTCGCAGGTCGCGCCAGGATCGGTGCGCGGCGCGGGTGTCCGGACCGTGTTTGCGGACGGTGACATACGGCCCGGTGGTTAGGCTGGAACATTATGCCGTCGACGGCCGACGCGAACTACCCGGATTCGGTAGAACCCATCGTTCGGAAGACGGCTGCCTGGTCCTGGCGGTTGTTGGTCATCTTCGCGGCTCTGATGGCGCTGCTGTGGGTTATCTCGCGGCTGGAAATCATCGTCGTCCCGGTGCTGCTGGCGTTGATGTTGAGCGCACTGCTGGTCCAGGCGGTGGACTGGCTGGACCGGCGGGGGGCTCCCCGCGGCGGCTCGGTCGCTCTGGTGTTGCTGAGCGCCTTCGCGATCCTGGGCGGCATCATGACGTTCGTCATCAGCCAGTTCATCACCGGTTTGCCGGATTTGGTCAACGAGGTCACCCGCAGCATCGATAAAACCCGCAACTGGCTGATCGAGGGGCCGCTTCATCTGAGCCGCCAACAGATTGAGAACGCCGGCAACGCGGCGATCCAGGCACTGCAGAACAATCAGGCTAAGTTGACCAGCGGCGCG
Source organism: Mycobacterium sp. (assembly GCA_019236925.1). GTDB lineage: Bacteria > Actinomycetota > Actinomycetes > Mycobacteriales > Mycobacteriaceae > Mycobacterium. The sequence goes on along the minus strand of JAFAID010000665.1, from coordinate 30,770 downwards.
CTGTCGACGGCGGCCACCGTCACCGAAATCCTTACTGCGGCACTGCTGACGCTGTTCACGCTGATCTTCTTCCTCTACGACGGGCGCAATATCTGGGCCTACGTCACCAAGCTCTTCCCCGCCGGCGTCCGGGACCGGGTACGCGCCGCCGGCAGCGCGGGATACGGGTCGCTGGTCGGCTACGTGCGGGCCACCTTCCTGGTGGCGTTGGTCGACGCCGTCGGAGTCGGCACCGGTTTGGCGATCATGAGTGTGCCGCTGGCTCTGCCGCTGGCCTCGCTGGTGTTCCTCGGTGCGTTCATCCCGCTGGTCGGTGCCGTTCTCAGCGGCTTTCTCGCGGTGGTGGTCGCACTCCTCGCGAAGGGATTCGTGTATGCGCTCATTACGCTTGGCTTGCTCATCGGCGTGAACCAGCTCGAGACACACATCCTGCAGCCATTGGTGATGGGTCGTGCGGTGTCGATCCATCCGTTGGCGGTGGTGCTGGCGATTTCAACGGGCGGTGTGCTCGCCGGGGTCGTCGGCGCGTTGCTGGCCGTTCCTACGGTCGCCTTCTTTAACAACGCGTTCCAGGTGCTGCTGGCCGAGGATCCATCCGCCGCGGCCAAGGAGATCGAGGACCCAGATTCCGCAGCGTCGGTCATGTCGGCCGAACCGGATGAACCGAAGCCCGAAAGCAGGACCGAAAGCAAGGCCGAGAGCTAGATCCGGCCTTCTCGGCGTAGCAGATCCTGAGCGCTGAGCCCGCCGCCGCGGCGCTGACGGGGCCGGTCGCCGCCGTCGGTGTCGTTGCCGCGGGCGTTCAGTTTCTTGGTGGCGACGTCGGGATCCTTCTCATCGCGCGGGGGGGTCGGGATGGCGGTGGTGGCATCGCCCTCGTCGTTGGGCCGTTGCCCCGAAGGGTGTTCCTTCGGAACCGGCATCGCCCGGGTTTGGTCGGCGGACGGTTTCGATGGCGGCGGGATTGGGCCGCGTGGATCGGCGGGACGGTCGTTCGGGCGCGGTCCCCGCAATTCGCTGAGCCAGGACTCTATTTCGCGGTCGTCGCCGCGGGGCGGTTGGGCCCCCGGCGGTGGAGCCGCGGATGTGGGTGGGCGTTCGCGCCCAGGGCCGGGAGGCGGCGAGGCATTCTGCTGGGCGGAGAAGCGCGTCGTCGGCGGCTCTTTGGGCTCAGGGTGTCCGGGGGCGCGCATCTTCGTGGTGCCTGCGGCCGAGGGCGTGTCCTGGGCCGTGGGCCGGTATTCCAGCCGAGGTGCCGGAGGTGCTGGAGGTGCCGGCCGCGGTCGCGGCGGAGCCTCCGCGCCGGGGTGGGTGGGATCGTGCGGTGGACGCGGTTTCGTGGCGGTGACGGTGGCCGCGGCGGCGACCGCCGGACGCTCGGCCCGGGCACGTGGGACGGGCCGCTTGCGCTCGTCGGGTAGATGGATCTCGCCCAGCCCCAACCGGTTCTGCAGACGCTTCATCCAAAGCGGCGCCCACCAGCAGTCGTCGCCGAGCAGCTTCATCACCGACGGGACCAGGAACATCCGGACCACGGTGGCGTCCAGCAGCAGCGCCGCCATCAGACCGAAAGCCAGGCACTGCATCATCATCAGGTCGGAGAATGCGAACGAACCGGCGACTACGGCGAGGACCAATGCGGCCGCGGTGATGAGGCGCCCGGTTGTCGCCGTGCCGATCCGGATCGCTTCGGCGGTCGACATGCCTCGGGCCCGGGCCTCGACCATGCGCGAGACCAGGAAGACCTCGTAGTCGGTGGCCAGGCCGAAACCGACCGCGACCACCAATGCGATGATGACGATCATCAACGGCGCCGGGGTGAAATTCAGCAAGTTGGCGAAATGTCCGTCGACGAAGATCCAGGTCAGAATGCCCAGCGTGGAGCCCAGCGTCAGCGCGCTCATCACCGCGGCCTTGATCGGCAGCACGACCGACCCGAACGCCAGGAACATCAGCAGCATCGTCGTGCTGAGCAGCACCACCGCCATCAGCGGTGCCTTGTCGGACAGGCTGTGGATGCTGTCCTGCTCCAGCGCCGGGACGCCGCCGACCAACACGGTCAGCCCGTGAGGCGGCGTCATCGATCGCAACTCGGCGAGCTTCTTCGCGGCGTCGCTCGCGTGCGCCAGACCGTTCTGGATCACCCGGACCGAATGATCCTTGGGGTGACTGCCATTCGGGGTCGAGACGCAGGGGTTGCCCTCGATTGTCGGGCAGGCCCGCTCGGCCCAGGTGGTGTCGGTGAAGCCGCTGATCGAGGCGGCGTCGTTGCGGATCTCGGCGACTTGCTGATCGGTGACCTTGCTGTGGTTGTTGCTTTCGATCACCAGTGTCAGCTGATTGGTGCGGTAGCCGGGAAAAAGTTTGTCGAAATTCTGCTGTGCCAGGCGCACCGGGTTGTCCGGCGGAAGGTACGTCTCGCTGATCCCGCCGCCAAATGAGAGGTTGTGCAGCGGAAGGATCAGCGCGATCATCCCGATGATGATGGGGATGGCGAACACCAGAGGCCGCCGCATGACGACGTTGACCAGTTTGCCCCAGAATCCGGCTTCCACCTCTTCGCGGGTCTTGGTCTTCTGCAGCCGGTCGGCCAGCCAGTTCAGGTAGGCGCGCGACGGCTTCCATTTCGCCAGGAACGGGATGCGGAACAGGGTGCGCACGCCGAGCGCGTCGACATGCTTGCCCAGGATCGACAGGATCGCGGGCAGCAGGGTGATCGACAGGATCGCGGCCAGCGACACCGAGATGATCACCGCGTAGGTCAGCGACTTCACGAAGCCCTGCGGCAGCAAGAAGAGGCTGGCCGCCGAGACCGCGATCAACGTCGCCGAGAACGCCACGGTGCGTCCTGCTGTCATCACCGTGCGGCGGACCGCGGCCTCGGTGTCGTAGCCCTCGGCGATCTCTTCGCGGAAACGACTGACCACGAACAGCCCGTAGTCGATGGCGATACCGAAACCCATCATCGACACGACGGGCTGCGCGAAGAAGTGCACGGGCCCGAATTCAGCCATGAGTCGCAGGATGCCCAGCGAGCCGGCGATGCTCAGGCCGCCCACGATCGCCGGAAGAGATGCCGCGACCGCCCCACCGAATACCAGGAAGAGCACCACGGCCACCAGCGGCAGCGCCAGCACTTCCATGCGTTTCTGGTCGGTGGCGATGGTCCCGGTCAGCGCGCTGGCGATCGGCTCCAGACCCGCGAGCTGGATCTTGCCGTCGTTGAGCTTCTGCAGATCCGGCGCAATGTCGTTGTAGTTGGTCAGGATCGTGTCGTCATTGTCGCCCTTGAGCGGGATGCTGACGAAGGTGTGCTTGCCGTCCTCGCTGGCCATCCCCTTGATGACCGGGTCGGTGCTGGTCGGCGCCGCCAGCCAGCCGGCCCAGCCGACGACCTGGTCCGGGTGGTCCTTCTTGAAGGCGTTGAGCTCGTCGACGATCTTCTTCTGCCACGCCGAGTCGTTGACCGACTTGGGGGCGGTGAAGGTGGCCACGATGTGGCTGGTCCGGTCACGGCCGTAGGTGTTGTCGCCCAGCACCGACGCCTTCACCGACTGACTGCTGTCGTCGTAAAAACCACTCTGCGTCACGTGCTTGCCCAGGCTGATTCCGAAGATGCCGCCGAGCAGGCTCAGCGCCACCGTGACGCCGATTACGATGAACCGGTAGCGGTACACAGTTCGACCCCACCAGGCGAACACGTCTACTCCTTAATCATCTGTGGCGACTCGAGCATTGGTTTTCCAGTGTCAGACACGCGAGGTCAGCAACGAAGACAGCGGCCGGAACGGTTGCAGCCACGCCCCCTTCTCAGGCAGCGAATCGAGTCCGATTCGCGGCAGCGGCTCCCGGAACACACCCTCGATGTCCTCCAGATCAACAAACTCCAAGGTATCCGACGCTAGCGCCCAACTCGCATGTTCGCGAAATCCAAGCACCTGGACGGGTACCCCGGCGCGGGAGATCTCCTCGAGTGGCTGGCGGAAGGCCTGGCCGTCGGCGGAGGCCACCACCAGCGCCGCCAGGCCTTCGGCGCTGCGCTGCGCGATGTGGTCCAGCATGTTGCTGTCGACGTCGCTGTCTTCGTCGAGTTTCGGCTTGGCGAAGACGGCGAAGCCCACATTACGCAGCGCATCCACCCACGGCCGCACCACCTCAGCACTGCCCGGGGCGATGTTGGTGAAGACGGTGGCCTCGGGCTCGGCTGACACGTACGGTCGCGTGGCTGAGACGTCGGCGGTGCGGGCCAGCAGCCAGCGGCCCAGCGCGTCGAAGCGTGGGCGTTCCAGGGCGGTGGGGCGGCGGCCCAGGATCGATCCCAGGCCCATGTCCAGATTCGGCGCGTCCCACACCAGCAGCACACGCTGAGCGGCCGGACCGACATCGGGCATCGAGCCACCGGACGGTGCCACCGGTGCGGTGAGCGGTGGTGGCGGTTCGGCGGTTGTTTCGTCGGTCAGGCTCATGGTCGGTTTCTTTCCCACACCAATTCGGTGACGGCGGTGCCGGCGTGCTGCGCCTTGCCCTCGTATTTAGTAGTAGGTCGGACTACCGAGATCGGCAATTCGCCGCGGGCCGGCCGGACCCGCGTCAGGCGGGGTTCGGCGTCCCCGACCTCGGCAATCTGCTCGGCATAGCCCGCATGGTCGGTGGCCGCGTGCAGCACACCGCCGAGACGGAGCCGGTCAGCGATCAGCGCGACCGTGGCGGGCTGCAGCAGTCGGCGTTTGTGGTGCCGGGCCTTCGGCCACGGATCAGGAAAGAACACCCGGACCCCGCTCAGCGAGGCCGGCGTGATCAGGTATTCCAGCACGTCGACGGCATCCCCGCGGATCAGCCGGATATTGGTGACATCTTCCCGGTCGATGGCGCAGAGCAGCTGTGCCAGCCCACGACGATAAACCTCCACAGCGATGACATCGACTTCTGGCTCCGATTGCGCCATAGCGAGCGTGGAAGTTCCTGTGCCGCAGCCGATTTCGAGTATGAGCGGAGCATCACGGCCGAACCAGGCGCGGGTATCCAGCGGCTCGTCCGGCGCATCGGGGCTGTGCTGCGGCGCCGCCATCATTCCGAGTTCGGGCCACAACCGCTCCCAGGTGCGCAGCTGGGCGGCCGACAGCGCCGAACGCCGCGACCGGAAGCTGGTGGTCCGGCGATACCCGCCGGCAGAGCGCGCTGCAGGCAGGGTGTCGGGCGGCATCGGCGGTGTGGCCGCTTCCACCGGGGGCTGCGCGCGCATCCGTTCATCGTTACCCATGAATCGATGATGTTGCCCCCCGCGGCCCAGATTGATACCCAACAGTTGCCTTCGACTGGTAGCGAGTGGCTCGCGTCCCGGCGGCGCAGATGTCACCATTCGAGCAGTAGACCCGGCCCGCCGCCCTGCACCGCTCGGCGACAATGGGCCAGTGCTGGAGCACTACCGGCATTTGCGGGTACGGATCTACCAGGCGAAACATGATCGGACAAGGGGCGTCAGATTTTCGTCGACGAGCTGAAGCGGTTTGCCACCGAGGCCGCGGACTCGCGCTGTGCCGCGATCAGCGGTCGGCTCGCCGCGCCGTTGCGGGTGGCCGTATCCGGACGTCGCGGCGTGGGCCGCAGCACTGTTGCGCGCGCGCTGGCGCGAATCGCGGACTTGGGCGCAACGTTCACGCTGACCCGCAGCGGGGACGGGTTACCGGACGCCGACCTGTACGTCTACGTCATCGCTGAAGTGGTCAAACCCGAGGATCGTGACGCGATCGCCGGGGCCGCTCGGCCGGTCTTGGCGGTGCTGAACAAGGCGGATCTGATCGCCACCACCCAACCGGGCCTGCACCCCCACGGGCCGACCAGCGCGGCGAAAACCCGCTGCGCACGGCTTTCCGCACAGACCGGTCTGCCAATCGAGCCGCTGGTCGGCCTACTCGCGGTCGCCGCGCTCGACGACGTGCTGGACGACAAGCTATGGGCTGCGCTGCAGGTGCTGGCCGGCCGACCCGGCGGGCACCCGATGGCGGCGGAGCTGCCGCGGCGGCTGCTCGACACCCTCGACATGTTCGGCGTCGAACAGGCGATGGCCGCGATCCGTCGCGGCGCGACCCGCGACCAGACTCGCGCTTTGTTGCGCCGCCTGAGCTGCATTGACGAGGTCGTCCACCAGATCGCGTCGGTCGGCGCGCAGGTGCACTACCGGCGCATGCTGGACGCCGTCGCCGAATTGGAGACGCTGGCCGTCACCGATGGGCGAGTCGGCGAATTCCTGTCTCGCGACGACACGGTGGTCGCTCGGATGACGGCCGCCGTGGACGTCGTCGAGGCGGCCGGCTTGAAGGTCGATCGCTGCGACAGCGCCGCAGCGTATCTGCGCCGAGCCAGGGCATGGCAACGCTACAGCCGTGGTCCGGTGGTGGGCGTGCACCACGCGTGTGGCGCAGACATAGTCCGGGGATCGCTGCGGCTATGGTCGAAGGTCGGGAGTTCAGCGTGACCGACCAGGCAGGCGACGCGGTCGCCGGAGATGACGCAGTAGACGCGGTGGTGGCGGCGATCGGGCCGCGGCTGGGCGCGCCGATCACGCAGCGCCGCGACGTGGTGCTGGTGACCGGGCCATGGCTGGCCGGGGTCAGCAGCGTGGTCGCGGCGCTGAGCGAACGGCTGCCCGAGCACACATTCATCGAGGCCACCGACCTGGCGCCCGGCGAAGCACCCACCGCGGTGGCGTTCGTCGTCTCGGCGTCGGCCGCATTGACCGAGTCCGACTGCGCGCTGCTTGACGCCGCAACCGCCGATACCGACGCGGTGATCGGTGTGGTGTCGAAGATCGACGTGCATCGCACCTGGCGTGATGTCCTGGCTGCGGACCGCGACGTGTTGGCGGCGCACGCGCCGCGCTACCGCGACGTGCCTTGGGTCGGCGCGGCCGCGCTGCCCGAGCGTGGTGAACCCCGCGTCGACGACTTGGTCGCCGCCGTGCGTAAACAGCTCGCCGACACGGATCTTCCGCGACGAAACAGGTTGCGGGCCTGGGAGTCCCGATTGCAGACCGTTGCCGACCGCTACGACCGGGATGCCGACGGCGCGGGTCGGCGAGCGCGCGTCGAGGCATTACGTGAGCAGCGGAGCGGAATCCTGCGGCAGCGACGGCTGTCGAAGTCCGAACGCACGATCGCGCTGCGCAGCCAGATCCAGCAGGCTCGGGTCCAGCTGTCGTACTTCGCCCGCAACCGCTGTGCCTCGGTGCGCTCCGAGCTGCAGGAGGACGCGACAAGTCTGACCCGGCGCCACCTGTCGGCGTTTGAGGCCTACACCCGCGGCCGCATCGACGATTTGATCACTGAGGTGGAAGACGGCACCACCACACACTTGGCCGACGTGGCGAAAAGCCTGGGACTGGCGGTCGACCCGCCGGGGCTCGCCGCGCTTCCGACGATCGAGATACCGGCTCCGCAGCTGAAGTCGCGGCGGCTGGAGACCCGGCTGATGATGCTGGTGGGCGCGGCGTTCGGGTTAGGCGTGGCGTTGACATTGAGCCGGCTGGTCGCCGACCTGGCTCCCGGGCTCACCGTGGCCGGCGCCGTCGCATGTGCCGCGATCGGGCTTGCGCTGACCGTCTGGGTGGTCGGCACCCGCGGCCTGCTGCGCGATCGCGCACTGCTCGACCGTTGGGCCGGCGACGCGACCGCACAGCTGCGGTCCGCACTCGAGCAGCTGGTCGCAACTCGGGTGCTGGGTGCTGAATCATCGCTGACCGCGGCACTGGGCGAGCAAGACGAGGTGGAGAGCGCGCGGGTCACTGAGCAGGTCAGCGTCATCGATACCGAGTTGCGTGAGCACGCCGTCGTCGGGGCGCGCGCCGCGGCGCTGCGAGGCCGGGAGATGCCGACATTGCAGGCCGCGCTCGAGGCGGTGCGGGCGGAGCTCGGTGAGCCTGCGGAGTTCAGCGAGCCGAAGACCGAGGACGCTGATCCCCCGGCCGGGGATTCCGACGCCCCGGCCGGCCCGTCGGTGCCTTCCAATGCCGGTGGCGATGAAATTGACGAAACCCCGTCGGCAAATACCGCCGATAACGTGTTCTGAATCGTTCTTGTGAGTGATCCAATATCCGCCCGACCTGCCCTGCCGATATTCCCCGCGATAACCTGTATAAAGGGCCACCGCAAAGCCGCAGGCGCGAAATGGCCCGCTGTGAGCCTTAGAGCAGCCGCCTACGCAGGAGAGTGCAGGAGATTTCGATGACTTCAGCGACCGTTCCCGGTCTGGATACCGCGCCGACGAACCACCCGGGCCTGCTGTCCTGGGTGGAGGAGGTCGCCGAGCTCACCCAGCCGGATCGGGTGGTTTTCGCTGACGGCTCCGACGAGGAGTGGCAGCGACTTGCCGAGCAGATGGTCGAGGCCGGTACCTTCCACAAGCTGAACGAGAAGAAGCACCCCAACTCCTACCTGGCGCTGTCCGATCCGTCTGACGTGGCGCGGGTTGAGTCGCGGACCTATATCTGCTCGGAGCGTGAAATCGACGCCGGACCGACCAACAACTGGATGGACCCTGCTGAGATGCGCTCGACCATGACGGAGCTGTACCGCGGGTGCATGCGGGGCCGCACCATGTGGGTGGTCCCGTTCTGCATGGGCCCGCTGGGCGCCGACGACCCGAAGCTGGGCGTGGAGATCACCGACTCCGAATACGTGGTCGTTTCGATGAAGGTGATGACCCGGATGGGTACGGCCGCATTGGAGAAGATCGGCGACGACGGCTTCTTCGTTAAGGCATTGCACTCCGTCGGGGCGCCGCTGGAGCCCGGGCAAAAAGACGTGCCGTGGCCGTGCAATGACACCAAATACATCACTCACTTCCCCGAAACCCGCGAAATCTGGAGCTACGGCTCGGGTTACGGCGGCAACGCTCTGTTGGGTAAGAAGTGCTATTCACTGCGGATCGCCTCGGCCATGGCCCGCGACGAGGGCTGGCTGGCCGAGCACATGCTGATCCTCAAGCTGATCTCCCCGGAGAACAAGGCGTACTACTTCGCCGCCGCGTTCCCGTCGGCCTGCGGCAAGACGAACCTGGCGATGCTACAGCCGACCATCCCGGGCTGGCGGGCCGAGACACTCGGCGACGACATCGCCTGGATGCGATTCGGCAAGGACGGCCGGCTGTACGCGGTCAACCCCGAGTTCGGTTTCTTCGGGGTGGCCCCGGGCACCAACTGGAAGTCCAACCCCAACGCCATGCGCACTATCGAGGCGGGCAACACGGTGTTCACCAACGTCGCGCTCACCGACGACAACGACGTGTGGTGGGAAGGCCTGGAGGGCGAGCCGGATCACCTGATCGACTGGAAGGGCCAGGACTGGATCATCCGCGAGACGGAAACCAAGGCCGCACACCCGAATTCGCGGTACTGCACGCCGATGTCGCAGTGCCCGATTCTGGCACCGGAATGGGACGACCCGCAGGGCGTGCCGATCTCGGGCATCCTGTTCGGCGCCCGCCGCAAGACCACCGTTCCGTTGGTCACCGAAGCGCGTGACTGGCAGCACGGCGTGTTCATGGGCGCCACCATGGGCAGCGAGCAGACTGCCGCCGCCGAGGGCAAGGTCGGCACCGTGCGGCGCGACCCGATGGCCATGCTGCCGTTCCTGGGCTACCACGTCGGCGACTACTTCCAGCACTGGCTCGACCTCGGCACGAACTCCGACGAGTCCAAGCTGCCGAAGGTGTTCTTCGTCAACTGGTTCCGTCGCGGCGAGGGCGGCAAGTTCCTCTGGCCGGGCTTCGGCGAGAACAGCCGGGTGCTGAAGTGGATCGTCGACCGCATCGAGCACAGGGCGAGTGGTCAAGACACGCCGATCGGCATCGTTCCATCCGCCAGCGACCTCGACTTGGACGGTCTGGATGTCGACGACGCCGACGTGGAGAAGGCGCTCGCGGTCAACGCGAGCGAATGGCGCGAAGAGTTGCCGCTGATCGAGGAGTGGTTCGAGTTCGTCGGCGACAAACTACCCACCGGCGTCAAGGACGAGTTCGAGGCGCTCAAGCAGCGGCTCGCCGAAGCCGACTAGTTGGTCACTCGCAGGTCAACTGCCAGTAACCCTGGCAGGGTAGCCGCATCCTGAGTATCGGCCACCCGAACTCACTGTTACGGCCGTGCTGACCAGCATGTTCAGACCATGCCGCCCGATTTATCGGTAGCCAGGCTATGTTGCTGGATCATGGCTCGGACGGTATGTTTTCGAGCGGGGTGATCGTAAGCCCTCCCCGCTTCGACGATGCAGGCGATGTGCACATGGCGACCACGGCACCCGGCGCAGTTACCGCTGCCCCGCCGTCGCAATCGCTGATCCGCCCACTGGCGATCGTCGCCGTCGTCATTTGCCCGGCCCTGGCGATGCGCTTGGGCGGCATTCACCCAAACCCGATCCTGGGCCTGATCACCTATGGAGCTGCTGTCGTGGCGGCGAGCTTCGTGCTGGCGTGGGCCGCAGAAGCCGCACAGATCGACGTCTCGGGTGGTCTGGCGGTCGCGGTGCTGGGGGTCATCGCCGTTCTGCCCGAGTACGCGGTCGACCTGTATTACGCCTACACCGCAGGCCATGTGCCCGAGTACACGCAGTACGCCGCGGCGAACATGACGGGTTCGAACCGGCTGCTGATGGGCATCGGGTGGCCGGTCGTCGTTCTGATCAGCCTGCTGGTGGCACGCAGGGCCACCGGCCGCAAAGTCGGCTATATGGATCTCGACGTGAGCAACCGGGTGGAGCTTGGCTTTTTGATGGTCGCCGGGGTGGTCAACTTCGTAATACCCGCGACCGGCCAGATCCACCTTGCCTTCGGCGTGATGCTGTTGGCCTGGTTCGGTTTCTACCTGTACAAGCTCAGCCGCGGCGAGGTCGAGGAACCCGAGTTGGTCGGCACCGCCGCGGCGCTGGGCGCGCTTCCCGACCGAACTCGTCGCATCACGGTGTCCTTGCTGTTCATCCTCGCCGCAGCGGTGATCGTGACGTGTGCAAAACCGTTCGCCGAGAGCCTGATCGATGCCGGCACCCAGCTGGGGATCGATCGCTTCTTGCTGGTGCAGTGGCTGGCGCCGCTGTCGTCGGAAGCGCCGGAGTTCATCATCGCCAGCATCTTCGCGGCCAGAGGCAAGGGCGCGATCGCCATCGCGACGCTGATCTCGTCGAAGGTCAACCAATGGACTCTGCTGATCGGGTCGTTGCCGGTGGCATTCGTGCTCGGCGGAGGTGGCATGTCGATACAACTGGACGGCCGCCAGATCGAGGAGATGGTGCTCACCGCTGTGCAGACATTGATGGGCGTGGCGATGATCCTCGGTCTACGGTTCCGCCGCTGGGAGGCCTGGACGCTCCTCGGCTTGTTCATCGTGCAATTCCCGATCACCTCGACCGAGGGCCGCGCGCTGCTCAGTGCTGCCTATGCGGCGGTGGCTGTCGTCGCGCTGGTAGTCAATCGCCGCCAGCTGGTGCCAACGCTGTTGGCGCCCTTCGCCGGTCGCGCCAAGCGTCACGGCGGGCACCCGCATCAATCGGCCGACCAGGTACCCGCGCACTAACGGCCGCGGTAATTAAGCAGCCCCTTGACACCTGTCAAGTTTGGCGGCGGTACAGTCGGCGCATGCAGATCCGTGAGCATCTCGGCGCCGACAAACCCGCTGTGATCCTTTATCCGTCCGGCACGGTCGTCTCCTTCGACGAGCTGGAAGCCCGCGCAAACCGCCTGGCGCACTACTTTCGTCGCGCCGGTCTGGTCGAAGGCGACGCAGTCGCGATCCTCATGGAAAACAACGAGCACATCCACGCGGTCATGTGGGCAGCTCGGCGCAGCGGCCTGTACTACGTGCCGATCAACACCCACCTCATGGCGCCGGAAGCCGCCTATATCGTCGACAACAGCGCCGCCAAGGCGATCATCGGTTCGGCTGCGCTGCGCAAGACCTGCGAAAACCTCGCCGAGCACCTCCCCGGCGGCCTGCCCGCATTGCTGCTAATCGCCTTGGACGAGGAAGAGGCTGACCTCGACGGCTGGCAGCGCTATCCGGAATGCGTTGCCGACCAACCGGATACGCCGATCGACGATGAAGTCGAAGGCGATCTGCTGCAGTACTCATCAGGCACCACCGGTCGACCCAAGGGCATCAAGCGCGAATTGCCGCATGTCGCGCCGGCCGAGGCACCCGGGATGATGTCGGCGTTGGTCGGATTCTGGATGCACCCGGACGCGGTCTACCTGAGCCCGGCGCCGCTGTACCACACCGCGCCGTCGGTGTGGTCGATGAGTGTCCAAGCCGGCGGCATCACGACCGTCGTCCTGGAGAAGTTCGACGCCGAAGGCTGCCTCGAGGCCATCCAGCGCCACCGGGTGACGCACGGGCAATTCGTGCCGGCCATGTTCACCCGGATGCTGAAACTGCCTGACTCCGTTCGCACTTCGTATGACTTGTCCAGCCTCGAGCGGGTGATGCACGCGGCTGCGCCTTGCCCGGTGGAGATCAAGAAGCAGATGATCGATTGGTGGGGGCCGATCGTCGACGAGTACTACGCATCCTCCGAGGCGATCGGGTCGACGCTGATCACCGCCGAGGAGTGGCTGGCGCATCCGGGCTCGGTGGGCAAGCCGATGCTGTGCGAGATCCACATTCTCGACGAGAACGGGAATGAGCTCCCGCCCGGGCAGGCCGGGGAAATCTACTTCGCGGGCGGCTTTTCGTTCGAGTATCTCAACGACGCGGAGAAGACCGCGGCCTCCCGCGACAGTCACGGCTGGACGACCGTCGGGGACGTCGGCTACCTCGACGAAGACGGCTATCTGTACCTCACCGACCGTCGTCATCACATGATCATCTCCGGCGGGGTGAACATCTACCCGCAGGAAGCCGAGAACCTACTGGTCACCCATCCGAAGGTGCTCGACGCGGCGGTGTTCGGCATTCCCGACGACGAGATGGGCCAAAGCGTCAAGGCGGTGGTGCAGACCGTCGACCCGGCCGATGCCACCGACGAGTTCGCCGACGACCTGCTGGCCTGGCTGCGAGACCGCTTGGCGCACTACAAGTGTCCGCGATCGATCTCGTTCGAAGCGCAGCTGCCGCGCACCGACACCGGCAAGTTGTACAAAAACCAACTGATCGAGAAGTATTCGGTGTGACGCTGCGCATCGTCGACGTGTCGGAGCCGGTCTCCGAGGTCGACGCTGCACCACTTAGCGTCCCGGTTGTGGCCGTCGGGTCGCTCACCCATGCATCCGAATTCTGGTTGCAGCGAGCGACATTCACCCTCACCGAGGATGACAATGACGACCGCCGGACAATTACTGTCCCGTCAATCGAGTCGGCGATCGTCGAGCTGGCCGCGCGGGTGGACCGCTGGCCAGTGGCTGCGGCCGTCTGTGACGACGTGCTGCGGTCGGTGGATCCCGCCGGCCCGACCCTGGGCGGCGTGCTGACCGAATCGCTGGCGTACTCCACATTGCAGGGCGGTCCGGAGTTCGCCCGGTGGCTGGCCAAGCGCGGCCTGGCCCGCATGCCGGACATCGCCGATCCGGTGCAGGCCCATCGCGACGGCAACACTCTGCGGATCGCGTTCAACCGGCCGCAACGCCACAACGCGTTTTCCACCGATGCCCGTGCCGCGCTGCTGGAGGCGTTGACCGTCGCGCAACTTGACCCGTCGATCGACGAAGTCGTGCTGAGCGGCAACGGCCCGTCCTTCTGCAGCGGTGGGGATCTCGCCGAATTCGGCACGTTCAGTGACCCTGCCAGCGCGCACCTGGCCCGCACCCGCTACAGCCCGGCGCTGCTGCTCGACGCGTTGACCGCGCGACTCGGGAAGGCGTGCCGCGCCGAGGTGCACGGTCAGGTGCTGGGCAGCGGATTGGAGATGGCGGCGTTTTGCGGGCGCGTGGTTTCCCGGCCCGACGCGGTGTTCGGGCTGCCCGAGCTGAGCCTTGGCCTGATTCCCGGAGCCGGCGGCACCGTCAGCGTGACACGACGGGTAGGCCGTTGGCGTACAGCGTATTTGGTGCTGAGCGGTTTGAGCATCGGCGTGGAAACGGCCATGACCTGGGGCCTCACGGATGCGAAAAGTGAACATTGACTTCCCAATTCGCCCAGCCTGTTCCCTACCCGGCTGGCCCCGTATCCTTATTGTCGCTGACCCAGTGGTATTCCGACCGGGAGGCACGTGATGGGACACAAGGCGACAGTGGAACTTGTACTCGACTGTGCAGAGCCAACGAGGCTCGCTAAGTTCTGGCGCGAAGCGCTCGACTATCGCGACCACTACACCGGCGCGAAGCTGGCCGTGCTCGTTCCCAAAGAAGGGATCGCTTCACCGTTACTCCTTCAGGGCGTCCCGGAACCCAAAGCGGGCAAAAACCGCATGCACCTCGACATCGTGGTCGAGAACGTCGAGGCCGAGGTCCACCGGCTCCAGGCACTTGGCGCTCGTCGCATCGACGATGGTGTGCAGAGCTTCGGGGGAACCCGATGGGTGAGAATGTCGGACCCGGAGCAGAATGAGTTCTGCGTCTCGACCGGCGTGGAGTGGTGACACTCGTTGCCGGCAGCGATGTCAATCACGAAGCGGCGCGTCGGCAGCGATGCGCGGCATCAGCCAATGCCAGGCGCAGCATTTCCAGCTGTGCCCAGAGCGTCAACTTTTCGTCAAACGTCAGCTCGTGCGCCGGCAGTGCAGCGACCCGGTCGAGCGCCACATCCACCTGATCGAGCACCGCATGGAACTTCTTCGCTGCAACGGAAACCATGCGGCAACGCTATCGACAGGTACTGACAAGCCGCTGACCTCGCCGACGGCTTCAAATCCCGCCCCGGGACATCCATCGCCACTTCGGAGGCGAACAGCTTGACCATCCCGGCCTCCGCGCAACGCCTAGCCCGAGATCAGAGCATAGTAGCTCATTCTCACCCGCAAATGCTGAAGAAAGTGAAAGCGCCCCTCCTCGGTTCTACGCATGTAAAACTATTACGATGACTACACACTCGGCTAACGCGACTACACACTCGGCTAACGCTAAGCAGCTGTTCCAACGCCTCTGGACCGTCGAGATTGTCTTCGGCGTCCTCAATGTGATCCTCGGCGTCGTCATGTTGGTATATCCGGGACCCTCGATCATTGTCGCGGCCGTCTTGTTCGGCGTGTTTCTCGCCCTGTCCGGCGTCGCAGAGTTCATCGCCGCAGTAAGCCTGCCGGTCGCCTCGGCCGCCGCCAGGGTCTTGCTGCTGGTAAGCGCCGCGGCGTCGATAATCCTGGCGGTGCTGGCATTTCGCCACTTTGAGGAGGGCTACGGAGTCCTGCTGCTCGCCATCTGGATCGGGATCGGATTCGTCTTCCGCGGCGTGTCGGCAGCGGCGGCTGCGATCAGCGATCACGCTTTTCCCGGGCGGGGCTGGGCGATCTTCTTCGGCATCGTCAGCGTCATCGCCGGCATCGTGGTCCTTGCCTACCCGTTCGACTCGATCTCCGTGTTGATTCTGGTGGCCGGCGTCTGGCTGATCATCATCGGGGTGCTGGAAATCGTGTCGGGGATCTCCTTGCGTAGCGATGCGCGGAAGTTCGAGAAGTCTTTCGAACATGCTGCCGCGGCGTGACCTTGCGCGCTAGCTAGTGGCCTGTATCAGGTCGCGGACGCGTCAAACCTGACTTCGGCCAGGTTCATTGAAGGATGCCGATTGAGGGCATGCAATGCGCGACGATCAGCGGGTTTTCGGCTGGCTAGTACTTCGGCTTGGCTGTTTTTCAATAGGCGACGGCTTGTCTGGCGTTAAATCGCGCGCGGTCGCGGCGATCTGAAAAAGACACCGGGCGCCGGCCGATTTGGCGGCGATGCTGGTCGGCACGGCGACGTGTGACCGCGCCGTGGCCGCGAACACGATCGCGCGATGCGACGACAAAGCTAGGGTTGCTGCCACAACGTCTGTCGTCCGCGAGAGGGCTATGAGCGAATCCGCCAAACCGGGAATCCTGGACCGCCTGCGGTCCCGCTACGGCTGGTTCGACCACGTGATGCGCGCGAACGAGCGTTACAACGACTGCGATGGCAACTTTTATGCAGCCGGGATCACTTACTACACGGTCTTCGCGTTGTTCCCGCTGCTGATGGTCGGTTTCGCGGTCGGCGGATTCGTCCTATCGCGCCAGCCCGACCTGCTGGCCGACATCGATCGTCGGATCAGGGCCTCGGTATCGGCGGAATTCGGACAGCAGCTGATCGATTTGGTTGACTCGGCGATCAACTCGCGCGCTTCAGTCGGCATCATCGGTCTGACCACCGCGGCCTGGGCCGGTCTGGGCTGGGTGGAAAACCTGCGCAAAGCGCTCAGCCAGATGTGGCACCAATACGGAAAGCCGGCCGGCTTCGTACGCATCAAGCTGTCCGATCTGGCAGCCATGGTGTCGGCGTTTTTGGCGATTATCACCAGCGTCGGGCTGACCGCGCTGGGCGACCCAAAGGTGATGCGTACCGTGCTGGGATGGCTTGGTGTCCATGACTTTCCGCTGCTGGACGGGATACTCCGCGGTGTTTCGCTGCTCATCGCTTTCCTCGTGTCGTGGCTGTTGTTCACCTGGATGATCGCGCGGCTGCCGTGGGAGTCCAGCAGCTTCGCCAGCGCGATCCGGGCCGGGCTGATCGCCGCGATCGGCTACGAGGTGCTTAAACAGATTGCCTCGATCTATCTGCGCTCGGTCCTCAAAAGTCCGGCCGCCGCGACGTTCGGGCCGGTACTGGGCGTGATGGTGTTCGCCTACATCACTGCTCGGCTCGTCTTGTTCGCCACCGCGTGGGCGGCGACCTCACCAGACAACCTGCGCGCGATGCCCGTCGAGCCTCCCAGCTCCGCAACTGTGAGCAAGTCGGAACCTGCGACTTGACTCGCAGGCCGGGAAGCGGTGCACATGGTGGGACAAGATGCGCAACCCCGACGAGGTATTTTAGGAAAGCGGTTCCTAGGGGTTCGGCAGTTATTCATTGAGATAGGTGTGACTCATGATCGATCTCATCGAACATCTCCGTCAGATCATCGACCAGCACAGCAACGAGGGTCATGACAATTCAGGCGCGAAATGTGGTTGTGGAGCCACCCGGCTCTCCGATCATCCGCACCATGTGGCTGAAGAAATCGTCAAACAACTGAGACTGGTGCCGGAGTATGTGGGTGATGTGAAGCAAGAGCTCCGTTACAAGAGCGCGTTGTTCGACGACGAACTCACCAAACTCGAGGGCGCTGAATAACTGCCGAGCTGAAAATGCTTTCGGTGCCCCACCATGCACCGACACGCACCGCAAGCTCGAGCGGAGGTCGGATGCTCATTCAAAAAGCCTCCGGTGATCAGATGCCGCCCCGGGACACCAGCTGTGCGGCGATCACGTTGCGCTGAATCTCGTTGGTGCCTTCGCCGACGATCATCAACGGGGCGTCGCGGAAGTAGCGCTCGACGTCGTATTCGGTGGAGTATCCGTAGCCGCCGTGGATGCGCACGGCGTTGAGCGCGATCTCCATCGCCACTTCGGAGGCAAACAGCTTGGCCATCCCGGCCTCCATATCGCAGCGCTCGCCGCTGTCATAGCGCTCGGCGGCGTAACGGGTGAGCTGGCGGGCGGCGGTGAGTTTGGTCGCCATCTCGGCCAGGTAGTTGCCGACGGCCTGATGCTTCCAGATCGGCTGGCCGAAACTCTCCCGCTGCTGCGCGTAGGCCAGCGCATCCTCCAGCGCCGCGGTCGCCACGCCGAGCGCGCGTGCTGCGACCTGAATCCGGCCCGTCTCAAGGCCTTTCATCATCTGCGAAAAACCTTTGCCCGCGTGGCCGCCGAGGATCGCCGAGGCCGGCACCCGGTAGCCGTCGAACAACAGCTCGCAGGTCTCCACCCCCTTGTAACCCAGCTTGGGCAGATCCCGCGACACCGTGAGCCCCGGGCCGTGTTCGACGAGCAGCACCGAAATGCCCTTATGTCGCGGCGTGGCGGCCGGGTCGGTCTTGCACAGCAGTGCGATCAATCCCAAACGTCGGGCGTTGCTGATCCAGGTCTTGGAGCCGTTGACGACCAGGTCCTCTGGACCGTCTGGCAGCGCGGTGGTCGACATGTTCTGCAAATCGCTGCCACCGCCGGGCTCGGTGAGCGCCATCGTGGCCCGCAGCTCGCCGGTGGCCATCGGCGGCAAGTACTGCCGCTTCTGCTCCTCGGTGCCGAACAGGGTGAGCAGCTTGGCCACCACCGTGTGCCCGCCCATCGCGCCCGCCAGGCTCATCCAGCCGCGCGCCAGCTCCTGGGTCACCAGCACATAGCACGGCATCGACACCGGTGCGCCGCCGTACTCCTCGGGGATGGCCAGCCCGTAGATGCCGATGCGCTTCATCTGCTCGATCCACGCTTCGGGATACTCGTTGGCATGCTCCCGCTCACGGACCGTCGGTTTGACTTCTTTGTCGACGAACTGACGCACCGTCTCGACCAGCATCGCCTCGTCGTCGTTCAGCCCTCCGCTCATACGGTCATGTTGGCATGCCCGGGTACGCGTCAACGATGACCACCGGCCCCTACTTCGACGAGCTGCAGACCGGCCAGGTCTTCGTCGGCGCGCCCGCGATGACGTTGACCCCGGGGCTGGCCGCCGTCCACCAGAGCATCCTCGGCGACCGGTTGCGGTTGCCGCTGGACGCCGAGCTCTCGGCGGCGGTCACCGGGTCGACTGCGCCGCTGGCCCACCCCGGGCTGGTCTGCGACGTCGCGATCGGGCAGTCGACGCTGGTCACCCAACATGTGAAGGCCAACCTGTTCTACCGCGGCCTGGTGTTCTACCGATTCCCGGCCATCGGCGACACGCTGTTCACCCGCACCGAGGTGGTGGGGTTGAAGAAGAACTCGGCGAAACCCGACCGGGCGCCCACCGGGCTGGTGGCGCTGCGGATGACCACCACCGACCAGGCCGATCGGCTGATCCTGGACTTCTACCGCTGCGCGATGCTGCCGCTGAGCCCGGGTGCCGGCCCCAACGACGCGGAGCACGCCGACAACTTGTCGAAAGTCGGTGCCGATCTCGGCCCGCCGCCGTCGGCTGTCGACGACTGGCACGGCGAGGTGTTCCGCGAGCGCATCCCCGGACCGCACTTCGATGCCAACCTGACGGGCACCGTGCTGCACAGCAGTGCCGACGTGGTCAGCAGCGCACCAGAATTGGCCCGTCTGACTCTGAATATTGCTGCAGTTCACCATGATTCGCGTATCGGCGGACGCCGGTTGGTCTACGGCGGGCACACCATCGGGCTGGCGCTGGCCCAAGCCAGTCGGCTATTGCCCAACTTGGCGATGGTGCTGGGCTGGCAGTCCTGCGACCACACCGCCCCGGTCTATGAGGGCGACACCCTCTACAGCGAGCTGCACATCGACTCCGCCGAGCCGACCGACAACGGCGGAGTGCTGGGATTGCGGTCGCTGGTCTACGCGGCCTCCGAGCCAGACGCTGAGCCGCGGCAGGTGCTGGACTGGCGGTTCACCGCGCTGCAGTTCTAAGCCGCTGACCGGCGGTCGCGCGCACAATGGTGGGCGTGGACCAGGCGGCAGCGTCAGACTGGGCCGGCAGCGGGCTGGCCTATTTGACCGGCCCGCCCGACGGGGAGCCGGACTTCTCGCGCGCCGCTGTGCTGGCCGAAGCCCGGCGGGTAACCGCCGATATCGCCGGGCTTCTCGGTGTTGAGGTCGACGCCGCGACGATGTTGGCGGGCCGGGCCGGAATCCTTGGCCTGACCCGCAACGGTCGCATCGCGGCGGGCGGTGCCACCCGGCTGCTGGCCACCGCCGACGGCTGGGCTGCGATCGCGCTGCCGCGCGCGGAAGACGTGGCGGCGCTGCCCGCGCTGGTGGAGGCCGACGCGGTTCCCGACGACCCGTGGACGCTGCTGTTTGGTTGGGCGGCAACGCGTTCGACTGAGACCGTGGTTGCCCGCGGCCAGCTGCTGGATATCGCGGTAGCGGGGCTGGAGGAAGTCTCCGCCCAGCCGCCGGCGGTGCGACGGTCTGGCGGCGCCGCCCGGCCGCGGGGTGTGGACGGGCTGCTGGTCGCCGACATGTCGTCACTGTGGGCGGGACCGTTGTGCGCGCAGTTGCTCGCTCGCGCCGGCGCCGTCGTCGTCAAGGTGGAAAGCCCGAACCGACCTGACGGCACCCGTAGCGGCGAGCCCGCCTTCTTCGATTGGATGAACTTCGGAAAGCTCTCTTACACCGTGGATTTCGACGACGACGCCGGGGCGTTACGCCAGCTGTTAAACACCGCCGACATCGTCATCGAGGGCTCCCGTCCGGCGGCGCTGCGGCGTCGCCAGCTGAGCGCCGACGACGTGCCCGGCCGGGCCGGGCGAATCTGGTTGCGCATCAGCGGTTACCGAGGACAGCCGTACCGCTCGGCGTTCGGCGACGACGCCGCGGTGGCGGGCGGGCTGGTCGGTGCTGGTACGCAAGGACCGGTGTTCTGCGGCGACGCGATCGCCGACCCGTTGAGCGGACTAGAGGCGGCGCGAGCGGTGGGGCAATCGCTGCACCGCGGCGGCGGCGAGCTGATTGACGTGTCGATGGCGCAGGTCGCCGCGACGTACGCCGCGCTGCCGCGGACGTCGCGGGCATTGTCGTCTTCCGCGATCCCGGTCGCCCGGCCCCAACCACCGCCAGCTGGCCCGTCAGCGTCGCCGCTCGGGGCCGACAACGCGGCAGTGCGCCATATCGTGTCCGAGAGACTCTGTACGCCATGCTGATTCAGCGGGCGACGACGCTAGACGGTGTGGTCGTCGACCTCCGGGTGGGTGCACGCATCGACGACGTGGCCGACACGTTGACCCCCCGACGCGGCGAGGACGTGTTCGACGCCGCCGGCGGAACCGTGCTGCCCGGACTGCACGATCACCACGTACACCTGCATTCCGCGGCGGCCGCCGCGACCTCGGTTCGGGTCGGACCGCCGCAGGTACGCGACCGTGCGGCGTTGGCCGCCCTGTTGGCGAGTACCGAGGCGGGCGACGACGGTTGGATTCGCGCCGTCGGCTACCACGATTCGGTTGCCGGGCCGCTGGACCGCGCGGCACTGGACGCGATGGTGCCGACCGTGCCGCTGCGGGTTCAGCACCGCAGCGGGGTGCTGTGGATTCTGAACTCCGCGGGCCTGGCCCGGGTCGGTCTGGCGGGGCATCCCGACGGCCGGCTGCGCAGCGCCGACTCTTGGTCGGATGCGCTGCGCCGCGGGGCAACTGACCTGTCCCACCTCAGTGCTCGGCTGAGTCGCTACGGAGTCACCGGAATCACCGATGCCACACCGGATCTCGATGTCAGCGACATCGTGCGATTGACCGAACTGCACCGGCGCGGTGATCTGCGCCAGCACGTGCACTGCCTGGCCCCCGGCAAGCGCATCCTGCACGACGACGCCCTGAACCTCGAGCAGCTCGCCGAGTGGATAGCCGACCGGCACCGCTGCGGCGGCCCGGTCGCCATCCACTGTGTCACCGCGGCCCAGCTGCTGGTGGCGATCGCCGCGCTGCGCCAAGCCGGCACGCACCCGCGCGACCGCATCGAACATGCCGCCGTGGCGCCGTCGGACTGCGCGGCCGACCTGGCCGAGCTCGCGGTTACCGTGATAACCCAGCCCAACTTCGTCGCCGAGCGCGGTGATCAGTACCTCGACGAGGTGCCCGCGGCCGAGCACGATCAACTCTGGCGGGTGGCGTCACTGCTTCGCGCTGACGTGCACGTCGCTTTGTCCACCGATATGCCGTTCGGTCAACCTGACCCGTGGGCAGCTATGCGGGCGGCGGTGCACCGCACCACACCGAGCGGAGCCGTGCTGGGCGCCGACGAACGTGTCTCGGCGCGAACGGCTTTGACGATGTTCTTCGGTTACCCCGACCAGCCTACCCGGGCCCGTACCCTGCGGCCGGGAGAGCCAGGCGACCTCTGCGTGCTGAGCGTGCCGCCCGAAACGGCGTTGGCCGAGCTGGATGCCGGGATGATCGCTGCGACAATCGTGGGCGGCGAAATCTCCTATGCGGCAACGTGAATCAGGATATTTCGCCGACGAGGTAGCGCTGCAACGTGGGTGCCACCGCGTCGACCAGGGTGTCGACGTCCATGGTGTGGATCGGCTCGACACACACTCCGTAGCGCATGATGCCGATACCGACCACCTGCGATGCACACAGCGCCGCGCGCAACGTGATCTGGTCGGCGCCCAGCGCCTTGAGTAAGGGATCGAAGACCGGGCCGATGAACAGACTCTGCGCGACCTCGACCGTCTTGGCCAGGCCGGCGGTGGCGATCGCGCTGGCGGCGAACGGTCCGCCGCCGGTGGCATCCCACGTGGTGAGCAGCATCTGCAGCGTTCGTCGACCGGCTTGGTTCGCGCCTCCGCGGATGATCCGGTCGATGAAGTCCGGCGTCGCGAATGGCAGCTTCAGCTTACGTGCCACCGGATCAAGGATCCCGCGCAACGGGTTTTCGCGAGGGGCCACTTTGCCAGGATGACCGCAACATTGGCGAAGTTCAAGCATCGGCCCGGGCGCGTCGCCGGGCGCCAAATCAGTGCGGCAGTTCGCGGAACGGTGTATTGCGATACGGCTCAGGCTCTTTCGGCAAGCCGAGCACACGCTCGCCGATGATGTTGCGTTGAATTTGGTCGGTTCCGCCGCCGATCGAGGTGAAGTAGGCGTTCATCGTCCGGAACGTCACCGCGTCACCGACGGGATTGTCCGGTCCGGCCAGCATGGCTTCTGCGCCTACGATTTCGGTTTCGACGCGGGCTGTCTCGTGCAGGATCCGTGACATCGCGATCTTCCCGAGCGCCATCAGTGTGGCCGCCTCGCTGCGATCGACCGCAGCCTTCGACCGCTGGGTGTTCCAGCGGTTGACCGTAGCCAGCGCGTCAACTTGGGCGATCTGCTGACGAATGTAGGGATCGCCGAGTCGGCCGGCTTCGCGCGCCAATTCGACCAGAATGTTCGCCTTCTCGGCCCGGGGCCGCTTGCTGTCCTTGGCGGTGCGGGCCAGATCGCCCATGAACCGGCGCTCGTAGCCGAGCGCGGTCTGGAGCACAGACCACCCGGCGTTCAGCTCGCCGACCAAGTTCTCGGCGGGCACGCGGGCATCTTCGATGAAGACCTCGTTGAATTCCGACTCGCCGGTGATCTGATGAATCGGGCGGATCTCGACGCCGGGCTGATGCATCGGCAACATAAAGAAGCTGAGGCCCTGGTGTTTGGGCACATCCCAGTCGGTTCGCGCTACCAGCATGCCGTAGTCGGCGGTTTTGGCGAACGACGTCCACACCTTCTGCCCGTTGATCACCCACTCGTCACCGTCGCGTTCGGCACGAGTGCGCAGGCCGGCCAGGTCCGATCCCGCGCCGGGTTCGCTGTAAAGGAGGCACCACTTGCTCTCGCCGCGTATGGACGGCGGAATCAGCCGTCGCTTCTGCTCGTCAGTGCCGACGTCATGCAGGGTGCAGGCGAACAGATTCGCGCGGTCGTGACCGCAGCCGGGCGCACCGGCGGCAGCGAATTCTGCAGAGACGAGCCGGGATTGGGCATCCGAGAGGCCGCGGCCGTACCACTCTGGCTCCCAGCTGGGAACCGCCCATCCCGCCTCCACGACAAGGTTGGCCCAGTTGGCGCGATCTACTCCGGGATTCCAGTTGGCCGCCAACCAATTCCGGACCTCGTCGCGCAGTTCGGCATCCGTCAAGCGTCGCTCTCCCCCGCAAGCGGGTGGTACCCCCACCCCATCGCTACCCCTCTCATTGTCGCCGACGCGCTCCACGGCTCATGCTCCGATCTGCCGCAGGTAGCGTTCCCGATGCCACGACGGGCTGCCCAGCAGCTGAGCGTCGGTGCGGGCCCGACGCAAATACAGGTGCGCCGGATGCTCCCAGGTGAAGCCGATGCCGCCGTGCACCTGGATGTTGGTCGCGGCGACGAAGACGAATGCGTCCGAGCAATATGCCTGCGCGAGAGCGAGATCCGCGAGGCGCGAGGGTGCTTGCTCGGCGAACGATCCGGCGGCGAAGCGTGCCGCCGATACCGCCGATTCGGCCTCCAGCAGCATGTCGGCGCACATGTGCTTGACCGCCTGGAAGCTGCCGATCGCTCGGCCGAACTGATATCGGGTCTTCGCGTACTCGGTGGCCATCTCGACTACGCGCCGCGCACCGCCGGCCTGCTCACTGACCAATGCCAAAGCCGAACGGTCCAGTGCCGCGGTGAACACCTCGACGCCGGCGCCCAGCCGTCCGACCAGACGCGCCGGGGTATCGACGAATTGCAGGCGGCACTGCTTGCGGGTCGGGTCCACTGTGGTCAGCGGTGTCACGGCCAAGCCCGCGGCACCGGCGTCGATCGCGAATACGCCGGGGCCCGCATCGGTTTCGGCCAACACGTACAACAGGTCCGCCGACTGCCCGTCGAGCACGAAATGCTTGTAGCCGGTGATGTGCCAGGCGTCGCCGATGGCGCCCGCGGACGTCGCGATCGTCGCGGGCAACCGAGCCGAGTCGTCCTCTGCGAAGGCGATGCTGGCGATCAGCTCGCCCGCCGCGATCCGCGGCAGCACCGCGGCACATTCGGCTGCGTCGCCGGCCTCAGCCAGCAGGCTGGGGGCCAACACCGCCGTCGACAGGAACGGGCTGACCAGCAACACCCGGCCCATCTCTTCCATCGCGATACCCATTTCCACCGGGCCCGCGCCGGCGCCGCCGTACTCGTCGCTGATCAGCAGTCCGGTCAGACCCATGGCCGCCAGTTCATGCCAAACCTTGGGGTCAAGACCCGTGTCGGTGGCCATCAGCGTCCGCACCTGCGCTTCGCTGGAGTGTCGCGCCATCAGGTCGGCGACCGCGCTGCGCAGCGCCCGTTGTTCGTCGCTCACCGAGAACGGTGTGCTGGTAGGCATGGTCGCCGATCAGCTCTTCGGGGCAAGGGCGGTGCGCAGGCTGGCGCACTGGCTCGCGAAAAACGACTGTGACACAGCAGCCTTCGGCACCACCAGATCGAAACCGTGGAAAGCCCCGGGGACCACTTCGACGTGGCACGGCACTCCCGCCGCGGTGAGGCGCTCGGCGTAGGCGATGTCCTCGTCGTGGAACAGATCGTTGGTGCCGACGCCGATCCACGCCGGGGCCAGTCCGCTCAGGTCCTCGCGGCGGGCCGGAACCGCAACCCGTGGGTCGGCATTGCCCAGGTAGGACGCCCAGCCGAACCGGTTGCTCTTCGGGTTCCACAATCGGTAGCTCGGATTGTCTGGCGTCGTCCCGCTGCGGTCATCGAGCATGGGGTAGGCCAGCAGCTGCAAGGTTGGCGTCACCTCGCCGCGGTCGTGTGCCAGCAGTGCCAGCGCCGCTGCCAGCCCGCCGCCGGCACTGGCGCCGCCGATCGCCACCCGTGCCGGGTCGACGGCCGGCAGACCGGCCAGCCAGGTCAGCGCCGAATAGCAGTCCTCCAGCGCCGCGGGGTAGGGATGCTCGGGTGCCAGCCGGT
Source organism: Mycobacterium sp. (assembly GCA_019236925.1). GTDB lineage: Bacteria > Actinomycetota > Actinomycetes > Mycobacteriales > Mycobacteriaceae > Mycobacterium. The sequence goes on along the minus strand of JAFAID010000665.1, from coordinate 5,244 downwards.
AGTCCACCGCCGCGACCGTAATGCCCAGTTCGCGGACAAACCGGCAGCACACCGGGTCGTCTTGCCGCGCAGTACCGATCACGTAGCCGCCACCGTGGATCCACAGCAGCGCGGCAGTGGGTTGGCTCACTTCGACCGGCCGGTGCAGACGTACACCGACACCGGACCCCAGAATCAGCGCCTCGACGTCGCGGCTACTTCCACGCCGTATCGGCGGTGAGAGCGCGCGGATCAGGCGCAGCGACCGCGGACCGACAAGTGACCGGGGCGCGAGGCGGGCGACTCTGCGGAGGTCGGGGTGGAAATCTGTGCTCGGCATCGGTCCAGTATGCCGACCGGCTAAAACGGTGAACGATGTTGGATCCGTCTTCCCGACGGAGGGCTCCGAATACTTCGTGTGCAGCGATGGTTGGGCGCGTGCGGCGCCGATGAGGAGTTCGATGCTGCCGTGGTGGCGTTGAGCAATGGACCGACGATCGAATTGGGTTGTGGGCCCGGACGTTTAGTTGCGCGTCTGATCGCCGAGCGGGTTGTCGCCGATATGGCCGTATTGTGAGCGATTGTGAGCCCCCATAGGTGGTTCAGGTGGCGCAGCCCGCTGCGGGGGCCCTGGCTGACGTCGGTGTTGGGGTCGGTGCTGTTGGTGACACTGCCCGTCGTCATCCTCACCGGTCTGCTCTCGTACGTCGCTTATGCGCCGCAGCTCGGCCAGGCTATCCCGGCTCACGTCGGCTGGCTGAGGCTGCCCGGCTTCGACTGGCCCACCGAGCCGTCGTGGCTGTATCGGCTGACCCAGGGCGTGCACGTCGGACTTGGTCTGGTGCTGATCCCGGTGGTGTTGGCCAAGCTGTGGTCGGTGATACCGCGGCTGTTCGCGTGGCCGCCGGTCGCCTCGATCGCCCAACTGCTGGAGCGGTTGTCGTTGATCATGTTGGTCGGCGGGATCCTGTTCGAAATCATCACCGGCGTGCTCAACATTCAATACGACTACGTTTTCGGCTTCAGTTTCTACACCGCCCACTACTTCGGGGCTTGGGTGTTCATCGCCGGCTTCGTTATGCACATCGTGGTCAAGATTCCGCGCATGGTCAGCGGATTGCGATCGCTATCACTTCGAAAAGTATTGCTCACCAATACTTCAGCTACTCGCCCGGAGCCGCTCGACCCTGATGGGCTGGTGTCGGTCGACCCGGCGGACCCGACGATCAGCAGACGCGGTGCCCTGGGGTTGGTCGGTGCGGGCGTGCTGCTGATCGCGGTACTGACCGCCGGGCAAACCGTCGGCGGGATCCTTCGGCCCGCGGCGTTGTTGCTGCCGCGCGGGCGCAGCCGTCCCGGCGACTTTCAAGTCAACAAGACCGCTGTTGCCGCCGGTATCGATCCGCGCAGTGTCGGCGCGCAATGGCGGCTCAGGCTGCGCGGGGGCCCCTCGGCGGTGGTGCTGGACCGCGCCGCGTTGTTGGGCATGCCGCAGCACACCGCGCGGCTGCCGATCGCATGTGTGGAGGGCTGGTCGACCACCCAGACCTGGAGCGGGGTTCGGCTGGCCGACCTGGCCCGGCTCGCCGGGGTTGCGGCGCCGCGAGCGGCGCGGGTGATGTCGTTGCAGCGCGGCGGCGCCTTCGGCGAGGCAAGGCTGCAGGCAAACCAAATCGCCCACCCCGACGCACTTTTAGCGTTACGCGTCAACGGCGCCGACCTGACGGCTGACCACGGCTATCCGGCGCGGATCATCGTTCCGGCGCTGCCGGGCGTCCACAACACCAAATGGGTGGCCGCAATCGACTTCGAGGCAGGCTGAGATGTCGGCCCGGTGGCGCACCGTTTTTCAAAACGTCTACGGGTCATACCCGTTGCATTTGTTGACCATGGCGGCCGGGTTCGCGCTGCTTGGCTACGTCGTGACAACCGTCAAACCGATGACTCTGTGGAATCCGCACAGCTGGTGGCAGTCGATCGCGGTCTGGTTCGCCGGGGCCGTAATCGCCCACGATCTGTTGCTGTTCCCGATCTACGCGCTTGCCGACCGGATCCTGTGGGCCCGGGCCGGACGACGGCCGGTCCGGCACCTGCCGGTACCGGTACGCAACTACTTCCGGATACCGGCGCTCGGCTCGGGGCTGACCCTGCTGGTGTTTTTGCCGGGCATCATCGGCCAGGGCGCATCCACTTACCAGGCGGCGACCGGGCAGACGCAACAACCCTTTCTTGGCAGGTGGCTGCTGCTTACCGCCGCCATGTTCATTACGAGTGCCGCCGTCTATCTATTGCGTTTGGCACTTGCCGGCCGACGAAGCAGTCGCGTTTCCAGTTTCACGGGGGACCCCCGGGGTACGCTCCCCGAATGACGGTACGACCGGCTCCGCGCTTTCCCGGACCCGGCGTGGCCTCCCGGGCAAGGTGGTTGCTACGAACCCGCCCCGGCGACTACATGCTGGCAGTTAGCGATGCGATGGCTTCGCTGCCCGTGGTCGGCAGGCATCTCGAGCCGCTGGGCGGCGTGACCGCGATGGGCGTCTGGGGCTACCGGCTGGTGCCGGGCTTTTTGTCCGCGTCGGCCAAATCGTGGCTCACCCCGGGAATCGGTGAGATCCGCAAGGCCGAACGGGACAAGACCCAAGCGGTGGCGGACGCTGCGCTGCGCGGCGTTGTCTCAGCCAAAGACCTGGACATCGAGTGGCCTGCGCCGGAGCGGACCCCTCCGTTTTGGCGCGCGAGGCACCACCGTCGCCACCTGCACCGCACGTCGGTGAGGTATGGGCGACAACCGGTGCAGCTGTTGGACATATGGCGTCGCAAGGATCTGCCGGTCCGGCCGGCGCCGGTGCTGATCTTCGTGCCCGGCGGCGCCTGGGTGCACGGTGGCCGCCAGCTGCAGGGCTATGCGCTGATGTCGCATATGGCCGAACTGGGCTGGGTGTGCCTGTCGGTCCAATACCGGGTCTCGCCGCACCACCGCTGGCCATCCCATATCACCGACGTCAAAACCGCGGTCGCGTGGGCACGGGCCAACGTCGACAAATTCGGGGGTGACCGCAATTTCGTTGCGGTGGCAGGTTGTTCGGCCGGCGGGCACTTGTCCGCGCTGGCCGGACTCACCGGCGACGAGCCCGATATGCAGACTGAGCTGCCTGCTGGCTCGGACACCTCGGTGGATGCCGTGGTGGGGATCTACGGCCGCTACGACTGGGAGGACCGCTCGACCCCCGAGCGGGAGCAGTTCGTCGACTTCCTTGAGCGAGTTGTGGTCAAGCGCAGGATCGACCGCCACCCCGAGGTGTTCCGTGACGCCTCGCCGATCGCCCGGGTACACCCGGAAGCCCCGCCATTCTTGGTGATTCACGGCAGCAGCGACAAGGTGATACCGGTCGAGCAGGCGCGCAGCTTCGTCGAGCGGCTCACGTCGGTTTTCCATTCGGTGGTCAGCTACGTGGAGCTGCCGGGTGCCGGGCACGGATTCGACCTGACCGATGGGGCGCGCACCGGTGCGATGGCAACCGCAGTCGGGCTGTTCCTCAACCAGGTTCACCGCAACCGGATGATCGCGGCCAAAGAGGTTATTTAGCCGCCAGCCGACTGTACGGTGCACCCGTGCGGTTAAAAAACGGGAGAGCACACAGGTGAAGCGGCTCAGCGGCTGGGATGCGGTGTTGCTGTACAGCGAGACGCCCAATGTGCATATGCACACACTCAAAGTCGCCGTGATCGAGTTGGACCCCGACCGTCGCGACTTCGGCATCGACGAGTTCCGCCGGGTCATTCACAGCCGGCTGTATAAGCTGGAACCGTTCTGCTATCAGCTCGTTGACATCCCGCTCAAGATGCACCATCCGATGTGGCGGGAAAACTGCGACGTCGACCTGACCTACCACGTGCGGCCGTGGCGACTGCCCGCACCGGGCGGTCGTCGCGAACTCGATGAGGCCATCGGCGAGATCGCCAGCACCCCGCTCGACCGCAATTACCCGCTGTGGGAGATGTACTTCGTCGAGGGGTTGGCCGATAACCGGATCGCGGTGGTCGGCAAGATCCACCACGCGCTCGCCGACGGGGTGGCCGCGGCGAATCTGCTAGCCCGCGGCATGGATATCGCGCCCACGCCGAAGTCCAGCCAGACCCGGTATGCGCCCGACCCGGCGCCGTCCACTGGGGAGCTGGTGCGGTCGGCGTTCGTTGATCATGTGCGCCATATCAGGCGGATTCCGCGAACCATCGGTTACACCGCGCAAGGTATCAACCGGGTCCGCCGCAGCACGCGCAAGCTGTCACCTGAACTGACTATGCCGTTCACGCCGCCGCCGACGTTCATGAACCACATGCTCACTCCCGAACGCAGATACGCCACCGCCACTTTGGCGCTGGCCGACATCAAGGAGACCGGCAAGGCGCTCGGCGTCACGATCAACGATATGGTGCTGGCACTGTCCGCGGGCGCGTTGCGCAAACTGCTGGTGCGCTATGACGGTAAAGCCGATCATCCGCTGTTGGCCTCGGTGCCGGTGAGTTTCGACTTTTCGCCCGAACGGATTTCGGGAAACTACTTCACCGGCATGATGGTGGCGCTGCCGGCCGACGTTGATGACCCGTTGGAACGCGTACGGCGCTCGCATGACAATGCGGTCGACGCCAAGGAGAGCCACCAGCTCCTCGGGCCGGAGCTGGTCAGCCGGTGGGCCGCGTATTTTCCGCCGGCGCCATCAGAGTCGCTATTCCGCTGGCTGGCCAGTCGCGACGGCCAGAACAAGGTGCTCAACATACCGATCTCCAACGTCCCGGGTCCGCGCGAACACGGGCGGGTCGGCGGCGCATTGGTCACCGAGATCTATTCGGTGGGACCGTTGACGGCCGGCAGCGGCCTGAACATCACGGTGTGGAGTTACGTCGACCAGCTCAACGTTTCGGTGCTTGCCGACGGCGCCACTGTCGACGACCCGCACGAGGTAACCGAAGCCATCATCGATGAGTTTATCGAAATCCGCCGCGCCGCAGGGCTTTCCGAAAAACTGACAGTCATCGAAAGCGCGATGGCGCAGGCCTGACTGGTCCTGTCCCATCCGCCACGGCTGTCGCTGGGGGCGGCGGTAGTCGACTTGCCCGCCTGACCGGAAAATGCCCAAGGTGAGCGGGCTCCTCGAAGGACCCGGCGGAGCTTGCGGAGCCGGGTGGCGTTGCGGCGGTGTGTAATTCGACGGGCTAGGCGACGGGTTGGAGAGTGACGTGGAATCCCATCGCGGTTAGGTGGGC
>JAFAID010000469.1 GCA_019236925.1 Mycobacterium sp. | reverse complement strand
GATAGCCACTTCCACGCCGGAGGCCCCGTCGGAACGCAGCGATCGCCAACCCGTCATCTCGATTTGCTTGTCCAGCCTCGCAATTCGATCGTCCTCGGCGAGATCTTGCACCGATCCCGGGCCGAGGTCGTCGGCCAGCTTGGCCGCGGCGTCGCGCAGTTGTTGTTGTTCAGCTGTCAGACGTACATCCATAACGCTCCTTCAGCACTCGGCGTAGCACTTTGCCGGAGGGCAGCCGAGGTATGTCGGCCACGAAAACCACGCGGCTCAGCCGTTTGTACGACGCGAGCCGCTCTTCCACACGGGCAGTAAGTTCTGCGGCGTCGACCGGCGCGCGTGTCGCGACGGCCGCGACGACCGCCTCCCCGTCGACGCCGTCCGGGATACCGAACACCGCACAGTCTTCGACGGCGGGATGACCGTGCAACACGGCCTCGATTTCGGCTGGCGCAACCTGGAAACCGCGGACCTTGATCATCTCCTTTGACCGGTCGGTGATCCTCAGCCACCCGCCGGTGTCGAGATAGCCGACGTCACCGCTGCGATACCAGCCGTCGCACAAGGCATCTCGCGTCGCCTCGCAGGGCAGGTAGCCGGCCATCAGCGACTCGGAGTGCGCCTGGATCTCACCGACCTCACCCGGGCCGACCGGCTCCCCGGTCTGCAGCGACGCCACCCGCACTTGCACGCCGGGCACCGGCCGTCCAACCGAATCGAGCCTGGCGCCGTTCAGCGGGTTGCAGGCGATGACGGGCAGCTCGGTTGTGCCGTACGCGGGAAGCCACCCGACGCCGGTGCGCCGGGTGACGGTTTCGGCGACGCTCTCGCTGACCGGGGTCGCGCCCCACATGATGAACCGCAACGACGAGAGGTCGTAGGACTCCAGGCGCGGATGCGAGGCGATGGCCAATGCGATGGGCGCGACAGCCATTTCGACGGTGATTCGGTCGGTTTGGATGTGCTCCAGGATGCGATCGATGCCGAATCGGCGATGCAGCCGCATCCATACGCCGGTCTGCAATGCCGTCTCGATGTTGAGCAAGCCGAGGATATGCGATGGCGGCGTGGCGATCTGGATTCGGTCGCGGGGGGTCAAGCCCAGGGCGTCGCGCCAATGCCGAACGGCGGCATGCAACGACGCGTGGGTGTGCCGGACGGCCTTGGGCAGACCGGTGGTGCCCGAACTGAATGCCAACACGGCATCAGCGTGCGGCGGCGGCGCCGCGGACGCCGGGTCGCCCGGCGCGATCGGTTCGTCGAGATGCAGCATCGGCATCAGCGCCGACAGCACCGGGTGGTCACCGACAGCATGAGACGGATTCGTCAACGCCAGCGCGTGCTCGACTTCATCGCGCTTCCAGGCAGGGCTGACGAGCACGACCGCTGCGGCCAACCGCCATATCGCGTGCAGTGCGACGACGAACTCGGGGCGGTTGGACGACATCAGCGCCACCCGGTCGCCGGCCGTCACGCCACGTCCGCTCAGGGATGCCGCCAGCCCGTCAGCCAGCGCGTTGAGCTGCGGAAGGCTGTAGTGCCGGTCCTCGAACACGAGCGCGGTCGGCTCACGTGGCGGCGACTCGGACGGCTCCGTCAAGAACATTGAGAACATCCTATCGTTTTGAGAGAATAGTATTCTCTGAAGTGAAGAACGCAAGTGTGGAAGGTGTAGGCATGGCGGAACGCCACGTGTTCCACCGGGCCACGGTGACCCGGATCATCAAGGAGACCGCTGACACCCGCACCTTTGTGCTGGACCCACACGAGCAGCCGTTCGCGTATCGGGCCGGGCAGTTCTGCACCTTCCGGGTGACGGTCGACGGCGAGGAGCTGTATCGGTCGTATTCGATGTCGAGCGCGCCGGAAACCGACAGCGAGCTGATGACCACGGTCAAACGGGTCGCCGGCGGCAAGGTCTCCAATTGGATGGTCGACAACGTGGTCGAGGGCGACGAGCTGACTATGACCCGAGCCGCGGGCACCTTCGTCCTCAGCCCTACCTCGGTGCCGTTGCTGGCCTTCGCCGGCGGCAGCGGTGTGACACCGATCCTGTCGCTGGCCAAGAGCGCGTTGGCGACCACCGACCGCACGGTGCGAATACTGTGCGCCGACCGCGACCGGGCATCGGTGATCTTCGAAGCGGCCATCGACGAACTCGTCGCGCGTTACCCCGGCCGGCTGGCGGTGGACCGTCATATCGACGCCGAGCACGGGCTGTTGGATCCGGATGCCGTCACGAAGTTCGTCGGCAGCGATAAGGATGCCGAATGCTACGTGTGTGGCCCGGAGGGCTTCATGGCCGTGGTCCGCTCCGCGCTGCCGGATGGCGCGCGAGTCCTCGTCGAGGACTTCGACGCGTCACCGCCGGTGAAGGCGGCCGCAGCTGAGGTGGCCGACAGCGGTGCGGCCGGTGGCACCGTGACGATCCACCTCGAGCGCAAGAAGTTGTCGGTACCGCAGGTCGCCGGCGAGACGCTGCTGGAGACCGCGCGGCGGGCCGGGCTGTCGCCGCCGTTCAGTTGTGAAGCCGGAAACTGCGGGACGTGCATGGCCAGGCTCACCGAGGGCAGTGCCACCATGCGCACCAATGACGTGCTGGAAGAAGACGAGCTCGCCGATGGTTACATTTTGACGTGTCAGGCGGTGCCCGACACGACGTCGGTGGCAGTGGTTTACGAGTAGCCCCGCACTGCGCCGGCCGTAGTCAACGCCGGGCTGGAACGGAGTCTCGACCGTGACCGATCTTTCAGGCTTCGCCGATCTCGCAGCTGCCGAACGTGGGCTTATCGTCTTCACCACCTTGCGCGGCGACGGCAGTGCCCAGGCATCGGTCGTCAACGCCGGCGTCATGCCACACCCTCTGACCAAAGAGCCGGTCGTCGCGCTGGTGGCTATTGGGGGCGCCCGCAAGCTGGCCCACCTCCGTGCCGACCCGCGGACCACGGTCACAGCCCGCGCCGGCTGGCAGTGGGCCACGGTCGAAGGCTCGGCGCAGCTGATCGGACCCGATGACCCGCACCCGGACGTGGATGACGAGCGGTTGCGGATTCTGCTCCGCGAAGTCTTCACCGCAGCCGGCGGAACCCACGACGATTGGGACACCTACGACCGGGTGATGCGCGAGCAACGTCGCACCGCCGTGCTGATCACACCGACCCGCGCCTACACCAACCCGACGCAGGGCTAGCCGAGTTCGGCCAGCGTCGGGCGAGTTGTTCGAGTTGGCTAATGCCAGCGGCGAATTCGCTACCGATGGGCAGCAATAGCGTCACGTGATCCGCGCCGGCCTCCAGGTGCTCGTGCACCTTGGCCGCGATGGACGCCGAGTCGCCGTAGGCGACAAGCGCGTCCACCAGCCGGTCATCGACTTCGGTGATCTCCCTGGCCGAGTAGCCCAGCCCAGCCATCCTGGCCGCGTATGGCGGCGCGCTGAGCCTACCCGAGACCGATTCCCGCGCTGCCGCTTTCGCCCGGTCAGGGTCGGCGTCGGGTATTACAGACAGACCGACGACGAGCAGCTTGTCGGGTCCAAGCACCTCGCGGGCCTGAGCGGTGAATGTCGCGGGCAGCCCAGCCGGCATTGCCCCGTCAGCGATTTCACCAGCCAGTGCAAGCATTTTCGGCCCGTTGGCGGCGATGAGCCTCGGATACGTCGCATCCGGGGCCGGCGGCCAGGTGAGACTGTCCATCCTGTTCAGGTAGTCACGCATCGTGACCAGCGGAGCGCCGAATTGGTGCCCGGTGCTTGCGGCCTGCTCGGGATACCCGACTCCGAGGCCCGCGACGAGCCTGCCCGGATAGGCCTGCGCCAGTTGGGCCGCCGCGGCGTGCATAGTCTGCGCCGGCCGGGCCCAAATATTGGCGACATAGCTGCCGAACGTCATCCGCTCGGTAGCGGCCAGCAGCACACCGAGTTGCACGAATGCGTCTTTGCCAATGACTTCGTTGGTCCAAACAGCCTGATACCCAGCGTGTTCCAGCCTCTGCACGGCCTCACGCTGCAGATCGGCGTGCGGGGTGCTGGTGAATGAGACCGGCAAGCACACGCCCACCCGCCCCAAGGCCGCGCGGGCCGCGTCGACGGCCGTCGCCATCAGCGAGGTTCCTGGGCGAAGTAGTGGCCTTCGCCGAGATCCTCGACGAGCCCGGGTCCTTCGGGATGCCAGTCCAGCAGCTTCTGGGTCAGCGCGCTCGACGTCGGATTGTCGAGCTGCCCGAAGAGTCCAAGGAATCCGAAGTGCTCATACGCTTGTTCGGCGGAGATGCTCTTCACCGGCAGGTCCAGATGACGGCCGATGACGGCCGCGATGTCACGGAACGGCACACCCTCGTCGGCGACACCATGCAGCCGGGTGCCCGCGGGAGCCGCCTCGAGCGCGAGCCGGTACAGATGTGCGGCGTCGAGGGTGTGGACGCTGGGCCAGCGGTTGGTGCCGTCGCCGATGTATGCGGAGACGCCTCTCTCGCGGGCGATGTTGATCAGCCGGTGCGCGAAGCCGTGGTGATCGAGTGTGCTGTGCACCAGCGGGGACAGCCGGATGACCGAGGACCGCACGCCACGTTCGGCCAGCGCGATGGTGGCATTCTCCGAGTCGATCCGCGGACCGCCCTCGGCGGCGTCGTTTTCGGTCGCGGTCCGTCCCTGTGCGACGGCCGCCAGCAACAGTGTTCCCGAAGTGTTGACCAGGGGCCGGTCGGAACCCGCCAGCACCTCGCCCATTGCCTTGACCGCGCGCAGGTCGGTCTCGGCGGCGCCGACAAAGTCGTCGAAGTCATGCCGGAAGGCGAGATGGATGACGCCATCGGCGGCCGCGGTGGCGTTCCGCAGACTATCGAGGTCGTCCAAGTCGCCGCGATGCGCTTCGGCGCCCTTGGCCGTCAAGGCGGCGGCGGACTGTTCCGAGCGGGCCAGGCCGGTGACTTGATGGCCGGCTTCGAGGAGTTCGTTGACGACGGCGGAACCGATGTGGCCGGTCGCGCCGGTGACAAAGACATGCATGGCATTCCCTTTCTCGTCGACCCGTTGGTCGATGTCATCAAGTCAATGCCGGCCCACGGAACCTGTCCAAGTCCTATTCCACATGACGCGATGCAATCTAGGCATCACGGCAGATCAACGAGGCTATAGGCAGAAAGCAAGCTGATCAGCCGACTACAATCCATGCATGACTGAATCGGCATCGCCGGTGGTGGATCTCGACTTACGGCTGGTCGGCTACTTCGTCGTGGTGGCCGAGCACCGACATTTCGGCCGGGCGGCCACCGCTCTGCGCGTCGCGCAGCCCTCGCTGAGCCGGCAGATCCGGCGTCTGGAGCAGCAGTTGGGCGTGCGCCTGTTGGATCGCACGCCGCAAGGCACTCGGCTGACCGAGGCCGGCGACGTGTTCCTGCCGCGCGCGAAGGCGCTGCTGCGCTCGGCATCCCAGGCCGCCGCACAAGCCCGCGCAGCGGCCCAGCCTAGCCGCATCACGATCGGCTATACGTCGGGCCTGATCGTCACCCCCGCGGTGCGCGAAATGCGCCGCGAGCACCCGGACGCCGACGTGCAAGTCTCACACGTGGATTGGGATCAGGCGCGTGAGGCGCTACTCGACCATCGAGTCGACGCGCTGGTGACCCGGCTGCCTTTTCCGACCGACCGACTGCACGTGACGATCCTCTATGACGAGCCTCGGGTGCTGGCCGTGTCGGCCGATCATCGCCTGGCGGGCAGGCGATCGGTCACGCTCGACGACATCGCCGACGAACCCATGCCGCGGGTGCGCGGCTCCGACCCGACCTGGAGTGCCTTCTGGCGCGTCGATCCTCGCCCCGATGGGCGCCGCGCGCCGGATGGTCCGTTCATCGAGGCGCTTGAAGACAAGTTCGAAGTCATTGCCGCCGGGCAGGCGGTGGCCATCACGGCCGGCTTTCACGGCAACAGCCTGCGGCCTGACATCGTCACAGTCCCGTTGGAGGGTGTCGAGCCCAGCCACGTCGTATTGGCCAGCCGGGCCGATGATCGCAGCCGACTGGTGGCGGTCTTCCGCAAACTGGCCGAAGCGCACCTCACCGCGCCGGAATGATCTCAGTCGCCGGCCAGCTTCGGCGGCGGGCGGTAGTCCGGCTGGTAGCCGTCGACCCGGATGGGATTGCCGACGAGACGGAAATCGCCTGCGGTGACAACGATTTCCGGTGTGGCCTGCAACGCTTCGGGCAGTGTCCGCACCGCCGCCGCAGGCACCCCCAGCGGGCGCAGGCGGGCTTCCCAACTGGCGGCGGTGTCGGTCGCGAGCGTGGCAGTGACGACGGCGAGCACCTCGTCGCGCCGGGCTACCCGTTCGGCCATCCGCTCAAAACCGTCGATACCCGCCTCGGCGGCGAAGGATTTCCAGAAGCCGTCGTGCGTGATGAACAGTGCGAGATATCCGTCGGCGGTCGGAAAAAGCTGGGCCGGAACGTAATACGAGTGGGCACCGTTATGTCTGCGCGTCGGCTCGATGCCGTCATTGAGGTAGGCGGACGCATGGTAGTTGAGCTGCGACAGCATCACGTCGCGCAGCGACACATCGACTTGTCCGCCCGTGCCGGAGATGATTTTCGCCAGAAGCCCAAGCGCCGCGCACACTCCGGTGGAATTGTCAGCCGACGAATAGCCGGGCAACGTGGGCGGGCCGTCCGGATCGCCGGTCAATGCCGCGATACCGACACCCGCCTGAACCACGTAGTCGAACGCCGGGTCGTCGCCGCCGTACAGCCCGAAGCCGGTAATCGCTACGCAGACGATCCGCTCGTTCCACCGTCGCAGCTGGTCATATGTCAGGCCAAGCCGACGGATGGCCGATGGTTTCAGGTTCACCAGCAGCGCGTGGGATTCCGACACCAGTTCGCCCAGGCGCTGCTGTCCCGCATCGGAATTCAGGTCCAGGCAGATGCTGGACTTGTTCCGGTTGAGGCTGGCGAAGTAGCTGAGTCCAACACCGCGCGAGATCTCGCCACCGCCGGGTTCGATCTTGGTCACCTCGGCACCGAGGTCGGCGAGCAGCATCGTCGCGTACGGGCCCGCCAACATGGTGCCGACTTCGAGAATTCGTATCCCCGCAAGCGGTGCTGCGGTTGTCACCGCAGTTCCGTTGCGAGAGCGGCGATCATCTCGCGGGTGCGCTGCTTGGAGGCGATGAGCTCGTCGCGGTTGTCGCCGATCGGCAGCAGCCGCACCGACAGATCGGTGACACCGGAGTCGGCGAATCGGCGCATGCGCGACAGGATGCCCTCTTCGTCGCCGGCCGCACACAGATCGCCGACATCGCGGGCATCGCCGCGTTCGAGCAGCCGTTGGTAGTTGGGCGATACCTCGGCCTCGCCCAGGATACGGTTGGCCCGCTCCTTGGCCTCGTCGACTTGGGAAGGCGCACAAAGGCATACCGGGATACCCGCGACGATCCGCGGCGCGGGCCGCCCCGCATCTGCGGCGGCCTTGGTGATCTTCGGCGCAATGTGATCGCCGATCGCTCGCTCGTCGGCCATCCACAACACGGTGCCGTCGGCCAGTTCCCCGGCAAGTTGCAGCATCACCGGACCCAGTGCGGCGACCAGCACCGGCATCGGAGTATCGGCCCCGATCGCCATCGGACTGTGCACCGTGAACGAATCATTCTCGACGTCGACCGATTCCGCACCGGCAACCGCGGCGTTGAGCACCTGCAGGTAGTCGCGGGTGTAGGCGGCCGGCTTCTCATACGGAAGGCCGAGCATGTCCCGAATGATCCAATGGTGCGACGGCCCGACGCCCAATGCCAGCCGTCCACCGGCCACCGCATGCGTCGAGAGCGCTTGGCGGGCAAGAGCAATCGGATGCTGGGCCTGTAGCGGCACCACCGCAGTCCCTAACTCGATGCGCGAGCTGTGCGCGGCCATCAGCGACACCATGGTCAAACAGTCGAAGTCGTTGGGCACCTGCGGCATCCACGCGGTGTCGAGTCCCGCAGATTCGGCCCATTCGATGTCGGAGGCCAACTTGGCGACCTTGCGGGCCATATCGCCGCGCTCGGCGCCGATCATCACTCCGACGCGCACGGTTCCTCCACAATAGGTTGGGGACTGCCGGTCAGCGTGCGGATGTCCCGGACCAGAACATCGAGCGAAGTCCCGGTCGGAAATACCGCTGCCGCCCCGGCGGTCAGCAGCTTGGGTACGTCAGCCTCGGGTATCGTTCCGCCGACCACAACGGCGATGTCGGCGGCGTCGGCCGCGCGCAGCGCTTCGATGGTGCGGGTGGTCAGCGCGACGTGGGCGCCGGACAGAATGCTCAGCCCGACGACGGCGACATCTTCTTGGACGGCAATCGAAGCGATGTCCTCGATGCGCTGGCGGATACCGGTGTAGATCACCTCGAATCCCGCGTCGCGCAGGGTGCGGGCGACGATCTTGGCGCCGCGATCATGTCCGTCGAGACCGGGCTTGGCGACCAGGATCCGCACTGCCATCTAAAACACCACCGGCTGCTGGAATTCGCCCCACACCGCTTTGAGCGTGGAGACCATCTCACCGACCGTACAGTAGGCGTTCGCGCAGTCGATCAGCTTGTGCATCAGATTGTCGGTTCCGTCGGCCGCGCGCGACAGCTCGGCAAGGCTGGATTCGACCGCGGCAGTGTCTCTTTCAGCCTTCACTTTGGAAAGCCGTTTGAGTTGGAGATCGCGTCCTTCGGCATCCAGCTCGTAGGTGACGATTTCCGGCGGCGGCTCCTCGGAGACGAAGCGGTTGACCCCGACGACGGGGCGGGTGCCGGCTTCGATGTCCTGGTGGATCCGAAACGCCTCGTCGGCGATCAGCCCTTGCAGGTAGCCGTCCTCGATGGCGCGGACCATTCCGCCGTGTTGCT
>JAFAID010000110.1 GCA_019236925.1 Mycobacterium sp. | reverse complement strand
GGATTTGATGCCGCGCGAGATGATCGACTCTTATGCGGTCGTGAAGAAGGCCGCCGCCATCGTCAACCATGTCCAGAAGCGGCTTGCCGACGAGGCTTTCGGACTGATCGTCCAGTCCTGTGACGAGGTTCTCGCTGGTCAGCATCGTGACATGTTTCCGCTGCACGTGTGGATGACCGGAAGCGGCACGCAATTCAACATGAACGTCAACGAGGTGATCTCCAATCGGTGCTGTCAGCTTGCCGGCACGCCGTTGGGCAGCAAGACGCCGCTCCATCCCAATGATCACGTGAATATGAGTCAGTCCTCGAATGATTTATTCCCATCGGCGATGTACATCGCGGCGGCGGTCGGGGTGAAGCAGCGGCTGCTCCCTGCGGTGCAGATGATGCACGACGCGATCGCCACCAAGGCCAAGCAATGGGACGACATCATCAAGATCGGCCGCACCCACAGCGGGCTCCTCGCGACGACCGTCACCAGGCGCCCGCTTCCCCCTGCCCACATGACAAAAGTCTCTACATATCAGTGTTCGACCAGGGCCTTGCGCGTGTTGACCGCCCCGCCGACATGGAGGCATTCATTCGCAGCCATGTCTACCGGCCGGGGTACCAGAAGCTGGCCTGATGGACGCCGGTGCCACCGCGGGCTATATCAGCCCAGAAGACTTCGACCGCATCGTCAAACCCACCGCCATGGTCGGGACGTTTTGAAAGGACACCCAACGTGACAGACATCGGCCGCGACGACACTCCCGCGCTTGCGGTTCGCCGCTGGCTTCATGACGCGATGGCTCACGGCCATCGCGACGAGGTCTTTCAGACCTCGACGATGGGTGCTTTACTCGCCGGTGTGTACGAGGGCGATGTCACCATCCGGGAATTGTTGCGACACGGCGACTTTGGCCTGGGGACGTTCAACGCTCTGGACGGCGAGATGCTCGTGCTCGACGGGGTGTGTTACCAGCTGCGCAGTGACGGCAGCGCCACGATCGCCGAAGCCGAGGAACTGTCCCCGTTCGCGATGTTGACGTGGTTTCAGCCCGACGACACGATTGCAGTGTCCGCGACCACCGACGGCGCGACTCTCCGATCGACGATCGATGAGTCTGTGCACAGCACCAACCTCATCGCTGCCGTTCGGGTCACCGGTGAGTTCAGTGAGGTCCACACCCGCACCGTCACCGCTCAACACAAGCCCTACAAGCCGTTCACTGAGGCCACCAAAGACCAGCACGAGCTCCGGTTCACCGATGTGTCGGGGACGCTGGCCGGTTTCCGTGCGCCCGCCTACGAACAGGGCATCGCGGTCGCCGGCTACCACATGCACTTCATCAACAAGAATCGCCGCCAGGGCGGGCACGCGCTGGACTACCGGCTCAGCCGCGGCACCGTCGACATCTGCGCGCGCTCTGAATTGCACCTCAGCCTGCAGCGCACCCCCCAGTTCCTCAGCGCCGACTTGAACCCCGCGGACGTGGACAGCCAAATCCGTCAGACCGAGGGCGGTTGATATGGCAGACAACACGGTGCGCTCCGCCCAGCGGGTAGTCGAGACGCTGTCGGCGTTCGGCATCCAGTACGTCTTCGGCATCGCGGGCGGGAAGATCGACGCGGTCTTCGACGCCCTGCTTGACGGCGGGCCCAAAGTGATCGTGTGCCGCCATGAACAGAACGCGGCATTCATGGCCGCCGCGGTCGGGCGGCTGACCGGCACACCCGGTGTTGCGCTGGTGACGTCTGGGCCAGGCACCACCAATCTGGCCACCGGGCTGGTCACTGCCACCACCGAGCAGGACCCGATGGTCGCGATCTGCGGCGCGGTAGCGCGGGCCGACCGGCTCAAGCGCACTCACCAGACGATGGACGCCGTCGCCGCGCTGAAACCGTTCACCAAGTACACCGGCGAGGTCGATGACCCCGATAATGTCGCCGAAACGATCGCCGAGGCGATCCGTGCCGCCACCACCGCGCCGCGCGGTGCCGCCGCGGTGGTGCTTCCCGCCGACGTGGCCGCCTCACCCACCGCGACCGCCATCACGCGACCGGCGCGGGTGTCTGCGCTGGGCGCCGCACCAGCGGACGACATTGAGCACGCCGCCAGTCTGATTCGGGCGGCGCGCCAACCGGTGCTGTTTGCCGGGGTACGCGCCGGCGACCCGGCATCGTGCCAGGCGCTGCGTGCGCTGCTGGCCATCACCGACCTGCCCGTCGTGGAGACATTTCAGGCCGCCGGTCTGGTCTCGCACGACCTGGAGGATCACTACGTCGGGCGCGTCGGGCTCTTCCGCAACCAGCCCGGGGACATCCTCATGGCTCAGGCCGATGTCGTGGTGACGGTGGGTTTTGATCCGGTGGAATACGACCCGCGGCTGTGGAACACCAATCCGGCCCGCACGCTGATCCATATCGACGAGCTGCCCGCCGACATCGACAAGCACTACCAGCCGACGCTGGAGTTGCGCGGCGACATCGCCGCCACCGTCGCGAAACTCACGAGCGTGCTAGCCGGGTTGCGTGTGCCCGACACCGCCCGCGCGGCGGCCGCCGAACAGCGCGCGGCGCTGCTGCGCATCGACGAGGAGGCACGTCATCAGCCCCAGACCAAACTCGGGTTGAATCCCGCGGCGCTCGTCCTCAAGATCCGCGAGCTGGTCGATGACGACGCCACCATCGCCTGCGACATCGGGTCGAACTACATCTACATGGCCCGCCACTTCCGCGTGTACGAGCCGCGGCGGCTGCTGTTCTCCGACGGTCAGCAGACACTCGGTGTCGGTTTGCCGTGGGCCATGGCGGCGGCGATGGTGCGCCCCGGCACCCAGGTGGTGTCGGTTTCAGGCGACGGCGGGTTCCTTTTCAGCGCACAGGAACTGGAAACTGCGTCGCGGCTGGGCTTGAGTTTCACCCACGTCCTGCTGCGCGACAACGCTTACAACTTGGTGGCCTTCCAGGAGGTCATGAAATACGGGCGGGAGTCCGGTGTGCAGCTCGGCGACTACGACATCGCCCATTACGCCGCGGCGTTCGGCGCTACCGGGATTCGCGTGACCAGCATGCACGAATTTGAAAACGCATTCGAAAAATCGCTGACCGACCCCGGAATCACCATCCTCGACGTCTGGGTCGATTACAGCCACACTATCGACCTGTATGCACAGCTTCATGAGGGAGTACTGAATTGACCAGCCTTCCAGGCTTTTCCGAGATCATCGGGGCTGGCTAGCCATGCGCGTGGGATTGATGGTTCCCTGCTACCTCGACATGTTTTACCCGCAAGTCGGTATCGCGACATTGGAGCTGCTGGAGAAGCTCGGTGTTCAGGTGGATTATCCGTTCGATCAGACCTGTTGCGGGCAGCCGATGGCCAACAGCGGCGCGCATACCGAGTCCACCGCCACCGAGGAGCTCTTCGTGCGCAACTTCGCCGATTACGACTACATTGTCGCCCCGTCGGGCAGCTGCGTACACCACGTCCGCAACAAGTTCAGCGCTGCCGAGGACACTGCACAGCGCCAGCGCGTCAGCTCGCACACCTGGGACTTACCCGAGTTCCTCTGCGATGTCCTCAAAGTTGAGGCCTTTCCATGGGCGCGGTTTCCGCACCAGGTCGCGCTGCACGTCAGCTGCTCGGCGATCCGCGGTTTGAACCAGCAGACGATGAGTGAGCGGCCCAACGACCCGTGGTTTTCCAAACCGCGAAGCCTGCTGGAGAAAGTCGACGGAATCAGCATCGCCGATTTCGACCGGCACGACGAATGCTGTGGTTTCGGTGGCACTTTCGCGGTCACTGAGGAAGCCGTGTCGGCGGCGATGGGCAACGACAAACTGGAACGCGTCGGCGCCAGCGGCGCCCGCTACATCGTGTCGGGCGACATGTCATGCCTCATGCACCTGCAGGGTTGCGCGCATCGCGACCGCGAGGACTTCCACTTCCTGCACCTGGCGCAGGTACTGAATGGAGACGGCGGATGAGATCGGTCGACCAGGCGCGCAATGCCCTTGCCTTCCTGGAGGATGAGGCCCATGAACGTGCCTTCGACACGTTGATCTGGGGGCTCCGCGAGCGCCGCGACGCCGCCGCGCGCGACGTCCCCGAGTGGGAAGACCTGCGCGCCTTGGCCTCGCAGATCAAAGAACACACGTTGTCGAACCTGGGGCACTATCTCGAGATGTTCGAA
>JAFAID010000343.1 GCA_019236925.1 Mycobacterium sp. | reverse complement strand
CCGGCGAGCAGAAGCGTCTCACCGTGCTGCTCACCAAAGCGCTCGGCTCGTGACGCCCTGATTGCACAACGCTGGTCTGGGTGGCGGCTCCTGGTAGCGAGCCGGTCGCGCGCCAATCGCACCGAGGACCGCGGCGATCGGTGCGGGCTGGATGTGGTGCGAGACGATTGCGGAAACCCGCTACTCCGGCTCTGGTGTCGCCTTCTGGTTAGTGTCGTAGGTTGCCATGCCGAGCTCCAACCATGCGTCCAGCAGCCTCTGGTCTCCGGAGGCCGCCACAACATCATGGTCATCAAGTTGCGCGGCCGATGCGCAGTGCACAGCATCATAGCCACGGAGAGAAAGACGGTGGGCCAGGTCAGCCGCACGGGTCACGACCTGCTCATCCACCTCAACGACGTCCATCTCGGACCACATCTGGTCAAGCCGCCGACGGGACCGGAGATGTTTGCCCTTGGTGAGGCGTCCCATCCTGCGCGCCTGCGCCAGCGCTGCAGCGGTTTCGACGTAGAGTAGCCGCGACGACACGATTACATCGGCGTCATCCCAGAATCGCCGGCACGCCTCGCTGGTTGGCTCGTCGATCAACAAAGGCACGAAAGCCGCGGTGTCGAGATAACCGATCACCTACGCTGCTCGCCGACCAAGTCGCTGACCATGCCTCCGGCGGCCAGCGGTGCCGGCGCGGGCTGCTTACGGGTTCGTGCGCGCTGGATGCGGCCCTCCTCACGCAGTTGCTCCAGTTTCGTCGGCCTTTGTATCGGCACGATCCGCGCGATCGGACGTCCGTGATCCGTCACAGTCACGATTCGCCCTTCGCGAACCTCCGCCAGGTGCCGGCTCAACTGGTCACGTAGCTCCCGAACGCCGACCTCCACGCCAACCCACCTCCCTGAAAGTGGCCATTTTCAACAACACAATTATAGCCATATGCGCAACCAGGTCGTGCGGCCTTTCGGTGCGAAGCTGTTCGCCTGTCGATGCGACCATGGGAGGGTTCGTGTGGCCGTATGGTCGGGGCGGTCGAGGCCAAAGATGTTGAGTTGGGCAAACCGGTCACCGGCGAGAGTCGTCGGTTGATAGTCGTTGTCGGCCATCACGCTGCCGCCTCGCCGTCAGCTGCCATTTATTTGTCCGCGCCGCTGCGCGGCTCGGTGATTTTACGTTGCAGGTACCACGAAAAAAATCCGTGGTATCTGCGCTGTAGGTCGCGTCGCTGCCAGTCGTGCCCATTGATCACTCGCCGGCAGGAAGCGGTGTTGCAGTGACAGACCATTTGTCCGTCGTAGTCGTCGAACAGTGCGTAGTCGGTGGTGAGTTCCTCGCCGGCGATGACATCGCGCATGGCGACCAGCACGATGTTGCCGGCGAAACCGACATTGGGATCACAAGAGTGGTTGATGAACAGCATCACCGGTTCGTACTCCTCCGGCGACATCGCCACCAGGTGTAGCCCGTCGGCGATCTGAATCTCCGAGTTCGGGAGCGGATCGGATAATTCGCTCAGCTGTCTTGTGGTCACGATGTGACCGCCCTTGACAGCAACGACCTCCCCGGCATCGATTCGCGCGGTGGCGAACAGCCCGCGTCCCACGATGCCGCTGCGGATGCCCTTTCGCGCTTTCGGGCTGATCCACGATGCAACCATGTACCCACTCTAAGCCGCCCACCAGTTGGGTTGAGGCCGTTGCCTGTCAAGAAACAACCGTGGAAGAGATGAAACCCAGACGCAGAGATGCCTCGCCGCAGTACCCGCTCATACCGGCAAGCCACCGAACGGACACAAAGTCTCTAAGGCTCCTAGGGCTGACAATTGCGTGTGGTTTGTGCTGCTGGACGGGACCGTAATGCGATGCATCCCACTAGACAACCCAATTCACGAGGCGACCACACTGAATCCGCTCGACTAGGCCTACTCCGCCAACATCTCGCGCAGCCGCCGGGCATCGACCTTGCCGGTCGGGCCACGCGGAATCGCCTCATCGGAGTCGACCAGCAGCCACATCGTCGGCACCTTGAACGAGCTGAGTAGCTTGCGGGCAGATCCACGGAGTTGCTCGGCGGTGTTCGCGGCGGTGTCGCACACCACCACTGCGCCCACTTGATCCCCTTGGGCGCCGGTCACATTGGTGACGAAGGCGTTGTCGACGCCGTCGATCTCGCGCAGCGCC
>JAFAID010000160.1 GCA_019236925.1 Mycobacterium sp. | reverse complement strand
CGAGGGTTTTGCTAGCTGCCCAACGGCCCAGGTTTCATGAATTCCGCCAGCGCGTCGTCCGGGGTCGACGGGATCAATGATGCGGGCAACCCCCACAGCTGCCGAATGGTTGCACCACCGTCGACTACGAGTGTCTGACCGGTGATGCGGGCAGCCAGCTCAGAGGAGAGGAACAACGCGGCATTGGCGACATCATGGGCGCGGGGCGCGGCCAGCGGATTGATTCCATTGACGGCGTACTCGTGCGGCGGCTGGTCCTCGTTGCCGGAGCCAACATTGCCTGGCGCGACCGCGTTAGCGCGAATGCCATACCGCCCAAGTTCGTCTGCGAAAGTCTTCACCAACGAGATGACGCCGGCCTTGGCGGCGCCGTAGGCGGCATGGTAGGTCGCCGCCGCAATGCCGTCGACCGAGGCGAGTGCGACCAACGATCCACCGCTGCGCTGGGCGATCATGCGCCTTGCCACGGCTTGAAAAAGGTAGAACACCTGATTCAGGTTGTAATGGATTGCTAAGTCCCACAATTCGGTGGTGAAGTCCTCAACCTTCGACCAGGTCGCACCGCCGATGATGTCGACGCAGACATCAACACCGCCCAGAGCTATGACGGTTTCGTCGATCGCCTGAGTAACCTGCGCAGGGTCGGTCATATCGGCGACAATCGGGATGGCATTACCTCCCCTGCTGACGATCTCGTCGACAATGCGATTCGCACGCTGCCTGTCGATATCGATACAGGCCACCGAGGCGCCGGCCTCAGCAAGAGCCAACGACGTGAACCAGCCGTGGCCCGCGCGTTCCGGGATGTAGCCCGCACCCGACACAACGGCGCGCTTACCGGATAGTCCAAAATCGATCACGGCCAACCTCCGACAGTCGTAGATCCGATGATGCAGCAACAACAACACAGGTAAAGGCTGGAAGGCTCATGAAAGCAGTAAAGTTTGACCGTTACGGCGGCGTAGACGTGCTCGACGTGCGAGAGGTTCCCGTCCCGGTGCCGGGCGCCGGTGAGGTGCGGGTCGAGGTGAAGGCAGCCGGTATCAATCCCGGCGAAGCCATGATTCGCCAGGGCGCGTTCCACGAGATCTTCCCGGCGACGTTTCCGTCCGGGCAGGGCAGCGATCTAGCCGGTGTCGTCACCGAGGTCGGCCCGGGCGTCGAACTGTTCTCAGTGGGCGACGAGGTGCTGGGCTTCACGAACAACCGTGCCAGCCAGGCCGAATTCGTTGTGGTGCCCGCCGATCAGCTCACCACCAAACCGCCGGCAGTGTCGTGGGAAGCCGCGGGTGCTCTCTTCGTCGCCGGCACAACGGCATACGCCGCAGTCGGGTCGGTCGGGTTGAGGTCCAGTGACACTGTCGCGATCGCCGGCGCCGCTGGCGGGGTAGGCGCGATAGCCGTGCAACTGGCCAAACGCACGGGTGCGACGGTGCTCGGCATCGCCGGCCCGTCCAACGACCAGTGGCTGGCTGCCCATGGCGTGATCCCGGTGAACTACGGCGACGGTCTGGCCGACAGGCTACGTTCGGCGGCACCTGACGGCCGGGTCGATGCGTTCTTGGACTTCTTTGGTGGTGGCTACGTCGAATTAGCCATAACCGAGCTGGGCATTGCGCCCGACCGCATCGACACCATCATCGACTTCCCGGCGCTAGAGCGGTTCGGGGTCAAGTTCGTCGGCAATCAGGACGGGGCCGACGCCGCTGTGCTGGGCGAGCTCGCGGCACTGATCGCCGCGGGCCAACTCGAAGTGCCGATCGCCGAAGTTATTCCGCTCGCCGAGGTCCAGCGCGCCTACTCCACACTCGAACGCCGCCACACCCGGGGCAAGATCGTGCTGACGCCCTAGCTATGGTGGCTGTTCTCAAGTGCTACTGCCGTAGATGTCCACGAGTCGAACCCTGGTGGCATCAAGTCCCTGACCGAGAATCGGCGTCACACGCTTGAGCAGCTCGTACCCGAGCTCGTGGTCCGCTTCGCATTTGTCGCGCAAGCACTTGCCGTCCAGCACTATTGCTCGGGTCATCTCGGCGGCACGAGCGTCGAACGTCGATTTGTATGGCGCTACCCAGCCACGACCATCCAAGGATGTCACCGCCTGTCAGCGTCTGAACCGTGAGGCTGCCACGGCCGGGAGCGAAGACTTCAAGAGAAACCTTGCCTTCGCGAATCAGATAGAAGTGGTTCGCTTCATCGCCTTGTTGAAAGATGAAATCACCTGCGTTGAAGCGCACGTTCGAGGCACACCCGAGACCCGTTTCAAGATAGCGCGGGTCCAACCCACCGAAAAACGGATGTTTGGCGAGAACACCTTCAAGCGTCCTCATCGCGTGTCCCCTTCCCGCGGCCTGCGACTCAGGCCAAAATGTCTCGGCCATCGTAGGTCGGACAGGCGCATTGCAATTGTGAGCTGGCTCGGGCGGATTGCCTCAGTGCCTGACGTCGTTGAAGAGCAGTAACTGGTCGGCGAGGTCTGATAGAGCTCGCGCCGTCGCCAGTTGCTGTCCCGTTTCGCTCGCAAGATAGTCCGCCGGATGACGATAAGCCACGCCCACGCCGGCTAGATGTGATCCGCCCCAATGCAACTCGACCGCTGCCTGTGTCCGTCCACCACGCTCGTCGAGCGCTATTGTGACTGTCGGCTGTGCGGCAGAATGCGGGTGACTGCGCTGATGCATGCGGTGTCTCCGTATCCTACCGCGGGATAGTGTCACTTTGAGCTTAGTGACGCGAACAACATCTCCTAGAGTCCTTGGTCCACACCGGTGACGTCCAAAGGTCACTGGTGGCGCAGTCTTGGGAACAACGCCGTTGCGTTCGTTCGCGAAATCGATTCGTGCACAATGTATCCAGTTGGAATGCTCATCGTGCTCCGTCTCGCGCCTCAACCTGCCAAAAACACGTGATCGATCTCAGCATCGCCCTGTGGCCGACTGTGTGGCGATCTGGGTCGGCGGTCACGATCGCTTCAGCACACAGTAACCGTCGGCGGCCAGGCGCAAGCCGATCGCCGGGCCCACTGGCGTGCGCGTCACGTCTGTCACAATAGTCACCGCCAGCGATCCACCACGCGAAATGCCCACCTCGTACCGACTTTTCCGCCGAGCTTGCTTTGGAGAGCAATAGGAGGCGGCAGGCCGGCAGCTCGCACGCCATGTCGGTAGAGAAGGTAAGGACATCATGATCGAGACGCTCAAGGACTTTCCTGACAACGTCGTAGCGTTTGCGTTCCACGGGCACGTAACGAAGACCGATTACGAAACGGTGCTGATACCAGTCTTTGAAGACAGATTGAAGCGGCATAAGAAGGTGAGGATCTACGTCGAGTTTGCCCCTGATTTCGCCAGGGTCGATCCCGGCGCGCTTTGGGAGGATACGAAGTTGGACTTCATGCTCTTCTTCCACTGGGAACGCTGCGCGGTCGTTACCGACGAGGGGTGGGTGAAACAGGTGGCGAGATTCAGTGAATTCTTTGGCTTCCTGTGGCCTGGGGACTACCGTGCGTTCTCGATCGCTGAAGCCGGCAAAGCGCGCGACTGGATTATTGAAAGCCAACAGTAAGTGCGACCCGGGCGACGGCCACTACGTTACGAGGCGCGAGAAGAGTCGTTTTCGGGTTGCACACGCACAGCGACCGGGCTTGGTCGATGCAGCCAGACGAGTTGTTTCAATTCCCGTGCTGGCAGACGAAAGTACGCTGGAAGCGCTTGCAGCACAGCTGCGCTCATCGGAATCAGTTCGGGGCGCTCCAAGGCGAACTCCTGCCCACGCCATTTCACAACAGCGTGACCGGACGCCATGATGTTACGGCACCAATCCACATCGGCACCATATGAGAGCCCGACTACGAAACCATCCTCGAATGGAAAGGCGCCAACGGGTGTCGCATAGGCGCGACCGGAACGACGCCCCGTGTGTTCGAGAAGCGCATAAGGCGAAAAGCGCCTTCCCGCAATGGGGACAATGATCTTGTTGTACGGTTTGAGCAGTATGGGTCGCAGCTTCTTGTTGTGCTGCACAATCTTCACGATGACGTAACTCTTGACCACGAAAGCTGTCAGGAGGGTGGTCAGCAGCAGTATCAGCCTGAAGACCCCACGAAATAGACGGACAACCGGTTGTGCTTGCATGCGCGAAGGTTATCTGTCATCGGTAGCCGGCCGCGGCGGCCGAAGGTCACCTTTGTCGAGGACCAACGGCGGCTCAGGCTACTGCGAGGGCGCCCCGGTCCGGTCGGCTGGGCTCTATTCGCACTGGAGCATCGGCGCCAACACGAGCTGCGGTTTCGGCCTGAGCGTGGCGCAAGCCATAAATGACCTGCGTCAATAGAAGGGCAACCTCACCGCGGATTTCGAGCTCGGCGGCGTCCAGAGCAAAGTGACGGGCAAGACATACGACCTGGCGTGCTCACTTGACCGCAGGCTGGTGACGTGCACCGGTGGAAGCCCAACAGCCACCATTTATATCTGGTAACCAGATCTGGTAGCCCCTGAAAGCCGTTGCGGCTCAGAGGCATCCGCGGACGTGCCCGAGGACCTCGTCGATTTTGGCGAAGCCACCGAGGTGGCTCTCTGGGCGCACGGTGAGCACGGCGTCTTGCAAGCGCGTGATGGCCACTTCGACGCCAGCAAGCGGAACGACGTGATCGGACTCACCGTGCCACCACCGCACCGGCACCTTCACGTCGGCCAACCGGAAACCCCAGTCCCGCCCCAAGAGCCGGACATCGTCGACCATGGCCAGGCAGCGGCCCCGGAACGCATTGACCATGTCGTCGACGAAAATTGCCTCGACCTCCGGGTCGTCGAGGACCCGCCGGTCATCCTCGGGCCACATCCGCGTGTAGCCGCGATAGGCGTAATGCGCGAAGGGGATCAGCGGTGCCAGCAGCACGGTACTGAGCACCGCCAGCGGCCGGCGCAGCTGGGTGAGCACGGGGTTGAACCGGCGGGCAATGTCGGTGGCGCCGCCGGCGAAGGCCTCGGGACCGGCCGCCGGGACGGTGCCGTCGAGGACGGCCACGGTGGCCACGCGATCCACCAGCGGTGGCAGCGCCCCGCAGGCCAAGGCATACGCGCCGCCGCCGGACATGCCCACGACGCCGAGCTGCTCGGCATCAAGCGCATCGGCCACCTGCGCGATGTCGGCGACCCAGTCGGTCACCGCGGAATAGCAGTGCGAATCGGAGAGCCCGGTACCTGGCCGCTCCACGACGATGACCCGCAGGCCGAGGTCCTCGGCGGCACGCCGCCCCAATGCCGGGAATTGACGTCGGGCGCCCAGTGTGCCGTGGAACCACAGCACCACCGGACCGGTGGGGTCGCCGAATTGGGCGTAGCCCAGCCCGCGGCCGTCGGACAGGTTAAAACGGCCTTCCGCGGGCGGCTTTTCGACGCGCGGTACTCCGGGGGGATACCGGAACGGATTGCTGAGTTCCATTGGACCTCAAAGTGTAGGCGACCAAGC
>JAFAID010000377.1 GCA_019236925.1 Mycobacterium sp. | reverse complement strand
CTACCTCGGCTGGGTGCCTTACACGCAGTTGGCGAATATCACCGGCCGTCCCGCTATGACCGTTCCGCTGCACTGGACCGCCGAGGGGCTGCCGATCGGAGTCCAGTTCGTCGGCCGGCTCGGCGCGGAGGGACAGCTGATCCGCCTGGCGTCGCAGCTCGAACAGGCCCAACCGTGGGCCGATCACCGCCCAGACCTTTAGGCTCGCCTGGCGCAGTCACCCATGCCGTTCTCAAGGCGCTTGCCCAGGCGCCCACCAAGGAACCCCACGCCGAGACGCCTTCCTCGCCACCGTCGCCAACGGCCTATACAGGCCGCAACCGGCACATCACCGGACCCGCTAACCGATAACAGCGCCATCACACCGCGCTAGGTGATGCCGTTTCGGGCCTACGTCGTCGGCCTCCCTCGACCAGTGCGCCACTCTCGACCAGCCCATATGGGACAGGAACTGATCACTCCCGAATCTCTAATCCGAAAATAGTGGTGACCCGGAATGGGTTTACGCCGCTGGGCTGAGGGTGACGGTGTAGCCGAGGGCTTCGAGTTGGCGGATGTGGTTGCGTTTCTTGGTCTCTGAGTTGACGTGGCGGGTGAAGTGATCGGCGCCGAGATCGGTGAACGCGGCCTGTTCGTCGGAGAGCAGGTGCCACACGATCACCAGGATCGAGCGGCCGATGGCGACGATCGCGCGTTTCTTGCCGCGGCGTTTAGCGATCCGCCGGTAACGCTCGCCGAGGAAGGTGTCGGTTCTGCCAGCAATGACGGCGGCTTCACCGAGCACCCGGGCCAGGTAGCGGTTGCCGTGCCCGGTGGATCCGTTGCCCTTGGTTTTGCCGGCTGAGCTGCGCAGCGCGGGCGAGAACTTCGCCCACGAGCACAGGTGCTCGGCGGTGGGGAACCGGGACATGTCGACCCCCACCTCGGCGATGACGACCGCGGCGGCGACCGGACCGACGCCCGGGATGTCATCGAGGCGGACCGCCGCTGCGGCGAAAGGGGCCAACTGCGCCTCGATCTGCTCATCGACTGCGGCGATGTCGGCGTCGATCGCGTCGATGTGGCCCAGCATCCGGGTGAGCAAGAATGCGTGGTGGTTACCGAAGTGCCCGTTAAACGCCTCCTCCAGCAGGCCGATCTTGGCCCGCATCCTGGCCCGCGCCAACTGGGCGAGCACCTTGGGGTCGCGCTCCCCGCCGATCAGGGCGGCCATCATCGCCCGCCCGGACACCCCGAAGATGTCGGCGGCCACCACGGAGAGTTTGATGCAGGCGTCTTCGAGCAGCTTTTCCACCCGGTTCTTCTCCGTGGTGCGGGCGCCGATCAGATCGATGCGGTAGCGGGTCAGGTCCCGCAACTGGCGGATCGGTTTGGGCGGCACGAAACTGGGCCGCAGCATCTGTCGTTCGGCGACCTTGCACAGCCAGACCGCGTCGAGCGCATCGGTCTTGGGTCGGCCGTGCAGATGTTTGACATCGCGGGCATTGACCAGCCACGGGTCCAGCCCATGCGCCTCGAGCACGTAGAACACCGGCTTCCAGTAGTCGCGGGTCGCCTCCATCACCACCCGCTCGACCCCAAGATCAACCAGATGATTGGCCAGCTCGGTCAACGCCCGCGTCATCGTGGAATGGGTGGACACCTCCTGCAGTCGTTTCTTCGCGTT
This sequence comes from Mycobacterium sp., assembly GCA_019236925.1. Classification (GTDB taxonomy): domain Bacteria; phylum Actinomycetota; class Actinomycetes; order Mycobacteriales; family Mycobacteriaceae; genus Mycobacterium. The sequence continues at coordinate 3,284 of JAFAID010000377.1, read as the reverse complement.
GGCGCCGGCGGGGACGCGAATGCAGCACACCACCTCCGTCTTGCCGATATCCAGGGCCGCGACCCTGGCGATGATCTGTTCTTCATCGTGGGATTCGGTCAACATCGTGTTCTCCTCGCCGACTCGCAACCGCCACCTACTCACGTGGCCGCCAAGTGGGATCGCAGGGACACAAAGGAAAAGAATCTAATCCTCGTGCTCGATGATCAACGGCAACAGTGAAGGGCCCACGACGTGATCCCCAGCGCCCGGCTAGAACACGGCCTCGAAGGACCATAGAGAAACGGCGTCGACAAGGCGGCCACCGCACCATTTTCAACCCGGAACGGGCGTCCCACCAAGGACAATTTGGCTAGATCCGAGACAGCGGTCGCGGTTTCGAAGATGACGCCAGGTGTGCGCCCACCTGATGGTTGCGAAAATGAGTTCGGGTGCTTCGATGAGGTCATGGCCGACAACGCCGAGGTTCGTCACATTGTGAGCGCCAGCCGCGAGATTGCTGCCCGGGCGGAACAGATCTTCGAGTTGATTGCTGATCCGTCGCAACAGCCTCGATGGGACGGCAACGATAATCTGGTGGAAGCCCCAGCAGGACAACGGGTGCGCGGCACGGGCGATGTCTTCACCATGACGACCACCAAGGGCTGGATCCGGGAGAACCACGTGGTGGAGTTCGAAGAGGGTCGTCGCATCGCCTGGCTGCCCTCCGAACCGGGCCAAGAACCGCCGGGTCACCTGTGGCGCTGGGAGCTTGATCCCGTCGATGACGCGCATACCCGGGTCGCCCATACCTATGACTGGTCGGGGCTGACCGATGAGAAGCGCTTCGCCCGCGCCCGCGCTACAACTGCTGACAAGCTTTGGGCTTCCCTCGATAGGCTCGCCGAACTCGTCGAGAGCTTTTGACACGGACCGATAGCTGCATAGAGACATCGGCTACGAGGACGATCTCGTGTTCGCGATCGACGTGCCGCCGGACATGCCGTTCTACCTTCCCCTTGCGGGCTGACGAAAACAATCAGTTTCGTTCGGTTGCTAAGGCGACCCCGTTCACTGACGCGGAGATGGCCCGCTTCACCCCCAGCGCGGCGCCCGCCACCGCGGCCTCCTGACTCACCGATTCGCCCGAGGTGCACCGATGCTCACCTTCTGCCGGCGCAACTGGTACTACGTTGGCGGGGTGGTCTTCGCCGCCCTGGCCTTCATCATGGGCTTCTGGGGCAACGACGACTTTAGCCGCATCGAGGTCATCCTCATCTACAGCTTCATGGCGCTGCTCGCGCACCAGTTCGAGGAATACGCACTTCCCGGCGGGGCGCCCCTGGTGCTCAACGCCGCGTTCTATGGCGAGAAGAAAGACTACGACCGCTACCCCGGCAACCAACTGAACGGCATGTTGGTCAACTGAACGTTCGCTACGTCGATTCTCATTGAGGCAGTGCACCTTTCACGTTTACGACACGCAACAGCGGTCAATTACGTGAAAGATCGAGGGAAGTCGACGTAACGCCCGATATCAGACGCAGCGAACCACCCCTCCTTCTCCTACGAGACGATCGTTCTTGCGGTGGACGACCCGTTTTTACGGCTAGTCCGACAACTGCCGGGCGGCCCACTTGGCGAGGTGCCGGCGCTCTATCTTGGAGTTGTGGCGCGGATCCACCGGCAGCCTGCGCTTGAAGAGGACGGCGTGGATCTTGCTCGCCACTTCGGAATCTGCAGCCAGCGCGAGCAGCTCCTGGTGCAAGCCGGCGAGCTCGTTCTTACCAACGTCGCGCTCGACCTCGACGCAGAGGACGGGCAGCTCGCCCGCCGGTCCGGGCACTCCCACCAGTCCACAACGCCTCACCTTGGGGTGAGCATCGAAGAGCGGCTCGACGAACAGCGGAAATACGTTCCCGCCATCTGCCTTCACCCGCTGCGACACCCGACCGCAGACCCAGAGCCTGCCCTCCTCGTCGATGTAGCCGGTATCCCCAAAGCGGTGCCAGTCCCCTTCCGGGTCGGGCACCTTGTTCTTGCGCGTGCTCTCAGGGTCGAGGTAGTACCCGGGGCTAACGTGCTTGCCCCGCACCAGGATTTCGCCGACTTCCGCTTTAGACAGCTCCGACGTTTCCTCGATGGAGTCGATGGGACCGTCCACGATCTCGATGATCTTCAGTTCGACGCCTGGCAGAGCGTAACCCACACAGATGCCGGCACCCTGCTCCGTCATGTCCCACAAGCCTTGAAGGTGCTCGCGACTCCCCATCTCGGTCGAAGGCAGGGCCTCGGTGGCTCCGTAGTTCGCCGCTACCTCTCCGTCGGGAGCCATGACCGCGTTCAGCATTCTCTCGACCGGACCAAAGATCGGCGCCCCGCCCGCGATGACTCGTTTCAGAGAAGGCATCGTCAGGTTGCGCGCAAGCGCTTCCCGGGCCAGGTTCTCGATCAGGATCGGCGCGGCGAAAAACGACCCGACCTTGCAGTCGTTGATGACCTGGATCATGGCGGCCGGATTCACCTTGGCCGGGCCTTGCCGGGCGAAGTCGATGGGCGGCACCACCATTGTGCCGCCGGCGCTGATGGGGATGAAGAGGAACGCGGGGAAGACGGCCAAATCCACCGGGATCTCGTTGTCCGGATCCCACCGCCAGCTATGGTGCGCGTTGCGGAACACCTGACAGAAGCTGCGATGCGTGTAGAGCGAGGGTTTCGCCGGCCCGGTGCTGCCGGTGGTGTAGAGGACAGTGCAGGGATCGTCCGGCCCGACTTTTGGCGGCTCCGGCTCGGTGGGCGCTTGTTTTCGCAGCGACCTGATTGATCGCGCGCCGGGGAAGGGTGGAAATCCGGTAACATTACGGGCTCCCGGCAAGAGCGGGGATCCCGTAAGAAGAAGCTTCCGGAGGGTGCGAGGACCCCATCCGAATGTGATCCTTCCCATGTGCGCGAGTGCGATGCCTAGGAACGCCTCCGGCTTCACGCGTCTCAGTCGCTCCGCCATGTTGCGATAGCCGACCGAGGGGTCGATCCAGATGGAGAAGGCGCCTACCCGCGTGAGGGCCACGCCCATGACGCAGGCCTCGTAGCTGGGAGGCGACATGAAGACGATGCGTGTCATCTCAGCAATGCCCATCTCGCGCAGTCCCACGGCGACGGACTCGGCGTCGGCCGAAAGCTCGGCGTAGGTGTGGCGCTTGTAGCGGCGCTTGCCGTAGCCCTCCCAGCCGTCCAGCTCGATGACCGCGATGCGCTCAGGGTCCTCGCGCGATACCCGCAACACGATGTCGGCGAGGTTGAAGATG
>JAFAID010000426.1 GCA_019236925.1 Mycobacterium sp. | reverse complement strand
GCTGAAGGTGCGTGACGCCGCGTACCAGGACTACGAGTCGGCGAATTTCGGTGTCGATTCCACGATGACCAAAGAGCTGACCGACATGGCGCAAAGCTATCTGCATCGCAAGGTGAAGGACCCCGAGCTGCGGGCCAAGCTGACGCCGTCCTATCCGGTCGGCTGTAAGCGACCGCTGCAATCCCGTGTCTGGTTCCCGACGTTCGCGCTACCCAACGTGACGCTGGAAACCTCGCCCATCGTCGAGTTCACCGAACGGGGGCTGCGCACCGCCGACGGCAGGGAGCACCAGGTCGACACCGTCATCTACGGAACCGGCTTTCGCGCAACGGATTTCCTCGGCAGCCTTGACGTGTACGGCCGGGGCGGGCGCCGGCTCCACGACGATTGGGTCGACGGCGCCGAGGCCTACCTGGGCACCGTGGTGCCGGGCTACCCCAATTTGTTCACGCTTTACGGCCCCAACACGAACGGCGTGACGTCGATCATCTACATCCTGGAAGCGCAATCGGAATTCGTCCGTCGCGTCTTGGACGACATGGGACAGCGACGGCTCCGGGCGGTGGAAATCAAACAGCAGATCCACGATGCGTACAACGTCGAAATCCAGGATGCGCTGGCCGGAACCGTGTGGGTTGCCAACTGCAACAACTACTTCCGTCACCCCAACGGCAAGGTCGTCACCCAGTTCCCCTACAACGGCCAGACGTTCGTCGAGCGGCTTGCCCGCGTCGGACTCGACGAGTTCCATCAGTTCGCGGCAGCCTCCGAACGAACGTGGGCTGGCAGGACGCTGCCTGCCAGCCCACATATGACGAACGGTCGCTAAACGGGTGTCACTCCCACTGCCTGAGGACCCTTCGCCCCCTGGCCGATCTCGAACTGAACCCGTTGGTTCTCCTCAAGTGACCGAAAACCGCTCCCGCTGATCTCCGTGAAGTGTACGAACACATCTTCTGTGCCGCCGTCAGGAGCGATAAAACCGAAGCCTTTGTCGCTGTTAAACCATTTCACAGTTCCCTGTGCCATACTTCTCAACTTCTCTCATTCAGAATGGATGTACGAAAAACATCCTGGTTGAGGGTAGCACGGTGCAATCAGCCGGCTGCTGGCCTCCAACTCGCTGTGCAGACATATCTGTTGCGGCACGCGGGGGTGTAGGGTCGGTAGAGAACGTTTTTGTAGCCATGGTGATTCTCGGGCGTGATCACGGCCGGACATGACCAACTGCGATCGGTTCGTTTGTCGATCCCGCACTCGCGGGTTGGGTCAACCTCGAAGTGAAGGAACCGCCCTTTCGTGAAGCATTCTGGATTTCGTGACTGTCCCCGGATCGCGATTGCGGTCGCGGCGACCGCGGCACCATGAGCCGCGCGGTGTGTGGTCGGCGCTTGGTTGTGCGCGCGGCGCGTGCTAAAAGCACACCGTGCGCGCGACGGCTACGAGATGGTGGACTCGCCGGCGTCGGTACTGCAGATTCGGAGACGACCGTTTGAGGTATGCCGCGCTATGAGGCGACAGGTGGGTGCAGAGCTTGGAGTCGAGATCACCGCGCCGACGACGCTTGAGTTCCAGATTGCCGTAGCACCTCATCCAAATACCGAAGTGTTGGAACGGTTGTCGTTCGTATTAAATGGAGAGCCCGTCCAGCCCTTGGAGATTAGCGGCGTGCATGGCAACCGCATCCATAAGTTGGAAGCGCCGGTCGGCAACTTGACAGTCGACTATGCCGCTACGATCATCGGCCGAACCGACCCGGCGCCGGCGACAGACTACGACTTGTCCATGTATCTACGCCCTAGTCGCTACGCGGAGGCCGATAAGTTCTACGGTTTTGCAGAAACCGAATTCGGCGCTTACGTCGATTCGACGACTCTGCTGGAGCGGGTGTCCCTTTGGGTGGGTACTCGGCTGAACTACGTGCCAGGCTCCAGCGATCCAATCGACGGAGCGGTGGAGACCATGCTTGCCGGTGCCGGGGTATGCCGCGACTTCGCGCATCTGGTAGTCGCGTTGCTTCGGGCGGTCAACGTGCCCGCCCGCGTGGTTTCGGTGTACGCGCCGGGTCTGTATCCGATGGATTTCCATGCCGTTGCTGAGGCGTTTGTCGAAGGACAATGGCGAGTGGTCGACGGAACCCTGTTAGCGCCGCGGCAGGCGTTGGTGCGCATTGCCACCGGTCGCGACGCCGCCGACATCGCCTTCCTGGACAACCACAGGGGCGCGATCGAACTGAACAAGTTGGTGGTGACGGCGGTCGTCGATGGCGATCTCCCCATCGACTCGATCGACGAAGTTGTGTCGATCGGCTAAGGCCTAGGTGACCAGCGCCAAGGCGTGGGCGCGCCGCAGTTTGCCCGACGGCGTCTTCGGGATCGTCCCTGGCTCGAGCACTTCCTTCACCCGGCCGCACACCTCCACGTTGCCGGTTTCCGTGACGTAGCCCAGATCGCCTGTGTCGACGTGATCATCATGGCCGGGCGGAACATCTATCCTTGCGCTCGTGATCGGGACGGGCTTCTAAGCGTCGTCATTAATCGCTGCAATGACTTTCGCGATCAGCCACTGGACGGCACCGATCGCTTCAGCGTTGTCGAGGTTCCACGCGCCGATCAGCCGCTCGTAAGTCGGCGGGCTCCATAGCACGTCGAGCAGTCCGGCGAGCGCTCTGCGTTGGGCATCCGGCAACTCTGGCGCGCGGGCGGCGACCGCGCGGTCCAAGGCCTCGTGGCGTCGGACGTCGGCGCTGGCGAAGGCCGGGCCGTGCGGTGTGCCGATGGTGTCCTTGATCGCGAACCGTCGCAGCGAGGCGAAGACCCGGGCCGTCACCTCGGCAAGATTGTCCAGCTCGACGTCCTCGTAACGGATGCCCGCCTCGTCCTCCAGGCGGGCCATGATCGCGTCGTGCAGGTGCCGTTCGGACGGGAAGTTGCGGTAAACGGTGCGCTCGCTGACCCCGGCGCGTTCGGCGACGGCGCGAAACGTCAGCTCGTCCCAGTCCCAGGTGGTGAAGCCGCGAACCAGCCGAGCGCCCGCGTCGACGATGCGCTCGCGGGTCGCGGCGGCGGCTTCCCGGCGTGCCGGGCTGTCATAGCGGCGCCGGGGCGTTGACAACTCGCCCATAATCGCGTCAGTATACTGACACGGATTCTCCGGAAGGGGCTCATGGTGGCCGAATTCGACGACGTCGTCGGCCGCGCCCTCGCGCAGACCGGCCTGGAGGATTTCGGCGGCGACTCCTTCCGGGAAGGGCTCGAGGTGCTGCTCGCCTCGCTGCGCGACGAGGCCCGGCTCAACGCCCGCGGCGAGGGCTATCTCTATCCCCGCATCGTCACCGCGCTGTCGCAGCGACTGCAGGTCGAGGACTGGTATCGCCGCCACCCCGAGATCGACGATGTCGAAATCCTGCCGCCGTTGATCGGGCTGGGGTTGCCCCGTACCGGTTCGACGGCGTTGTCGCTGTTGCTGTCGCAGGATCCGGGCATTCGGTATCTGCGTCGGTGGGAGTCCTCGCAACCGTGTCCGCCGCCGTCGACGGTGCAGGGTCCCGATCCGCGGATCCCGGAAGACGAGGGCCATAAAGTCGGTTCGCGGGCGCACGTGCCGACCGGCACCCATGCTCCGATGGAGTGCCTGGAGCTGATGGCGCTGGACTTCAAATCCCATATCTTCCAAGCCTTTGCGCAGATCCCGTCTTACTCGGCATGGCTGGTTGAAAAGGCCGACCTCACGTCGACGTACGCCTACCAGCGGCGGGTGATGAAGCTGCTGTGCTGGGGGGAGCCGACGCGGCCGTGGCGGCTGAAGTCGCCGTCGCATGTGCTGTGGCTCGACGACCTCAACCGGGTCTTCCCTGACGCTCGTTTCGTGATGACCCACCGCGACCCGACCGACGTGATTTTGTCGGTGGCCGATCTCTACGCCGACATCATCGGCGGCTTCACCGACCACATCGACCGCGAATACATCGGCCAACTCAACGTCGAGCATTGGTCGCTGGGCATGCAACGA
>JAFAID010000312.1 GCA_019236925.1 Mycobacterium sp. | reverse complement strand
GAGACTAGGTTGTGTTTGCACGCCAACAGGCGCAGCGGCCCTCTACGTAGTTACGTAAACTCCCAGACTTGTACCGGATGCGAGCTCGTGCGCCGCTGTGCTCCCGGGGCCTTACCCACTTGGCTTCGGGGAACCTGAGCACTGTGCCCGCGGCGACCTCACGTCCCTGCGTCGGCCGCGCTCGGCTCCCGCGGCCGCGGGCACCCCACGCCCGTGCGCCGCGCACGCGGCGAACTGGCGGATCGTCTCCAGCATCGACAACCGGGTCCGTTCGGATGATCGGTCGGCGATGAGCAGCGACTTACGCACCAGCGCGTCCAACAGATCAAGGATGGTGTACTCGTCGATATCATCCGATCCGACTACCGCGCACACGCTTTGGAGGTCGAATCCTCCGGAGAACACCGAACGCCTTTGCAACAAAGACTTTTCGGGGTCATCGAGAGCGCTTCCGGTGTGGCGCATTCAGCAAAGCGATCCTCGTCGCTCCTGGCAGCTCAGCGGCCCACCCGTCGCTCCACCGAAACCAGAAATCTCTCGCTACGAGCGACCACAAAGGCTGTGCCAGCAACCGCAAAGTCCAACCCCACCCGCAAAGCCATTTCGGCCTATCTGGGCGTAAAATCCCACGTTGTGGCGAGCGAGTCGTGGCCCATTGTCCGACGAGATACTGAATTCGCTGCCATTCGTTCAGCTCTCGTCGAAAAGCAGGACGTGTGCGGCATCGTGGTCATCGGGGCCGCCGGAGTGGGTAAGACTACGCTGGCCCGGTCGGTGACACAGTCGCTGCCCGCGCGCGTGCGCTGGGTGGCCGGGACCGAGTCGGCGCGTTCCCTTCCGCTGGGCGTCTTCGCCCATCTGGTGGGCCCGGGTACGGCCCGCGACCCGATCGCATTCATGGCGGCAGCGCGCGAAACGCTTTGCAGCGATGAGAATTCGATGCTCGGCGTCGATGATGCGCAGCTGCTCGACCACCTGTCGGCGACGTTGCTGCACCAGTTGGCGCTGGAAGGCTCGGCGCGCATCGTGGCGACGATACGCAGCGGCGAGGAGGTTCCGGACGCGATCACGTCGCTGTGGAAGGACGGCTACCTCGAGCGGCTGCAGCTGAGCCCGTTCAACCAAGCAGAGTGCGTGGGCCTGATCGAACAGGTGCTGGGAGGGCGGCTGGAGGGAATGTCCGCCGACCTGATGTGGGAGGCCTCCGGTGGTAACGCATTGTTTGTGCGTCACCTGGTGGAGGGCGCCCTCGAGGCGGGCACACTTCGCCAGGTGCGTGGGGTGTGGCAGTTGCGCGGCGGCACGGCGGTGACCTCTGAGCTCGCCTCGCTGCTCGATGACCGCATCGAGCAGCTGCCCGAGGAGGAAGCACATGTGCTGCGACTGTTGGCCTTCGCCGAACCGCTGGCGCTGGACACGCTGTCGGAATTGGCGGGCGCTGACATCGTCGAGAGTGCCGAACGCCGTGGGTTGATCCGGGTCGTGGAGGACAGCGAAGATCTTGATGTCCGTTTCACCCACCCCCTGTATGGCGAGGTGATCCGCCACGGGCTCGGCCGAGCGGGCACCCGGCGGTTGAAGGGCGAGCTTGTCCGGGCAATGGAAAAACGCACGATTCGTACGCCCGCCCAGCGCATCCGGCTGGCGGAACTGGCGCTGGACAGCGACGTCGCCGCGGAACCCAGTCTGTTGGTGGCAGCCGCGCAGGATGCAATCGCGCTGACCAACATCACGGTGGGCGAACGTTTGGCCCGAGCCGCTGTCAGCCGCGAGAACTCTCTGGTGGCCAGTGAACTTCTGGCTCGATCGCTGTTGTGGCAGGGCGAGGCCGCCGAGGCGGAGCACATCCTCGGTTCGTTTGACCCGGCGGGCATGAATGAGCTCGACCTGGTGCGCTGGGGCACGACGCGTGCCGCGAACCTGCAGTGGTCGATGGGCGACGCCGAACGCGCTGACGAGGTGCTGCAGATGGTGCAGAGCCGCATCACCCATCCCGCGCTGAGTCTGGTCGTCGACGGCATGGCGTCGGCGTCGCTGGTGTTCGAAAACCGCATTGATGCGGCGATCGCCCTTTCCGAGGCGGTGCTGGCTGACCCGGCGGCAAAACCACTCGCGGTCGAGTGGGCGGTGTTCGCGGGCGCCCTGTCGGCGGCGCTGACCGGCCGCACCGGCAAGGTGACCGAGATCATCGCGCGCGGCCGACAGGTCGAGGACAAGGTGGACGGCTTTTTGCGGTGTCTGAGCGCCTATGGCGAAATCCGGGCCCTCGTGCTCGCCGGCGAGTTCGATACCGCCGAGGAGCGTTCCGCCGACATTGTGCGGATCACCTCACCGGGTCAGTATCTGGCGTGGGGAATGGCCAACGTGTTGGTGGGTACCGTGGAAGCCGCCCGGGGACAGTTCCGTGCTGTGATGGGCCGGATGGAAGAAGCGGTCGCCGCTTTGACCGCCGAAAAAGCGGCCGCCTCCTGGAGCTTCCCAGCGCGGCTGCTGTTGGCCCAATCCTATTGCGCGCTAGGGGAACTCGAGGCAGGACGGAAGATCGTCGCGGAGTTGCGTGGCCGCGTGGGACGGCACGTGGCGATGTTCGAGCCTCAATTGCGGATCGCCGAGGCGTGGCTGGCGGCCGCGCAGGGTCAGGTGAGCGGCGCTATCGCCGCGGCGCTTGAGGCCGCGGACGCGGCCGCAGGTTCGGGTCAGCAGGCCGTGGAGCTGATGGCTCTACACGCTGCAGCGCGCTTCGGGGACCGTTCCTCGCTGCAGCGGCTGGTCGATGTAGCTAAAGGCATCGACGGCCCCCTGGCGGCGGCCGATGCCGACCACGCGGCCGGACTGCTCAACGACGATGCTGATGCGGTGTTTTCCGCCGCCCGGCAGTTCGAACACGCCGGCGCGTTGCTATCGGCGGCTGACGCCGCGGCCCAGGCGGCGGCCCTGTTCGACGCGGCCGGTGATCGGCGGAATGCGGTCGATGCGGCCGCCACCGCGGACCGTCTGGCGGCGGCGTGTGGCGGCATCCAGACGCCTGCGTTGTTGGTGGCGTCGAATCCGCTGCCGCTGAGTGTGCGTGAACGCGAAATCGCCCACCTGGTAGCCCAAGGCCTGAGCAACCGGGAGATCGCCGAACGCCTAGTGGTGTCGACACGCACCGTCGAGAGCCACATCTACCATGCCTGCATCAAGGTCGACGTCTCCGACCGGGAAGGACTGGCGATACTAATCCGCCGCGGCGGCGGTTCTCCCAGGCGGATTGACTAATCAGTTTCCCCAGACGCTCGTTGCAGACCACGTAGCCGAGAGCGGTGTAGGCGGCCGCCGAGCGCTAAGTCCCACCCCCACCACCGCCCGATAGCGGAATTCGAGTAGTGCGTTACTCATGTGCCCCGCAGACCGCCCGTAGCACAGTGAGTCCGTAACCAGACGGACGCGGCAGGAGACGCGCATGGCCATCGGTGCAGTCCTGGGCCAGGCAGCGCGTTGGGCTATGCCGGCAACTGCCGTGACAGCGATGATCGCCTCGACCCCCATCGCCGTGTCCTGCCAGCAGGAGACCCCGCTGTCGCCTACCGGCATGCCACCCGCGGTGCCGTTCCAGCACGACTCGCCAACCTCGGTCGAGTCCGCCTCAGCGCCCGGTCTCGCACCGTCGCCGCCGACGAGCCAGGCCCGCATCACCAGCAGCCCTGATCATCACGGCGTGTTCTGAGGAGGACATGTGGCACAGAGCGGTGTATCGACCACCTCGACGACCCTGCCGGCGCTCGAACAGCCGCCGACCTATCCACTGAGGCATGAACTGACGCAGCGCTGCGATCTGGTGATGAAAGGCGGGATCACCAGCGGCGTGATTTACCCGCGCGCCGTCTGCCAGCTGGCGGTGACGCACAAGCTGAACTCGGTGGGCGGCACGTCAGCCGGGGCAATAGCGGCCGCCGCGGCTGCCGCAGCCGAGTACGCCCGCGACGCGGGCGCCGGACCTGGCGGCAGGGCTGACGTGGGTTATCCACGACTCGCTAAGCTTCCGAACATCCTTGCCCAGCCAACCGCCGGGAACACCCGGTTGTTTCACCTGTTTCAGCCGCAACGCCGCACCGCCGCGCTGTACCGATTGGCATCGGTGTTGATCGGCCGGGGCGGCTTCTGGAGCAAATTGTTTCGGTCGTTCATCCCGGCGCTGCGGGCCGTGCGGCCGGTGCCGGCACTGGTGCTGGGTCTTTTCGGGGTGGGTGTCGTGTGGGCGGCTGTGTTCACCAACTGGATCGGCCGCATCTTTGCGGTCCCGCTGGCCCTCGTCGGGGTGGGGGTTGCCGTCGTATCGAGCGTCGCCATCCGCGTCTACAAAGATCTGCCCGCCAACAACTTCGGGCTCTGTTCGGGAATGAGCACCCCGGGCAGCGACCCGCCGGCTCTCACCGAGTTCCTGACGACGGAATTCAACCAGATCGCGAACCAATCCTCCGGTGGCCCACTGACGTTCGGGGATCTCAAACGCCAAGGCATCGAGTTGAAGATGCTGACGACCGACCTGAGCTCAGGCACCCAGGACCAACTCCCCTTCTCCGGCAGCATCTGGGGATTCTGCCCCACCGAGTTCGCCGATCTGTTCCCCGACACCGTCGTGCAGTGGCTCAAAGACCACTCCCCTGATCCGGCCGGCAGCCCCGAGCGCGAGCAACTCCGTGCCGAGGGCAAGTGGCCCCTCCCCGCCGCCGAGGACCTGCCCGTCATCGTCGGGGTGCGCATGAGCCTCAGTTTCCCAGGGCTGCTCAGTACGGTGCCGCTGTACGCGATCGACCACACCAGCCCAGCCGACCCTGAGACAGGTCTGCATCGGATTGTCTGCCATCGCTTCTCTGACGGAGGGATCACCAGTAACTTCCCGCTGCACTTCTTTGACGCGGCGGTCCCGCGGTGGCCCACCTTCGGCATCGACCTCGTCAAGGTGGACCACCTCTCGCCCGATCCCGCCTGCAATGTGTCGATGTCCGCCGCGGACAAAGACGGCATCCTGTCGCGGCCCGCCACCATCACGACCGTGGGCAACTTCGTCCACGCACTGTTGAATACGCTGCAGAACTGGTCAGATTCCATGCAGGCGCGGGTCCCCGGATACCGCGACCGGATCGTCGCTGTGGAGCACACCAAGGTCGAGGGTGGCCTGAACCTGGACATGCCTCCAGGCATCGTCAGCGTTCTGGCTGAACGGGGCCAGTACGCCGGACTGCGAACGGACACTTTCGATTTCACCAACCACCGCTGGGTCAGGTTCCGGTCTCTGCTGCAGACACTCGAGGACCTCATCGAGCCGGCCAGGACCCCCCTACAGGGGCCCGGGCCCGACGGTGCCCCGTCCTACGACCAGATGATCAACGGCACCCCGCCCTCATACCGCAGCGGCTGGGACGATCGGACCCGCGCCGCCTTCACTGACGTCAAAGCCGCGGTCGTCGAGCTCGGCGACACGTACGCCCAAGTCAATACTCGCGCGGACCCCATCTCCGACGACGCCCCGAGGCCGGAACCCCGCCTGCAGGTCCGGCCCGGGCCGCGGACCTAGCGGCGCCTCGATCACTCAGAAGCCGCGACGGGAGGCGGCGTGCTCAGCCGAAATCCCCCGGCGGGGGCGATGTGCGATCGCGTGATCAGCGGCGACGAGTTCGAGCCCGCGGTGCGGCTCGGCGGGTAGCACGTGCCGGTCCTCGACGAGACTTGGACCACCGGGTGCACCGCACAGTCGGCGGCGCTGGCTCTGTTGCGCGGACACCGAGCATTTGAGCGTGATGGAAGTCGGCCGGTGGCTGAGCCCCGGTTACAGGGCCACCACGGTGTTCATCCGGGACTGGCCGCAACGCGAGTACGACCCAGCCAGGTGCCTGGTGCACGCTGACCGGCGAACGGTGTCCCTAGTCGGCCCAGCCGATGCGATGCAGCCTCATCGCCTCGCGCAGGTCCGGGTCGTCGGG
>JAFAID010000117.1 GCA_019236925.1 Mycobacterium sp. | reverse complement strand
GTCAGTTCGGCGGTTCTGGGTCCGTTGGTGTTCAAGGCTTTTTGCAGGATGACGGCGGTGTCATCCGCGGCACGCGGCACCGGGCGGGCACGCCCGGGGTAACCCGCAATCAGCCGAGCGATTCCGTGCCGGCCGACCTCGACGGGTTGGGTACCGGCGGCCACGGCGGCAGCTGTGGTGGCGGTGGCATGCCGGGGCCCGAAGAACAACGCCCGGGAGTCGGTGATCGTCAAGAAGAACTCCACCGCCCGCCTGCTTTGCGACGGGTTCATCGGCACTGCTACGCCGCCAGCGTGTAAGACGCCGTAGAACGCCACGACGAACGCGGGCCCATTGGGCAGCATGATGCCCACCCGATCACCGGGTCGCACGCCCCCGTCGATGAGATAATCGGCGAACCGCGCCACGTCGCTGGCCAGCATCGAATAGCTTTTCGTCGTCTGCTCGCAGCGCAGCGCGGTGGCGAAGGGGTACTTGTCAGCCGACTGTGCGAGGCGCAGGCTCTGGTTCGTCATCGCTTCTCCCAGCTCGGCAGCAGTGTCTCGATGATCGAACCGGCATCCGCAGCTGTCGATGGGCGCGGCGACAACTCGGGGCCCACTAATCGCCTCGCGCGATCAAGGCACGGAATGCGTCCGCGTTGGCGCGTGCGTGCATCGCAGCGAGTGCTGCGTACTCGGCTTTATCCACAGCGGCCTGCGCGAAATCGATCGCATCGAGTGCGTAGGACTCGGCCAGATCGGCGTCCTTTGCTGCGGCGGCGGCGTCGAAGCGGTCCGCCTTCTCCCCGACGCGCGTTCGCACCTCGGCGACGTGGGCCTGCCACTTACCGCGGATCTCCTGCCACTGCGACGAGACCTTATTACGGGCGCCATCTGCGTTGTCCTTCAGCTGGTTGGCTGCTGCCGTTGCTCTCCCTCGTGCGGTAGCGACGTCGCCAGCAAGCTGATCCCTGGTGTGCTGATTGGCCGCCCGGAGATGTTGTGTCGCCGTTTCTGCTTGCTCGGAAATCTTTTCGAACTCTGAGCTCAAATCCGTGTTGGCCATCGAAAAATCCTTCATCACTTGGGACGGGCTCAGCACCCATCATTACCGGGTCGGATCGGTTCAAAATCCGCCTTCAGGCGATCATCGGTGCTCGGTGGCTACTAGGCATTGTCCGCCGCGACATCATCGTCAAGCGCCGATTAGTCGCTGGGACAAGCGAAACGGCGGTATCTCGCACATCGTGGTTCCCGCGTCGCTACAGCTACAGAGTCATCGACAACCACAGAAATCACCAGACCCATCACTGCGTGAACGTGTCGTGGCGCAGAGAACGCGATCGGCTCTCCGATGCACCTCAACGCCGCGCAAAGTTCGGGGCCGTTGTCGCGCAGCACAATCGTGACGCCCTCACGTTTTTCTCGCATACAACCGGGCCGTGCACAGGGCATGAAAAACTATTGGCATGAATATCAACCGCTCGCGCCCTTTTGGTGTAGTTGCGCGGCCATTAGCGAGTCCGTCGTGCGAGGCGGAAAGGTGGCGGTCATGCGTGCGATGACTGTTGTACCGGGCCACAAGGGGACGGCCGGCGTGGAGACCGTGGGCGAGCCGCCCGTTGCCCAGGGTGAGTTGTTGGTGTCGGGGCGGCTGGTCGGCGTGTGTGGCACTGACCGCGAGATCGCCGAGGGTAGCTACGGGGAGCCGCCGACGGGCGAGGCGCGGCTGGTGTTGGGTCACGAGGGACTCGGTGAGGTGCTCGAGGCGCCGGCCGGATCGGGGTTTGAGCGCGGCGATCTGGTCGTGGGGATCGTGCGCCGGCCTGATCCGGTCTCGTGCCCAGCTTGCGCTGCGGGGCACTGGGACATGTGCCGCAACGATCGGTTTACCGAGCGTGGGATCGTACGCGGGCACGGGTATGGCAGCGAGCGCTGGCGGGTAGAGCCGGAGTTTGCGGTTTCGCTGCCGCGCCAGTTGGGCGACCTCGGTGTGCTGTTGGAGCCGACCTCGGTGCTGGCCAAGGCGTGGGATCAGATCGAGCGGATCTCGAGTCGGGGGTTTTTTCTCGGCGAGCGGGGTCTGGTGTGCGGCGCGGGGCCGATCGGGCTGTTGGCGTGCCTTTTGGGTGTTCAGCGCGGCTATGAGATGCACGTGGTGGACTTGGCGACCGGCGGGGTCAAGCGCGACCTGGTCGAAGGGCTGGGAGCGCATTACCACGCCGGTGACGCGGCCGAGGTGGACGTGGACGCGGATGTAGTTATCGAGTGCACCGGGCTGGGCGCGGTGGGTCGAGCGGCCGCCCGCCGCCTGGTCAACGGCGGGATCATGTGCCTGACCGGGATCATGAACGCCGAGGCGGCGCCCGATGTCGACGCGACCGCCATGAATCGTGAGATGGTGCTGCGCAACGCCGTCTTGTTCGGGACCGTCAACGCCGGGCGGCGTCACTGGGAACAGGCGGTCACGGCGCTGGCAGCGGCCGACCCGGCGTGGTTGTCGGCAATGATCACGCGCCGAGTGCCGCTTGAGCGATGGACCGACGCGCTGACGCGAGGCCCTGACGACGTCAAGGTGGTCGTGGACCTGTGCGCATGAGAGCCATGGCGGTCAACGTATGGTCGCCCGAGCCGGGGCTGCTCAGCGAGGGGCCTCGCTGGCATGAGCAACGCCAAGAACTTTTGTGGGTCGACATTCTCGGGCGCCGGATTCACCGCGCCACTCTGACGAGCGACGGCCAACCCGGCCGGATCGAGACGGTCGAGCTGGACCGCCACGTCGGCGTGGTGGCACCGGCCGCCGCAGGCGGGTATGTGGCGGCGGCTGTCCGGGCGTTTTTGTTCGTCGACGAGAGCGGCACCGTCACCGAGCTGGCGTCGCTGACCGACGCCTCGAGCGGCGTGCGCTTCAACGACGGAGCCTGCGACGAGCGCGGCCGATTCTGGGCCGGGACAATGGCCTACGACAAGTCGCCGGGGGCCGGGGCGCTTTACCGGCTCGAGCTGGACGGAAGCATCAGCACCGTGCTGACGGGATTCACGATCCCCAATGGAATCGGCTGGAGCCCCGACGGCGCGGTCATGTACCTCAACGACAGCGGCACCGGCTGCCTGTACGAGTTTGATGTCGACCCATCCACCGGCGAGCCACGGAATCGACGCACACTGGTGGCGTTCGAGCAGCCTGGCCCCGCGCCCGACGGTCTCACGATCGACGACCGCGGCGATATCTGGGTGGCGGTCTACGGCGGCTGGGCGGTGCACCACTACTCGTCCGACGGGAAATTCCTTGGCGCGGTTGAACTTCCGGTCGCCCAGGCCACATCGTGTGCGTTCGGCGGCGCGGACCGCGGCACGCTGTTCGTCACCACCGGCCGTGAGGAGCTGGACGCGCAGGCGGTGGCACGCCAGCCCGACGCTGGACGGCTGTTCCGGGTCGCCGGCCTCGACACCCGCGGGCCCGGCTGCAACCTGTACCGGGGAACGCTTCCCGGATGAGCCGCTGCGTCAAACCAGATCAGAAGGAGCCAAACGATGGCCGCCCCAACCAAACAAGGTCGCCCAGAAAACGATGCGACCGATCGCGGCCGGGAGATGCTGTCTCCCTCCCGGTCGGTCACGCAGAGCGCGGCCGCCCCGTCCCCGTTTCCACCCATCGCCGACTTCGCGTTCCTCTCTGACTGCCACACCGGCGCTCTGGTGGCGCCCGACGGATCGATCGACTGGCTATGCGTGCCCCGGTTTGACTCCCCCAGCGTGTTCGGGTCGCTGCTGGATCGGGCGGCCGGATCGTTTCGACTAGCTCCGTTCGGGATCAACGTACCCAGCGACCGGGCGTATGAGCCTGGCACCAATACCCTGCTGACCTGGTGGCGTACGCCCACCGGCTGGGCGGTGGTCCGCGAGGCACTCACAATGGGGCCGCGGTCCGGTGAGGACACGGTCACACCCCACACCCGGCCGCCGAGTGACGAAGACGCTCAGCACGTGCTTGTGCGCACCGTCACCTGCCTGGACGGTGAGGTCGAGATCGACCTCGTGTGCGAGCCGGCGTTTGACTACGGCCGCGTGCCCGCCGGCTGGACACTGGCCGACGATCGCCACACCGCGGACGCGGCGGGCGCCGGCCAAACCATCCGGCTCTATACCGATCTGCTGCTGGGGATCGAGGAAAACCGGGTCCGCGCGCGGCACGTGCTAGTCAAGGGCGAGCAGGTGTTTTGCGCCCTCTCCTGGGCTGAGGGGCTGGCCGGGCCGGCGACCGTCGAACAAGCCGGTGCCCAACTGGAAGCAACCACACGGTTTTGGCACCGGTGGCTGGGCAGGGCGCGGATCTCCGACCACCAGCTGTCGCCGCTGATCGAACGCTCGGCGCTAGCGATCAAAGGCCTCACCTACATGCCGACCGGTGCCACCGTGGCCGCGTTGACCACCTCCTTGCCCGAGACCCCCGGCGGGGAGCGCAACTGGGACTACCGCTACACCTGGATCCGCGACTCGACTTTCACATTGCGCACCCTGCACTTCCTCGAGCTCGATTGGGAAGCCGACGAGTTCATGCAGTACATCGCCGATCTCGAGCGAAACGAGGACGGCGCCCTGCAGATCATGTACGGCATCGACGGTCGGCGCGATCTGACCGAGACCGTTCGCGAAGAGCTCTCCGGGTACGCCGGCGCACGCCCGGTGCGAATTGGCAACGGCGCCTTCGCCCAGCGCCAAAACGACGTGTACGGCGCCGCGCTGGACTCGGTGCTCTTGCACACCCGGCGCAGCCAACGCCTGCCCCAGCGGCTGTGGCCGCTGGTGCAATCCCAGGCCGAGTGCGCAACCGCCGTCTGGCGCCAACCCGATCAGGGGATCTGGGAAGCACGCGGCGAACCCCGCCACTACGTTTCCTCCAAGCTGATGTGCTGGGTCGCGCTCGACCGCGCGGCTAAGCTAGCCGAAATCCGTGGCGATCGCTCGCTGCAGCAACGCTGGGCGCAGAGCGCGGAGAAGATCAAGGCCGACATCCTCGAGCACGGCGTCGACCGGCGCGGCGTGCTACGCCAGCACTACGACACCGACGCGTTGGACGCCTCCGCCTTGCTGGCGGCGATCTTCGGCTTCCTGCCCGGGGACGATCGGCGCTTGCGGGCGACTGTGTTGGCGATCGCCGACGAGCTGACCGACGACGGCTACGTGCTGCGCTACCGCACCCACGAGACCGACGACGGGCTGTCAGGCGAAGAGGGCACGTTTCTGATCTGCTCGTTCTGGCTGGTTTCAGCGCTGGTCATCATCGGCCAGAACCAGCGGGCGCGCGACCTCATGGAGCGCCTGATTAGGGTCGCCTCCCCGCTCGGCCTCTACGCCGAGGAGTACGACGTCGAGACCGGACGCCACCTCGGAAACTTCCCGCAGGCCTTCTCGCACCTGGCGCTAGTCGAAGCTGCCGGACGGATTATCGTCGCTGAGCGTTTACAGGAGGTACGCGGATGACCGGCTCATCCGCGTCCGTCCGCCGAGGACATCCGACCTGAATTAGCCTGCCGCCATCACAGATCGGGATGACGGCTACATCGTCCTGGGATTCATCGCGCCCGGGCCCGGCTTGCCCTAGTTACCGGTGTGTGCTTGGTCGTGATGGGCGGGACCCAAATGGTGCGGGCATTCCACATTCACAAGGACGCCAATACCACACGCCAAACACTCAACGGAGTCGCTGAGTCAGCGGCGGCGTGACCACGTGACGTAGCGCCGATCATTGACCGCCGGATCGTACCCGCTACGCCCGCATTGTCGGAATTCTATTGGGGCACAAAGCAGCACGAGCCATTTGATTGTGCTAAAGGGGACGGGCGATGTGCTGGCGCAGACCGACTCTATTGCCACCCCAACACCGTGCGCCACCGATTGCGCCGGATCGAGAAACGCACCGGGCAGTCCCTCTCGCGGCCACGCGATCTCACCGAACTATGTCTGGTGTTCGAGGTGCAGCGCGCGCCGGCTCATGTAGCTGAGGCGGGACACATGGGTCACAGCTGGCCTCGCGATTTCTGGCAGGGGCAGATCAGGGAATGGACGACTTCGAGGAGACTCTCGGCCACAACCTGGACATACGCTGTCAGCGGTAGGGGCTCACCATCGACGTAGACGTAGATCATCATTCAACCCGTTACGTTCTCCACACCGCATGGCGTATCTCCTTCCAGGGCAACAGGTCTGAAACCCGCAGGCTCAATTGGTCCGCTGCGCAATACCTCTGTCGCGCTATTGGGCGCGGCAAGTTCCTGTGGATTCAGGGCACCCACTGCTGACGGCAGAAGGCTCCCCATTTCGCCCCTCCTGGCTGGCAGGAAACCCGAATGTGGTTTCGATGCGGCGGATCCACCTGGGGCGGGTCCTGCTGTGCGCATGGGTCCGTCACATTGGCGACACACGGCGGGGCGTCGGCGTGGGCTTGTCCCAGTAGGTCGGCACCACCGACGGCGCTCATGATCGCCAACGCACTAGCGCCGGCGATCACTGCCCGTTTCGCTAATCTCCTCATTGTTTCTCTCCTTGTTCGGGTCGGCCTCATGCCGTTCCTCCCGCCGGGCTGCAGCGAACCTGAAACCCCGCGGCAAGGCCGGGGCGGCGCCGCCCCGGCTCCCCGCTCAGGCGATATCCGTATCCCCCGAGCGCTTCGAGCTGTGCCCTGGCCTTGGCCAGTTCGCGGCGCAGGCGGTCGACCTTGGACTCGTCAGCGCCGGCAGCTCTGAAGCCGCCCCGCAGCTCCATCTCTGGCGCCAGCTCCGCGATGAGGTCAGGCACGTACCGCTGGCCGCCTTTGTTGCCCGCGTTAGGTTTTGCTTGTTCAGCGAGTTTTTGACGGTTTCGTGCAGGGTCGTAACGGTGATGGGTTCGATGACGCGCGTTTCCGTGATGCATTGGGAGTCTTCGGTTTGGTGGCGTGACCAGACGCCCTTGTAGCGGCATCCGGCGGGGCCGATGATGGTCAGGGGTTTGTCGTGTATCGCGCTCTGATTCCACCGCTGTAGCAGCCACTCGATGGCGTCGCGGACCATCGTGGGTATGTGCCCGTAATAGTGCGTCAAGACAATTGCGGCGTGCGCCTCCGTCGCAGCGTTACGCAACGCGGCCGCAGAGCGTGGAAGCCGTTGATTTTCAGGGGCTTCGCTATAGCGCGGCAGGTAGGCGAGGCCGTCGAACACGTTGAGCGTTGTTCCGTTTGGTGCGCTTTGGGCTGCGGCGTAGGCCAGTCCACGATTGATCAACCTGGTACGAATCCCGGCGATTACCAGCACTGTGGTGCTGCTCACGCCGCCTCCGCGCGCAACAGCCGTCAACTCGACGTGGCCTGAACTTTGTTGGGCGCTTTGGTAAATGGGGCGCCCGTTTGGCTTCTGCATTACTCGATCGTGCGGACAGTGATTGAGGGTGTCGATGGTGTCGCGCACAATGCGGGGAGCCTGTCGGTGTCGTTGCGTACAGACCGTGTGGGCGCCGCTCGTGGTGCTGTGGTGGCGTTTGTAGACGGCAACACCGCAACCTGAGTCCTGTTGTCTGAGAAAACAACGACGCCGGCGCCGGCCCGAATAACGATCAATTCGTCGGCGGGAAGACTAAAACCGGCAACAAGATCAGCACACACGCAACGACAACCAATGGGTGGTCGATTGACGAGGTGTCGACGAAAGTAAGGAGAATCATGAATAGCGTTCTCGGTCAGCAGCTGTGTGGAAAACAAAGCTGAGATCGGGCGCCTTGACCATAGCCCTGGGCGCCATCCTGCTGGCACGGCCTGGCCCGTCAATCCTTATCGCCTCAACCATGTTCGGCGTCTAGCTGCTGATGAGCGGCCTCGCGGAACTGTTTTTGGCATTCACCCTGTCGGCATCACCAATCTGCGGTCGAACAGCGTGTCGCGCCCAACAATGACCCGCGCCTGCGAATCGTTGATGATTCATAATATGACGAAACATAAACGCAGAGCTACGATCACGTTGTTGGGCAGTACGGCCATCCTTGTCTTAACGGTTGGGTGCAGCGGCAGCGCCGGTGGTGAGCTGTCAAGCGGCACGACGACGACAATGACGACCACGACCTCGAGAGGCCCTTTCGCGGGTCTGACGCAGCTGCCGCAACCTCCAGCAACTGCCGGGTCGGAAGCGACGGCCCCGTGTCACGATGACTTATCGGCCGACTAAGGGGGTTGTATTGTCGGCCTTCAACTGCGGTTGTATTCCCTAGCGCAGCTGCGATAACCCGCGGCCACGTCGAGCTGATCCCTCCGACCGTCACCTACCCTCTGACCAGGCGAAAGCAGCTACTGGGCGGGGTCAAGCCAGAGAAGGCTCCGAGGTGCAACGCCTTCGCCAAACATCTTCCGCGACGTAGCTTTCGACCCGCCTATAACTCTGCTCGCCGGGTATCTCTGGAGCGATGCTGCGCGAAAGTCGGCCCGAATTAGTCTGCCGCCATGGCATATTGAGCTGACTGTCAAGGGGTTTGCACGGGTAATTGAACACCTAGTGCGCGGGGATGAGTGGTAGCGCCCAGCACTGGGGATCATTCTAAGGGGCC
>JAFAID010000097.1 GCA_019236925.1 Mycobacterium sp. | reverse complement strand
ACAGCACCACAGAGGCAAACGGGGTCGACCACGACGAACCAGACCAGTCTGCGCCCCCACACCCCGACCGACAACGGCGGCGACCCGGCACCCAATCTTCGTCCACCACGGTGCGCATCGAAGACCGCGCCGTATTGCTGACCTGCGGTGATGCATAGGTGCGTAGCGTTTACGCACCTGACCTGCGGGTTTCGGGTGAACTTACGGGTTAGCCCACTTAGGTGGCCTCTAACAATGCCTCGGCGTCGGCGACTCCTTGCGCCAACGTCTCGGGGTCGGGCCTCAGCCCGGCGACAATAGCGTCCATGCCGCGTAGCCCGGCCTGCTGCAGCAGCCGCTTTTCGTTGATGACCCATTCACCCCGTGCGGCCAGCACGGCGTGCGCGGTGTTCATTGCCGCAGTAGCCAATGCCGCGGCCACCTCAGTCAATAGTCCACGCTGCACGTAAGCGTTCTTGGCGTTACTCAGTGTCTGGGCCGCGCGGTGGCGCCAAAACGACGGGGCTGACTCACGCAGCGCCTCGGGATAATCCGGGCGCGGCAGCCTCCCCCGCAGCACCTGGTTAATCGCGAGTTCGGCAACCACCAGATAGCTGGGGATGCCCGCGAGGTGAAACATCAGCGGTTCCCAATGGAACCGACCCTGCCGCGCTTGAGCAAGTTCATGCTCAACGACGTCGAGGTCGCGGTAAAGGACATCGACCTTCCGGTTGTCGATCGTCAGCCACGCACCACCATTGAACACCCCGCCACCCCAGCCGCCGATCTCGAAGACCTCGCCAGCCCAGCCGATCGCGCGCAGGTCAGCAGGGTCGAAGCTGCCCCGGTAGTACACCGCCAGGTCCCAGTCGCTATCCGCGGTATGGATGCCCAAGGCTCGCGAGCCGCCGAGGGTCACCGCGCGCACGCCGGCCAAGCCCGCAAGCCGGTCGGCCACAGCATCAAGGAACATATCGTCGTTGCCGGTCACGAGAATCGATCATGCCAAAAGCAGGCACGCGAGAAATTGCCGCTCATGACACAACAACAGCGACGGCGCCGCTGGCGAAGGTGATCGATGAGCCGGTCATTGGTCGGTCTTGGGTGCCTAGCCGAGCCAAGCACGGATTTCGTCGCGGTCGATGACACCGGCTTCTAAGAGCGCAAGCATTGCGCGGATGCTTTGGGCGAGTTCGCTGTTGGTGACGGGCTTGCCGACCCGCGGTTGGTTTCCGTTCTGAATCATGTGGTTTTTCCTTCGGTGGTGGTGGTTCACGGTCGACCTTCCAAACCCGTGTCCGAAGCGTCCGAATGTCCGAATAACTCTGTTTCGGACACTTCGGATACTTCGGACACGCTTTTATAGAGACCTCGCCCGGAGCGCTCAATCAAGCCGTCCTGGGCAAGTCTTCGCAGGTAGCGGCCCACTGTGTCGTTGTCGATCCCTAACTTTTCGGACACTTCGGTAGGAGAAATCGGACACACGCTGTTGGTGACGGCGGTCAGGATCTCCACGCTTCTGTCTGAACGAGTGTCCGAAAGTTTGCGCCGTCCGGCGGTTTCGGACGCTGCCGATAGGTCGGCGCCGTCGAGGACCCAGATCCCGTCGTCCGTGCATAGTGCGTATTCGGCTTCGGGTGTGTCGCGGCCAGTGACCGATAACAAGGCGTCGTCACTGTGACGCTTGCGGGACAGCACCAACAGGAAGTCGGCGCTGCCGGCGATGCCCTGGCTACCTGATACCGAGTCAACGAAGTCAGACGACTCCGCTTTCCTGGTGTGATGCACTACGAGCAGCGTTGCCCCGGGAGTGGTATCGATTGTGTCCTTCAGCTGGCTGCCAATCGCATAGTCCCAGCCGTAAAGATCGGCACCCGCGGGCCGCGGTGGTCGGGCCTTGCCTAACGTGTCCAAGACGATCAGTGGTTGGTCATCGCTGTGCCGACACAGAAACTCCGCGATCATCGGAATGACCTCAGCCGGTCTGGCTTTCGTGACGAAGTGAATGTCAGCAGGTATGGACTGACCGAGCATCAAGCGACGAGACCGAGACTGCAACCGACGCTGACCATCCTCCAGTGCTAGGTACAGCACTGGCCGTTTATCGACATTGATGCGCCCGAACGCTAATCCTCCTGCGGCACAAGCCAATCCGATACCACACACGAGCCAGCTCTTGCCGGCTTTGGGTGGTGACACCAGCAGCCCGAAACCTTCAGGGATGACACCGGGCACCGCATACTCCAGCGGCGGGAACACCTGTGCGTCCAACCAGGCACCGGAGAACATCCGCGCAAGCGGATCGTCCTCGGCGTACATCTCCCGCAACTCGTCTGAGCGGTCCAACTGCTCTGTCACGAGTCCTCGCTTCGGGCCACAATCGCAGCCAAGCGGGCACTAGTAACCGGGTCCAGGTTCAGGTCACGCAATATCCAGCGCAGCGCAGCCGCATAGCCTTCCCGATAGCCGCTGGCACGCAGACCAGTTGACGGCTTGTAGGGACGTCGGCGGATAACGCCAAGCGCGTCATGCACCGCTTGACGGCCAGACGGCTTACACTGGTTCGCATTAGTGATGCAGTCGATATGAGAGAGCCGGTCTGCCAGGGCCGGCTTTTCTCGTGTCGGAGGACTCATGCGGCGCCAACGCCTCGCGGATCGTCCGTGCGCTGCAGCGTGTTTGCGTCGAGGTAGGCCCTGACGTCGCTCCAGCGGTAAACCACCTTGCGGCCGACCTTGCAGAATTTCGGTCCCGTGCCGCGGTAGCGCATCTGCGCTAACCCAGCCTCGGTGGTGCCCAGCACCGGCGCGACCTGGCTGGGAAGCGCGGTGTCGATGTCAGTGGGGATAGTGGCCATCTTGGACCCTCTCGTTTCGGAAATGTCCGTGACGTGACCACAGAATCACATGGCTGTTGTTCTTGTCAAGCAACTGAAGTTTCCGTTACATTACAAGCCATGGCCGATCAGCCAGAGTCGCTTGCCGTGGTGGTGGGCCGGAATTGCCGGCGCATCCGCTCTCACATCGGTGGTGTCACACAGGACGAGTTGGCCCGGTGCGCGCGCCGTATTGGGTTGCGCTGGACGGCATCGTCGGTCGGTGACTTCGAGGCCGGCCGCTCGGCCCCGACGTTTGCGACCGTGCTCGCGGTGACTCTGGCGTTGCAGATGGCGCAACAGGATGCCGCGGAACGCCGGTTTGAGATCCCCGGGTGGCAGGTGATGCTTGCCGACCTCGTGAGCGATGAAGGACGCGTGGCGCTGACTGACAGCTTTTCCGTTGACGGTGTCCTGGTGGAGGCGTTATGCGGGGCTCACGATTTCACGACGTTCGATCCACCGCCCTGGCGTCCTCAAACCGGCGAGGCAGTGCTCCCGGGTCCCCCGTCGACGCTGGGGCGATCGGGTTTGACTGAACATCGACTGGCGAAACGTCTCAAAATCAGTCCTGCTCGCCTGGCACATGTGTCATTTCAGTTGTGGCAGAGCACTTTTACTGAAGAACGCGATCGCCGCGCCGGGCCCGATGCCAACCAACAAAAGCGCGGCCGAATCTCCCGCGAACTCCGCGCCGAACTCGAGAAAGCGCTGGCCGATGGCAACCATTAGTAAGTATCAAACTGCAAGCGGCGCAACGCTTTACCGCGTCCGCTACCGCAAACCTGACAACCGGCAGACCGACAAGCGCGGCTTCCGACGCAAAGTCGACGCCGAGCGATTCGCGGCCAGTGTCGAGGTGGCCAAGATGCGCGGCGAGTACATCGCGCCGTCGATAGGCCGCACCACCATCGGGGAGCTTGGCCAGCCGTGGCTGGAGCGGCAGCAAGGTCACATGAAGGCGAGCTCGTTTCGCTCCTACGACTCCGCGTGGCGCACGCATGTGTCGCCGCGCTGGGCCACCACGCCCATCGCTGATGTCCGCTTCTCCGCTGTCCAGGCGTGGGTGGCGGAACTGTCCAGCCAGCGCGGGCCGGTGATCGTTCGATTCGCGCACTCGGTGCTGGCCCGCATTCTGGACGACTGCGTGCGGGACCGGATGCTGGCCTCCAACCCGGCGCGTGGAGTGAAGCTCCCACCGAAACCGCCGAGCAAGAACGTGTATCTCACGCCGTCACAGTTGAATCGGCTTGCTGACGAGGCGGGTCGCTACCGCTCACTGGTATTGCTGCTTGGTATTGGTGGTATGCGTTGGGGTGAAGCTGCCGCGCTTCGGGTGTCCGATGTGGACTTCCTGCGCCGTCGTATCGCTTTGCACGCCAACGCCGTCAAGGTCGGCGCCGGCTTTTCGGTCGGTACGCTCAAGGGCAATAAGAACCGTGTCGTAGTGGTGCCTCAGTTCGTCATCGACGCACTAGCCCGCACCGCCCAGGGTAAGGGCCGCGACGACTTGCTGTGGCTATCCACGTCGGGCGGCTACCTTAGGTCGCCGGACTCTGACGAGTCATGGTTGGCGGGCGCGGTGGCGCGCTGCCAGAAGGTTGACAAGACATTCCCGCGGGTGACCGCTCACGACTTGCGCCACACTGCCGCATCGTTGGCCATCCACGCCGGAGCTAATCCG
Organism: Mycobacterium sp.; assembly: GCA_019236925.1. Lineage (GTDB taxonomy): Bacteria > Actinomycetota > Actinomycetes > Mycobacteriales > Mycobacteriaceae > Mycobacterium. Next base: position 2,583 of record JAFAID010000097.1, on the reverse strand, counting down.
AAGGTTGTGCAACGGATGCTTGGGCACACCAGCGCCGCCATGACGTTGGACGTATACGCCGATCTGTTCGACTCCGACCTCGATTCCGTCGCGGAGAGCGTGGGCAAAATGTGGGCAAGGCATGCTCAGTAGCCCCTGTGTTCGACCCCGAAAACGCTTCTACTAGGTTAGATGTGCAGTCGGAAAGGGAACCCGGTGAGAGTCCGGGACTGTCCCGCAGCGGTATGCAGGAACGACCGCCGTCACAAAGCACTGGTCACCCGACCGGGAAGCGACGGCCACTAGGAACCCTGCCTGGCTCCTCGGCGGCCCAATCCGGGCCGCATCGTCGGCCAGGCGGAGCACCACCCGGTGCGTGCCTGCGAGTCCGAAGACCTGCCGGCTGTGCCGGGCGCGCCGCGCCTGGCGGCTCATCGCCTCGTGGAATGGGCGTCTGGCTGTTCTGGTTGTAACGGTGTGCTGGCACACCGCATCCGGGTCTGCTTCGCGTCCGCTGGCGGTGACCACCCCGTCGATTGAAGGACAAATCGTGACCGCAACACCGTTTACCGCCACCGTCACCGGCTCCCCGCGCATCGGCCCGAAACGCGAACTCAAGCGCGCAACCGAGGGCTACTGGGTGGGCCGGACTAGCCGATCCGAACTGGAGAAGGTCGCCGCGACCCTGCGCCGCGACACCTGGGCGCAGCTGGTCGCTGCCGGCCTGGATTCAGTCCCGGTCAACACCTTCTCTTACTACGACCAGATGCTCGACACCGCCGTGCTGCTGGGCGCGCTGCCTGAGCGGGTCAACAGCGTTTCCGACGACTTGGACCGATATTTCGCCGCCGCCCGCGGTAGCAAAGACATCGCGCCGCTGGAGATGACCAAGTGGTTCGACACCAACTACCACTACATCGTCCCCGAGATCGGGCCGAAGGCCACGTTCTCGCTGCACCCCGAGAAGGTGCTGTCGGAGCTCAACGAGGCGCAGGACCAAGGTGTTCCGGCCCGACCGGTGATCATTGGACCGATCACCTTTCTGCTGCTGAGCAAGGCTGTCGACGGTGCGGGCGCACCGATCGGACGGCTCGACGAGCTGGTTCCGCTGTACTCCGACCTGCTCAGCCGGCTCGCCGACAAGGGCGTGGAGTGGGTGCAGATCGACGAGCCGGTGCTGGTCACCGACATCTCCGCCGACGCGCCCGCGCTGGCCGAGAAGGTTTACAACGAGCTGGGTTCGGTGCAGAAGCGGCCGGCGATCCACGTCGCCACCTACTTCGGTGAACCCGGCGCGGCTCTGCCCGCGCTGGCCCGCACGCCCGTGGAGGCGATCGGTGTCGATTTGGTCTACGGCGCCAACACCGCGGTAGCCGGAGTTCCCGGATTAGCCGGCAAGACGCTGGTGGCCGGGATCGTCGACGGCCGCAATATCTGGCGCACCGACCTGGAGTCGGCGCTGGGCAAGCTGGCCAGCCTGCTGGGGTCTGCGGAGGCGGTTGCGGTGTCTACGTCGTGCTCAACACTGCATGTGCCCTACTCGCTGGAGCCCGAGACCGACCTCGACGACGCGCTGCGCAGCTGGCTGGCATTCGGCGCCGAGAAGGTGCACGAAGTCGCAACATTGGCACGGGCGCTGAAGGACGGCCGCGAGGCGGTGGCCGACGAGATCGCAGCGTCCAACGCAGCCGTTGCCTCACGCAAGAAGGACCCGCGGCTGCACAACAACCAGGTCCGTGCCCGCATCGACTCGATCACCGCGTCCGGCAAGCATCGTGGCCCCGCCGCCGCACGCCGGGAGGCACAGAACGCGCGGCTGCACCTGCCGCCCCTGCCGACGACCACGATCGGGTCGTTCCCGCAGACCGTCGAGATCCGCAAGGCCCGCGCAGCGCTGGTCGCCGGTGAGATCGACGAGGCCGAGTACACGCGCCGGATGCAGGCCGAGGTCGCCGATGTGATCAAGCTGCAAGAGCAGCTGGGTCTGGACGTGCTGGTGCACGGTGAGCCGGAGCGCAACGACATGGTGCAGTACTTCGCCGAGCAGCTCGACGGCTTCTTTGCCACCAAGAACGGCTGGGTGCAGTCCTATGGCAGCCGCTGCGTGCGCCCGCCGGTCCTCTACGGTGACGTGACCCGCCAGCACCCGATGACGGTGGGTTGGGCCAAATACGCTCAGTCGTTGACCGACAAGCCGGTCAAGGGCATGCTGACCGGACCGGTGACGATCCTGGCCTGGTCGTTCGTCCGCGACGACCAGCCGCTGGCCGACACCGCCAACCAGGTAGCGCTCGCGATTCGCGACGAGACGGTGGACTTGCAGTCCGCCGGCATCGCGGTGATCCAGGTCGACGAGCCCGCGTTGCGCGAACTCCTGCCGCTGCGCGACGCCGACAAGCAGGCCTACCTGGACTGGGCGGTCGGCTCGTTCCGGTTGGCGACGTCGGGTGTCTCGGATGCGACGCAGATCCACACGCATCTGTGCTACTCGGAGTTCGGCGAGGTGATCGGCGCGATCGCCGACCTGGACGCCGATGTCACGTCCATCGAGGCGGCCCGGTCGCACATGGAGGTGCTCGACGACCTGAACTCGATCGGCTTCTC
>JAFAID010000079.1 GCA_019236925.1 Mycobacterium sp. | reverse complement strand
AGTGCCCGTTGAACAGCTATGTGCTGGTCGGCTTCTCCCAGGGGGCGGTGATAGCCGGCGACATCGCCAGCGATGTCGGCAATGGCCGCGGACCGGTTGACGACGATTTGGTGCTCGGTGTGACGTTGATCGCGGACGGCCGCCGCCAGCAGGGCGTGGGCCAGGACATCGGACCTAATCCGCCCGGCGAGGGTGCCGAGATCACCCTGCAGGAGGTGCCGGTGCTGTCCAACCTTGGGTTGACGATGACCGGCCCGCGGCCGGGCGGCTTCGGCACGCTCAACAGCAAAACCAACGAAATCTGCGCGGTCGGCGACCTGATCTGCGCCGCCCCGCAGGATGCGTTCAGCCTGGCCAACCTACCCAAGACGCTCGATGTCCTGGCCGGCGGCGCCGGCCAACCGGTTCATGCGCTGTATGGCACCACCCAGTGCTGGAGTTTGGACGGACAACCTTCGACCGTGTGGGCGTTGAGTTGGGCGCACGACACGATCGACAACGCGCCACATCCCAAACACGGGTAACGATTGCGACAAGCGGTACCTTCAGATTTGGTCCGCGGCGCACCGCCCACTAACATTAAGAGGAATTTAAGAACAGCTGTGGTCGGCCTATCGAGTCGATGCGTTGGGGATTGCCGGACGTACATCTGTAGCATCTGTGCGGTTTGTCGTTCACGACGACCTGGACAGGCGGATTGCGCGACGTCCCGCTGGGCCGACCCCGCGCCGGACGTAGCCGTCGGTGCAGCCCAGACGGATGTGACCGACCTAGAACTGTGTGACAGGAGAGTGGCGTGCCGTACCACAACCCGTTCATCGTGAACGGCAAGATCAGGTTTCCGGAAAACACCGACCTGGTCCGTCACGTCGAGAAGTGGGCAAGGGTGCGTGGCGACCGGGTGGCCTACCGGTTCCTGGACTACTCGACCGAACGCGACGGTGTCGCCCGCGAAATTTCCTGGGCCGACTTCGGCAACCGCAACCGGGCGGTGGGTGCCCGGCTCCAGCAGGTCACCCAGCCCGGCGATCGCGTCGCGATCCTGTGCCCACAGAACCTGGACTATCTGGTCGCATTCTTCGGCACCTTGTACGCCGGCCGGATCGCGGTGCCGCTGTTTGACCCGTCCGAGCCCGGGCACGTCGGCCGTCTGCACGCGGTGCTCGACGATTGCGAGCCATCGGCGATCTTGACCACCAGCGCCTCCGCCGAGGGGGTTCGCAAGTTCTTCCGCAGCCGCCCGGCCAAGGAGCGGCCGCGTGTCATCGCCGTCGACGCGGTGCCGGCCGAAGTCGCCTCCACCTGGGAGCTGGTGCCGGCCCAGCACGACACTGTCGCCTACCTGCAGTACACCTCGGGCTCGACCCGCACCCCGACAGGCGTCATGATCACGCACCTGAACCTGCCGACCAACGTTGTCCAGGTGATCCACGCGCTGGAAGGTCAGGAAGGCGATTTCGGCGTCTCGTGGCTGCCGTTCTTCCACGACATGGGCCTGATCACCATCCTGCTGTCCTCGGTGGTCGGTTACGAAAACACCTTTATGACGCCCGCCGCGTTCGTGCGCCGGCCCATCCGGTGGATACGTGAGCTGGCCGGCAGGGAGGGCGACACCGGCGGGGCCATCTCCGCCGCGCCGAACTTCGCATTCGAGCATGCTGCGCTGCGGGGGCTGCCCAAGGAGGGTGACCCGCCGCTGGACCTGAGCAGGGTCAAGTGCATCCTCAACGGCAGCGAGCCGGTTTCGGCGGCTTCGATCCGCAAGTTCAACGAGGCGTTTGGGCCCTACGGTTTCCAGGAGAGGGCGATCAAGCCGTCCTACGGCCTGGCCGAGGCGACACTGTTCGTCTCGACCACTCCGATGACGGAGTTGCCCAAGATCGTGCACGTCGAGCGGGACGCGTTGAACAACAAGCGATTCGTCGAGGTGGCCGCCGACGACCCGAACCGCGTTGCACAGGCCTCCGCCGGCAAGATCGGTGTCGACCAGTGGACGACCATCGTCGACGCCGAGAC
>JAFAID010000030.1 GCA_019236925.1 Mycobacterium sp. | reverse complement strand
GGACACGGGGATGTCGCCCGAGGAACTGGCTGCGCGCCGCCCCGGGATCGTCTACGCCTCCCCCAAGGCCTACAGCCAAGACGGGCCATGGGCAGAGAGGGGCGGTTTCGACATGGAAGCCCTGTGCGTCACCGGGTTCACCACCCTTGAGGGAACCCCGGAGCAGCCCAAGTTCCCGCCGACCCTGGTGATGAACGACTTCGTCGCGGGCTACCTGGCGGCGGCGGGCATCCAGGCCGCAAACGACCCGATTGGATTGGGTGTCAATGTGTTCACCGCACGCGTTTCCGAAAACTGCATTGCGCAGCGTTCTTCCGCCATCCCCGCGGTTTCCGGGCCGACCCGGCTGCGCCTTCCCGACCTGCTGCGCATAACCGATCAAGCCGCCGACGAGGTCCTGCGCGGCCTATACAACCACCTACTGCCGTCGGGCGGCATCCCGGCCCACGAGCGCTGGTTCACCCGGCTGCACAGCGACGACGAAGTGGACGTCTGGCTGATCAGCTGGGTGCCCAACCAGGCCACCGAGCTGCATGATCACGGCGGCTCACTGGGGGCACTCACGCTACTCAGCGGCGCCCTGCACGAATTCCATTGGGACGGAGACAGATTGCGCCGTCGACGGCTCGATGCCGGCGGTCAAGCCGGGTTCCCGTTGGGATGGGTTCACGACGTCACCTGGGCACCCGCCGAGCAGGCGCCCGCGCTGAGCGTGCACGCCTACTCGCCGCCGCTGACCGCGATGTCGTATTACGAGGTCACTCAGCACAATACCCTCCGCCGTGTGCGCACCCGGCTGGCCGACACCCCCGAGGGCCAAATGACAAGTCGAATCGACGAGAAGCTCGACGCCGCGCGGGCCCGGCTGCGGCGCCTGCACGCGCATGAGGTGCCCGCCGCCGTGCGTCGCGGCGCAGTGCTGGTCGACATCCGCCCCGAGTCCCAACGCGAAACAGAGGGCGCCCTGCCCGCGGCGGTGGCGATCGAGCGCAACGTACTCGAGTGGCGATGCGACCCCACCAGCGAAGCCCGGCTGCCCCAGGCCGTCGACCACGACGTCGAATGGGTCGTGCTGTGCTCGCAAGGCTATACGTCCAGCCTCGCGGCTGCGTCGCTGCGCGACCTCGGGCTGCACCGGGCCACCGACATCGTCGGGGGATATCGATCAATGGCCGAAACCGGGGTGCTCGAGCAGCTGAACGCGGCACTACTCCGGAGCGTTTGGTGCCCATGGCATCAACACGGTGAACGAGACTAGGAGGGTCAGTCCCATGGGATCTGCGACAGAATTCAGCGGAATCGACACGAGTGCCGTGCCCAGCGGCGCGGGCTGCGTGGAGTGTGAGCAGCAGCGCGGATGGTGGTTCCATCTGCGCCGGTGTGCACAGTGTGGCCATATTGGCTGCTGCGACAACTCGCCGGGCCAGCACGCCAGCGCCCATGCCGAATCCACTGGCCATCCCCTGATTACAAGTTATGAGCCCGAAGAACATTGGTTCTACGACTACCGTGACCAACAGTTCTACGAGTACGGCCCCGAACTCGCACCGCCCGAACACCACCCGATTGATCAGCCGACGCCGGGGCCTACCGGGCGTGTCCCTGCAAACTGGGAAGAGCTTTTACGTTGACGGCGGGGGCAAGTCGCTCACAGCGACTCGCTCACAGCGACACGTGGAAGGCGCGGACACAGTCACATCCGCGACCTCGCTCTTGGCTGAAACGCCAGACAGCGATGAGGCCTTTCCGCGTTTGACCGCCGATCAACTCGGCGTCCTAAAGACCTGCGGCGGTATCTGCCCGCTCCTGGCAGTGTGGGGGTCAGGGGTTCGAGTCCCCTTAGCTCCACCAGGCGAAATACGGTTTCAAGGCCCTGATTTTGGGGCGTTTGACGACAACCGTGACGACAACCGCGACTTCTTTGACGACAACCGGCCCGACGATTCGTCGCCAACGTGTTCGAACAGTCCAACCGCGCTGGTCCGTAAGGGCAAGGCTGCGATGGTGGTTTTAGTCTCGGTCGGGGTCGGCGGGTTATAAATCGCGGCCAAGGGCGGCTCGATGCTTCGAGGATGGCGCGATGAGAATTGTGATGATTGTCGATCATCCGGAGATGCACTGCTGCTGGTCTCGTGCGGACGGCGACGACGTCGCGCTGTTGGCGAACCCGCTCAGCGCGGGCGCCGGACTCAACGGCTCCTAGTGGGCGACGTTCCGTTTTAGGTAACTAACTCGCACCCCACTGAACACACACCTCGACTGTTTGTCCCCTCAGCCGATGAACTCACCGGGTGACGGGGCTTCTCCTAGGTGCGCGCCGATGTGAGGTGTCCGCGAGTGACCGCGAATAACCGCCGATCGCCGTCCGATCGGATCTTCACCGCCCAGCTGACCACTCCCGCCGGGCAGACCGACTGGGCGGCCCGGGTCTTCCTCCTCCTCGACCCCGATGGCCGGGTCCGCGAGGACTACCACCTGACCATCAAGCCCCTGCCCCCGGCGTAAAGACAGCAGCTAAATCGCGCGTCAGAACCCGGGCAGGCCGAGGATCTCCAGCAGGTCGCGGAAGTCCGTGATCGTGTAGTCGGGTACGCAATCCCGGTAGACCTTCTGTCCTTGATCGGAGTCGAACATCACGGTCGCCAGGCCAGCTTCCCGGGCTCCATAGATGTCGCGGTGCATGTCGTTGCCGACATACAGCGTGTTCTCGGCCGCCACGCCCATGCCGTCGAGCGCGAACTGGAACAGCCGCCGGTCAGGTTTGCGGTACCCGTGGTCGCCGGAGACGATGATCGGGTCGAAGTAGCCGAGCAGGCCGACCTTATGCAGCTCGCTGCGAGCGTATGCACTCTGCGCGTCGGTGATGATCGCGAGCGGGTAGCGGTCGTGCAGGATGTCGAGCATCTCGCGGACGTAGGGGTACAGGCCGAGCCGCCGGCGCGAGATGCCGCGGCACATCTCGGCCAGGAACAGCGGGATTTGCTCCAGCTTGCCAGCTGGCAGGGCGCGGGTGAAATCCGTCCCGTGGCCTTCGACGATGCTGCGCCAGATGCCAGTGGCGTCGAATTCGGGATAGGTCTCCGCACTGGCCCGCAACTGCTCCTTCATGATCTGGAAATACAGGTCCCGGAGCTCGTGCCGGTGCAGGTCGATGCCCTGGTAGGTGAGGAAGTGCGATGCGGCCCGGAAGATCCGTTCCTCGTCGTCATTAGCCAGGATCCTGACCAGAGTGCCGTTCACGTCGAAGGCCACCGCTCGGATGTCCATGCCCGGGTTTGGCCTCCTTGCTCGCCGCAGCGTCGCAACGAGTCTAGGCCGCCATGTCCCCTGCCGTCCCGGGGCGGGCGCAGGCCGCGGTCAGGCGGCCCGCAGCATCCTCTTCGCGTGCCGCACCAGCCTGCGGGCGTAGTCCTGGCCGATATAGCCGTTGCGAGCGATCCGCAGCAGGTTCAGCGCCACGTAGTACGGCACCCGAGCGGTAATGGACTCAAAGGTCTGCTCGCGTTCCGGGAAATGACAGCTGTACTCCCACAGGAAGTGCCCGATGAACGGCTCCGCGCTGCGCCAGTCGCCGGAGTCGCGCATGAACGCGTGCTTTAGCTCGCCGGCCACCCGCCCGACGTCGAAAACCCGGTCCCCGCGCTTCATCCGCTCCAGGTCGATCGCCGCGACGTCCAGGCCGTGGCCGAACAGGAAGTTCGCCGGAGTCGCATCCCCGTGCAGCCAGACCTGCCGGTCCTGCCACATCTGCGGTCGCTCCCGCCAGCGGTCACGCAGCTCGCTGAGCTCGTCGATGTCCTGCTGCGCGATGCGGTGCATCTTCCGCAGGCTGTCGACGATCGTGTCGAAGTACCGGCAGTCGGGACCGAAATCCACCGCCGCGCCGTTGGCCGTCAGGTTGTGCTGGGTGGCCAGGAAGTACCCCAAGGCCTTCAGCCGCCAGTACAGGTGTGTCTCGTCCCCGTGCTGCGTCGCCCGCGCGATCGCGTGGCTGAATTCCTCACCGGAGTAATACTCGACGGCCAGCACGCCGTTGATGTCGCGGCTGACTCCCAGCGGCCGGATCACGTGGTGCGGCGATCCGACCAGGTTGTACCGGCGCAGCGTTTCGAGTCCCTCGTACTCCTGGCGTGCCATCCAGGCCGCCTTATCCAGATCCGTCGCGAACCTGGTGCCGTAGAACTTGCAGATGACCTTGGTGCCGCTGAATTTTTCCTGGTACGCGTAGACCTCGTTGCTTCCGGACAGCCGGAACACGCGGTACGCCAGCTGCGGCTCGCGTACCCCCAAGCGATCACGCATGATCTTGCTCAGGAAGCCGTGCAGCGGATCCTCGCCCGCCACATATCCGACATATTTTCCGTCCACTGGAGCCCTCCCCTCGCTGGGCCGCGGGGTGGCGGCATCGAGCAGCGCCGTCATCGCAGGTTCCTCCTCTTGACAGAATTGGCGCGAACGGCTGCGGCGGCCGCAACTGTTCCGCTCGTGATCTCGTGTGTTGGCATTGACGGCCAATAATCGACCGACACAACGATCTTCGGAGAACTCACGGGTCGCCAACAGCCTGAGGGCACCACCGTTGGTGGTGGTGCGTACTTCCCCGGCGTGTCGAGTGCCGGGCAGCGAGGCAGGTAGGCACCACGCTCGATACTGATACGCACACCCCGGGGTACATATCACCGCCAAGTGTGGTGTGTGCTCTCTGGCCCACCGCCTTGTTGTCCGATGACACTCAATGCCTATCCGAGCATGTCCACAAAAGGACAGCACGCCAACACGGCGAGGAGCCGAAATGTCAGAACCAACAACCGCATCCGCGGGGATCCCCGATGTCATTCAAGATGCTGAACCAACCTCGGTGAGGGACACGACGTCTCAGGCGCCCCATTTCATCACCCAGCAGGAGGTCGTGTTCAGCACCGAGGCGGCCATTTCGTCGCGGCCCGCGTCGATCTCGGGCAGGTTGATCAACGCGATCCGAGTTGTCGGCGCCGCAATACAGCTGCCTCCCGCGCGACGACACTACCCGCAGCCCAGCAGATACCTCGAGCAGTCGCGCATGGCCCGCGAATTGGACTGGCTATGAGTACCTTCCAGACCGTCGTGACACTGTTGTCACTGGCGTTGTTTGCGGTCGGCGTGCACGACCTGCAGTCGTGGCTTGAGCGCCGGGACTACGAGCGGCATTTGAACGATTAAATCGCCGACCACGCCGATGAACGCAAAAGCAGCACAACGAGTTGCGGTCACTGCCGCCGACGGGCTTGCCCTGCAGACAAGACGAATTGGTCCCGAAGTCGCGGACACAACGGTGATTCTTTTGCACGGACTTCTGGGCGACGGCGAGAGTTGGCGATGCCAGACAACTCACCTGGCGTCGCGTCACCCCGACATCCGCTTAATCGCCTACGACCAACGCGGACACGGCCGCTCCGGTCGCGGATGCGCCCCCAGCAACACTCTCGGACAACTCGCCTGTGACCTCGACGCCGTCATTGACACGACGACGCCCACCGGCGACATTGTTCTCATTGGCCATTCCATGGGGGCCATGACCATCCTGGAGTACCTGCAGCATCACCAATCCCGTAACGCGGACAGAATCACCGGAGTCGGGCTTATCGCCACTGCGGCTGGGGACTTCACCCGGATCGGGCTCGGCAGATTGCTGGCTACTCCGCTCGCCCGCCGTGCGTGGACGCTGGCCGCCCACATCCCCGGCTCCGTCGACGCGTGGCGCATCAACGCAGTTCGCGTTACGGAACCAATATGGCGACTCGGCACAAAGAGGGCGCCCACCGTGGCTGCCCTCATCGGCGCGCCGGAACTGGCGATCGTGGCGGGTTTCCTCGACTCGATCTGTCACTTCGACGGCACGGCAGCATACCGAGCCCTCAGCCGCACACCGACACTCATCATGTGCGGAACCACGGACTGGGTCACGCCGCCTCACCATTCGGAGGCCATTGCCGCGGCAGTTTCCGCAGCGGAGTTCGTGGACGTCCCCGGCGCGGGACATATGTTGATGCTCGATCGCCCCGACGTCGTCAACGACAGACTCGACGCTCTGCTGAAACGAGCCCGGAGGGAGTTGGCGCCGCGACCACCTACCCCGGCAGCACAAGCCGTCCCGGCAACCGCCCCGCTGCCACGAGCAGCATGACGTTTAGAGCTGTGTGCAGACGGCCGCCGCACAACAGCTGTAAGCCCGGGCACCCGCACCGGCATTCATACACCGAGTATGAGTATCCTCGCGCGACGCTCGGGCAGGCCGGCAGGTACACACCACGTTCGACACCGATGCGCACACCCGGGGGTGCACATCACCGCCAGATGCGGTGTGTGCTTTCTGGCCCACCGCCTGCCGTTCGAGGACACTCGATGGCTATCAGAGAGTGTCCACAGCGAGGCTAGGAGACGAAATGTCGCAATCACCAACCACATCCGCGGCAACACCCGATGGCCACGTCCCAGGTGTCCTTCATGAAGATGCTCGGCGTCGGCCTGACGTTGGCAATCCTGGTGGACACCACCCTCATCCGCGCAGTGTTCATGCGCGCCGCGATGAGGCTGATGGGTAGCGCGAACTGGTGGGCGCCCGCGCGGTTACGTGCCCTGCGCCGCACGGCGTCCGGCACCGAACCCTGTGCACCCGATCCGGGCCCAGCTGTGAGCTCAGGTAAACGACGGGCGGATCCATGTCGAACGTGAACAACCACATGCAGATTTGTCGGCGACTGCCCGCTGGTTTCGGCGCTGTGCGGGTTCTCACGCAAGTTGAATCGGTTAAACCCGGCCTAGGCCAGCAGAATAGTCGGAAGAGTAGACCACCCTGGTGGTATTGGGTGACAACGCTCATCGAAACTTTTGGCCTTAGACCAGTGAGTCATGGGTCGATGACCTATTCGCTACCCCAACCGGCGGGTCGTTTCTAATCTTGCGGAAGCCGAACGCAACGACCACGGCAGCCGCGGAAGTGCAGAAGTGGCAGCGTCGAGCTGACAATTGACGTTCGCTAGAGCAGCAACACCTCTCGCCACCGCGTTGGCCGAATTCGCTGATCCCGTCACGGTACCGGGAGTGCTTGATACAGGCGCGGTACAGATTGCCCTCCACCGTGCGCCGGCCGTCGGACGCCTGGAACGCCGACGCCGCCTGCGCGGCCGCGTCGGCCGCCGATAACAATGCGCCGAGCTGCTCGAATTGGTGCGCCGCGACGAAGATCGCCGCGGCGTCGCGGTCGCGCAGTGCCGCGGCGTGCGCGGCGATGACGGCCGCCAGCCGCCCGCCGACGTCTGTTGCGATTTCGAACAGGCGGCCCAGGCTGGAGTGGTCGCCGAAGCGGACCGCGGCATGCAGCGCCAGCATCTCGATCGCCCGTTAGCCGGACTCTTCAGCGCGCCGAGCCCCGTCAAGCGCCAAATCGATTGCAGCGCTGACATTTCCCTCCGCAGCGGCCAGCCAAGCCTCTGCGATACGCAACTGCGGCCCGAACACCGCGACATCCCTGCCGTACCTTGTGCGCAGCTCGGCCACCATCTTGGCGCCCGGCCCCACCCGGCCCAGCGCACGGTACGACTGCGCCAGCAGCAGCCGTGCCGGGAAGCTCCACGACGCGGCCGATTCGGATGTCAAAGCCGCGACGGTCCGACCAGCTGCTGGCTGAGTTGAGCCGGGGAGCACCGTTCCACTGGGTGTGCATGAGTTGAACCCTGCCGGCAGTTACGGCCTTGCTCGCGCGGCGTCGTCCTCGTCGCGCTCTCCGTGGCGGTTCTGGCGATCAGATTTTTGGGCAGCGTTGAGGGCGTGATTCGCGATCCGTGCTGTTCCTGCCCGGCCCCGTAAGATAACCGCAGATTGACGGCGCTGAGTGCTTCGTATCCTTGACCCGACCGCCAGGAAAGCCGGCGCCGGTCACAAGCGGGCGCAATGCCCGGTTGATCGGCGGCACACCTGTGATGAGGTCGCAGCTGACGAGCATGATCGACGAAAAGAGCTCTGCGCTTCTCGATTATTGCGATGTCGGATTTGGCGTGCGGGTTGTCGACGGGCAGCAGCCGCAGCCCGAAGGCGCGCAGGATATCTTTGGCTTTCTGCTACACGATCAGGGCGGACTTGAGTTCGGCGACGAGTTTGTCGACAGCGGCGGGCTCGGCGAGCACGCCGAGGTAGTCGTAGACGTCGGCGAAGTCAAGAGCAATCTCCCCGATCGTTAATCTCTTTGCCGGCAGCGCCAATACGATCTCATCGATGCCGCTCAGCCGGCGTTGGTGCTTATTGATGATCTGCGGCTCAAAACGCGCTGTTGGTGTCGCGTAGCATCCTCGATGTCCACCGGCCAGATCTTGGTGATGACCGTCTTGCCCGGCTGCCGTTGCGCGAGTTACCGCTGCCCCGCCCGATCGGGTCGTGCTTGCCATAGCCGAGGTGCTCGGTCATCTCGGTGTCCAGCGCTGTTTCCGTATGGTTGCACTGGGGTGGCGACGGTGGCGGTGATGCGGGTGCCACGCCCGGGAGCGGTGTCGATAAGGAGCTGTCCGCCAATGGCTGACAGACGGTCGGTCATATTGGTCAGCCCCCTGCCGGTGGTGGCGGGGTCGAATCCGCGGCCAGTGTCGCTGATCGTGAGGGTAAGCATCCGGTCGTTGGCATGGGCGGTGATCGTGGCCGTGGTGTCGGGGCCGCCGTGTTTGACGGCGTTCTGCAGCGCTTCGGTGCAGTAGTAATAGAGGGCGGCCTCGATCGGGGCGGGGTAGCGGCCGAGGCCGTGCAGGTTCAGTTGTACGGGTACCGGGGCGTGCGCGGCGGCCGCGGGCACAGCTTGGGCCAGACCGCCGCTGACGAGCAGCGGGGGGTAAATACCGTGGGCGAGTCGGCGGATCTCGGCGATCGCGGTCTCCAGCAGCCCGGAGGCCTCGACGAGGAGCGGCTGGCATTGGTCATGTTCGGCGGTGCGGGCGAGTTGGATGAGCACCGCCAGGGCGATGAGGTGTTGTTGGCCGCCGTCATGCAGGTCACGTTCGAGGCGGCGCCGTTCCTCGTCAGCGGCGGTGATCAGCCGGGCACGCGACGTTCGCAGCGCCGCGGCGTTGTTCCACACAATCACCAGGAGGTAAAGGGCAAGGAACACCAGTGCCGGGATGAAGAACGCGCTCTGGATAGCGAGAGGCGTATGCGCACCCAGGTGTGAAATATTCTGAAACCGTAATGCAGCCAGAGCCAATACGCAGCCGGCGGAGCCGGCGGTAATTATGGCGAAAGTCGGCCCGCGCTGGCAGCGGACGTAGGGCTCGGCGAAAGCGACCGGCACCAACGCCCCGAGCACGCAAACTGGCAACAAGTCCGGCACGTCGAACGTAATGAACAAAAGGGTGGCCCAGTTGCTGATACAAACGAGCGTGACCGCGTGCCGATGTCTACCGCGTCGCCACAGGCGCAGCCCGGCCCCCAGCACGACACACTGCGCGGCGCAGACCCCGGCGATGGCCAGCCACCAGGGGGATCGCAGCACCCACTTGTACAGTCCCAGCGGCACCAACACGCCGCAACCGGAATATATGGCCAGAGCAGTCAGGAACAGCCCAAAGCGTTCCTTCGCAAAGCGGTGAAAAACGTCGCGACCTAACAACACGGGACTGGCCTTAGTCAACTGCTCGCCATAACCGGGTCAGCAGAACCGGACACAGGTTTTCTTTGTCCGCGTAGGCCGCGGCGCCGAAATCCGCGGCCCCAGCTGGAAGCTCGCCGACGTCGTAGGTTGACATCAGCAGGACCGTCAATTTGGGGTGTGTGGCGCGGATTCGGCGAGTGGCTTCGATACCGCCCATTCCGGGCATGTGAACGTCCATCAAGACGATCCCAGCACCGCCGTCCCGAATGAGCTCGATCGCGGATTCACCGGTATCACATTCGCCGGCCAACACGAATCCCTTTGTGGTGACTAGCATCTCGACGGCTCTCCGGAAGCTGGCCTGGTCATCGACCACCCATACCCGCACCCGGTCGGCCGTCATGCTCGGCATTGTCTGCTGTGGTTTCGCTGACACCACGGTGTACACACCACACTTCTAAACGGTTGCGCAGTCGTTAAGGAACATCAGCACCGCCTTAACGCGCCGGTCGACCGAGTCATCTCCGGTGAGGCCGAACTTGGCGAAGATTGAGTTGATGTGCTTTTCCACCGCCCGCTGGGTCACTACGAGTCGCTGCGCCACCGCGCGGTTGCTGCCGCCGGTAGCGAGTTCAGCGAGAACCTCGGACTCTCGCCGAGTCAGCCTGTCGAGTGTTTGTGCGGAGTCCGGCTGGCCCAACAACGCCTCTACCACCAGCGGATCGAGCACCGTCCCGCCGGCTGCCACTTGGCGCACCGCGTCGCTGAGTTGGTCGAAGGTCGCGATCCGTTCCTTCAACAGATACCCGCGCGCCGTGCTGCCGCGATCGAGCAACCCGAGCGCGTACTCGGGCTGGGCGTATTGCGACAACACGATCACCCCGGTCTCGGGGTGCGCGCTGCGCAACCAATGAGCCAGCCGGATTCCCTCATCCGTCGATGTTGGCGGCATGCGCACGTCGGTTAATAGCAGCGCTGGCTTATGCCGGTCGAGGAGTTCGACCGTGGAGTCATAATCCACAGCGACACCGACCACGGTCACATTTGGGTCCATTGACAGGGCCCGACAGACACTGTCGCGGACCAGCAAGCAGTCCTCGGCAACCACGACCGAAATCGGGCGCCTCATGACAATGGGGCCTTCCGCTGAGATTTCCTTGGTTTTCATGAGCACTCCATTACTGCCTCTCGATGCCGCGATATGTTCGTCCGCCCGCAAAGGTCAGCCGACATCCACGACCATCATCGAAGCGCGCCGAAGTCACGCTGCAATCAGTACTCCACTACGTATTTTTCTTTCAACGACGCGCCGGCACTTCCGCATCGTTCGGCCAGCACAGAAGCCATGAGGGCACCGCTCAACGACGCGACATAATCTCGCCCTCGGCGACCAGCTCTGCGGTCGCGTCCGCGTCGGTGTAGGCGATGGTGGGGCCCTGCTCGCGGGGATCCAGCCATTGACCGGCCTTGGTCAGGCTGTCGGTAGTGCGCATCCGCTCAATCGGGATTCCGGTCAGCCGCAACGTGATTCGAGTCGCGTCGAGGATGCCGAACGCATAGTCCTGCAGCGCAGGATCGCAGACCGCGACGAGGATGACGGCGCTGTTGTGTTCGACGGTGAGGTGGCACGTGCGGGGAAACTCGGCGGCCTGGTCTTCACCGACGGTGATGTCCCGCTGTACTGCTGAATGGCAGCTGCGGCAGATCGTCACCGCGATCTCAGCACGCAGCGACACCCTCAACGAACGAAACGTTGAGCGGTGACCGGAAAGGCGTTCCGTTCGTTCGATGGAGGGATCACGATGACGAGTTTCAAGCTCTCAGAACGGGTTCGGCCTTCAGCGCGCGCACTTTTCGTGACCAACTCATGCACGGGATGGGCGAAGGGGTGAGCTATGTCGCAAGCGCTGATGAACGCCTGCGATTAGCTGGCGCTGGCGACACCTTGTCGCTCGCGTAGTCGCCGCGCTGGCCGCTTAAGGTTGGGTCGGCAGTCGCGTTTGTCGATGTTGATGCGCCGGACGTGCGTCACGGCATCTAGGGCCACCAAAAAGCCGTAGTGGACTACTGATTTCCGCGGCCGTG
>JAFAID010000659.1 GCA_019236925.1 Mycobacterium sp. | reverse complement strand
CACATTGTCGCGAATTGACATGGTGGGGAACGGATTCGGCCGCTGGAAGACCATTCCGATCGCACGACGCACACCTACCGGGTCGACCCCCGAGCCGTAGATGTCGTCGTCGTCGAGCAGCACGCTGCCCTCCATGCGGGCACCGGGGATGACTTCGTGCATCCGGTTCAGGATGCGCAGCACTGTCGTCTTGCCGCAGCCGGACGGGCCGATGAAGGCCGTCACGCTGCGAGGCAGGACGGTCAGCGAAACGTCAGCGACCGCAAGGAACGACCCGTAATAGATGTTGACCTCTTTGAGGTCTAACCGCTTAGCCACCTCAGCTCCTGCCTAGCGTCTCGGGCGCGAAGACTTTCACAACCAGCCTGGCGCCCACATTAATAACGGCGATCAGCAAAATCAGCGTTAGGGCAGCGCCCCACAGCCGATCGGTAGGAATCGGGTTGGCACCCGCACCGGCCGACGTCTGGTCGTACATCATGCCCGGGAGCGAGCCCATGAAGCCGGTGAACATATCGAAGTTCATCGCCTGCGAGTAGCCCACCAGGATCAGCAATGGGGCGGTCTCCCCCATCACCCTGGCCAGCGCCAACATCACGCCGGTGATGATGCCGGACAGCCCGGCGGGAAGCACAATTCTGGTGATCGTTCGCCACTTCGGTATGCCCAGCGCAAAACTGGCCTCACGCAGGTCCTCCGGGACGATCCGCAGCATCTCCTCGGTCGCGCGCACGATCACCGGAAGCATCAGCAGCACCAACGCCAGCGAGACTGCGAAACCGGACCGGGGAAAGCCCAGCGTGGCGATGCAAAGTGCATAGATGAACAGCGCCGCCACGATGGACGGGACTCCGGTGAGGATGTCGACCATGAACGTGGTCAGCTTGCGCAGCGGGGTGTCGCCGCCGTATTCGACCAGATAGATGGCGACGAAAATGCCGATCGGTACGGCGATGATCCCGCACACCAAGCCTTGCATGACCGTTCCGACGATGGCGTGGTAGGCGCCGCCGCCAGATATGAACGCGGTCATGTCCGCTTGAGAATGCGTCCACCACACGCTTGATCTGACCGCGCTGAGCCCCTTGGCAACCACCGAACAGAGCACCCAGACCAGCGGTATCAGGGCAACCACCACCGACAGCGTCACCAGCAGGGTGGCTATGGCGTTAGCCAGCAGTCGGCGCCGGCTGACGACGGTGAATGTCCGCGCCTTGAGCGGGCGGTCCAGGATCGACGTCACCGGGTGTCCTTGCCGGCGACAGCGGCGCGCGCCATCGCGTTGACCACGAAGGTCAGCAGGAACAGCACCAATCCTGCAGCGATATAGGCGCCGGCTTTGTAATGGTTGTTGAATTCTGCGGCGGTCGAGGCGATCTTGGTCGCGAAGGTGTAGCCGCCGTCGAACAACGACCAGCCGAACGCCGCCTGGGTGCCGCGCAGAATGATCAGCAGTGCGACGGTCTCACCCAGCGCTCGGCCCAGGCCCAACATGGCGCCGCTGATGTAACCGGAGCGTCCGAACGGCAGCACCGCGGTCTTGACCACCTCCCAGCGGGTGGCGCCGAGCGCCAGCGCGGCCTCGACGTGGTTCTGCGGCGTTTGGATGAACACCTCGCGGGTGACCGCTGTGATGATCGGCAGGATCATCACCGCCAGCACGATCCCGGCGGTAAAGATGGTGCCGCCCCCGGAAACCGAGGCGTTACCGGTCGCGAACAGAAAAAGCCAGCCCAGGTGCTCATTGAGCCAGGTCGCGATCGGTCGCAGCCGCGGCGCCAGCACGTACAGTCCCCAGACCCCATAGATGATCGACGGGACCGCAGCCAGCAGGTCGACCACGTAGGCCAGCGGTCCGGCGATCCGGCGCGGCGAATATTGGGTCACGAAGATCGCGATGCCCAACGCAACCGGCATCGCCAGGATCAGGGCGAACAATGCCACGAACACCGTCACCTGCAGCATGTCGAAGATGCCGAAATGCATCGCTGAGGTGTTGGTGGTGACCCAGCTGCCGCCATAGGTGAAGAAATTCTCCCGGTCGCGCGCCAGGGCCGGGATCGCACGCATGAGCAAAAACACTCCGATGGCGGCGATCAAGACAACGATCAGGACGCCGGAGCCCTTGGACAGGCCGCGGAACAGCCGGTCACCGAGACCAGGTTTGCTGCTGCCCCAGTACAGGGCGGGGGGCGCTGATGGCCGCAACGAAGGCCCGGTGACGACCTCACCCGAGCCGGCATCGGCTGATTTTGGTGTCGTCATGGTGTTCCCATCAATCAAGGGCTGTCGGCCACAGGTCAATCATTTTGGTCACCGGATCGCGTCAATCGCGCCGACCAAGCGCTGTTTGAACTTATCCGGCAACGGAACATACCCCGCGGCTGAAAGGCTGCTTTGAGCGTTGTTGGCGGCCACGGTCAGGAGCGACTTGACCGCGTCGGCGGTCGCCGGGTCGTAACCCTTGGAACAGACGATCTCGTAGGTGGCGAGCACCAGCGGATAAGCACCGGCCGCTTTGGTGCTGTAAAGCGATTTCAGATTCAGTTTCAAATCGTCGCCCGTGCCCGCGAAGGTCGCGCTGTCGATGGCCTTGCGAGCGGCGTCGTCGGTGAGCTTCACCGCGCCGCTGCCATCGTTGATCTGGGCGTAGGGCACACCGCTTTGATCGGCGAAGCCTTTCTCGACGTATCCGATGGCACCGGACGTGGACTGCACGGCCTGGATGACGCCGGCCGACTTCTGCGTCCCCTCACCGACGCCGCCCTGAAACTCGCTGCCGGTACCCCTGGTCCAACTATTCGGGGCGGCCATGGCCAGATACTTCTGAAAGTTATCGGTGGTCCCTGAGGAGTCCGACCGGTAGATCGGCGAGATCCTGGTGTCGGGCAGCGCCACGCCTGGATTGAGTTCGACGAGGGCCGGATCGTTCCAGTTCGTGATCCAGCCGCTGAAGATCTTGGCCAGCACATCGGCGTTGACGACCAGCTGCTTGACACCGTCCAGATGGTAGGCAATCGCGACTGGCCCGAAAACCATCGGCAGATTCCAGGCCGGGTTTCCGTTGCAGCGCTTGGCGGCCGGATCGATCTGGTCGTGGCTCAGCGGTGAGTCCGAGCCGGCGAAATCCACGTGCGCGGCGATGAACTGGTCACGCCCGGCGCCAGACCCGGTCGGGTTATATGCCAACTGCTTACCGGGACACAGCTGAGCCCAGTCCACGTTGAACAACGCGATGGCGTTTTGCTGGGCCGTGGAACCCTCGGCCGTCAGGGCGCTCTTACCGCCGCAATACACCGGTCCCGTCGGTGGCGACATCCCATGAAGGTTGCTATCGCTCCCACAGCCGGTCGACATCGCGCCCGCGATCACTGCCGTCGACACCGCGGCCACCAGCGCTCTGCCCACCGGGTCGAGCTTCACTGATCCCACTTTCTCAATGATTGCATCCGCGACTGATTGTCATTGTCTTGTCCCGACTGCACTTGCCGGCTACCCGGAAAGTATGCGCCGGGCGTAGACGGCACCCACCTGCCACGTGAACGCGTGGTGAACAGGTCAGCTACCGCTGGACGAGGCGGCTGCGGCCCGCGCATAGGCGGTGTCGACGCTGTGCTGAGTGAATCCCAGGCGCCGGTAGGTATTCAGCGCCGCGGCGTTGTCCGACTCGACGAAGAGCATCACCGTGGGTTGGGCCGCTCCGGCCAGTCGACGCGCCAGGAAGGCGACCCCCACCGACGTCAGCAGGCCACCCAGGCCTTTGCCCTGCGCCGACGGATCGACGCCGACGACATAGACCTCGCCCAGGCCGGGCTCGTCGAAATGCACTTTCGTCCAATGAAAGCCAAGCAAGGTGTTCGTCTGCTCGTCGACGGCCAGGAACAGCCCTTCCGGGTCGAACCACCGTTCAGCGCGCCGCTCGGCCAGATCGGTTGCAGTCCAGCCGCCCTGCTCGGGGTGCGCCGCGAATGCGGCGTTGTTGACCCGCAGCAGTTCGGCGTCGTCGGCCGCGCCGGCATAGGTCCGGATGCGTACCCCGTCGGGCACGGCCGGCTCTGTAACGCCCTGCAGGGACCGCCGCATCTGAATGAGTTCGCGAACCGCCACCAGACCCAATGCTGAGGCGGTCGCCCGCGCTGACTCCAGCGTTCCGTGCGCCCAAAAGCGGTTGCGCCCAGCAGTTTTGGACAACGCGGCATGGATCATCACGGTGCCGACACCGTGCCGCCGGGCTTGCGGATGCACCACCAACTCCGCCATGGCGAACCCATCTTCCGGTCCAGGGGAAAGATTCAGATAGCCGACGATTCGCTCGCCGCCGCTTGGATCGGGACCGGTGGCCAGCAGGTGCTCGCTGCGTTGATCTGCCAGCTCCCGCAGAACTTGCTCGCCGACCGGCGTCACTTTATCGAATTGCGCTGCAGCGCTGACGAGTTCACGTATCTGCTGCTGTTCCGGTGCGGCCAGCACCGCGCGCCACTCGGGTGACGTCACTGGCTGCGTAGCGGATCGACCAGCGGCTCTTGGCGACTCGGTGCTTCGGGTTCGATGTCGTCGGCGGTGGGCTCGCCGCTCGGCAGCCGGCCGCGGGTCGGGCGGACCGCTTTGTAACCCACGTTGCGTACCGTGCCGATCAGCGATTCGTATTCCGGCCCAAGTTTGGCGCGCAACCGGCGCACGTGCACGTCGACGGTACGGGTGCCGCCGAAGAAGTCATATCCCCACACCTCGTGCAACAGCTGCGCCCGGGTGAATACCCGGCCGGCATGCTGCGCCAGGTACTTCAGCAATTCGAATTCCTTATAGGTGAGGTCAAGCGGACGCCCGCGCAACCGGGCGGTGTAAGTGCTCTCGTCGATCACCAGTTCGCCAAGGGTGATTTTGCCCACGCTCTCCTGGTCCTGCAGGCTGCCCCGGCGGCCGATGAGTAGTCGCAGCCGGGCATCGATCTCGGCGGGCCCGGTGCTGGGCAGCAGGATCTCGTCCAAACCCCAGTCGGCGTTGACGGCCACCAGGCCGCCCTCGTTCACCACCACGACCGCTGGAATTGAGCGACCCGTCGAACCCAGCAACCGGCATAACCCACGGGCTGCAGGCAGGTCGAGTCGCGCGTCGATGATCAGTACGTCCGCGCTACCCGCTTCCAGTAGGGAAGAGACGTCGGGCGGCGCTGTACGCACAGTGTGGGCGAGCAGCGACAACGACGGCAGGACCACGTCCGGGTGCGGCTCCGCGGTCAGCAATAGCAGGTCCAACAAGCCCCTCCAGCGTCGTGGGAAAGGCGTCTCCCAAATTCATTGGCGAGATGTGCGAGATGTGAAGTTATCGGCCAGGTTATTTAACGATAGCGTGAAGGCTGGTGTTCAGCGCGGGGACGATGCAGACCGTAACGGTCTGCCCAGGACCCGGGCAGACCATTCCGTAGCGGCTCCAGAGCTTCCATGACGGCGCGGTACGCCACAATATGCGGATGCGTAAAGTGCTGGTCGGTGCGATGGCGGCGCTGCTGGCGGTCGTGATCGTGCTTGTCGGCGCCGCGGGCGTCGACTTTGGCACCACCATTTTCGCGGAGTATCGGCTGGCCCGCTCGGTCCGTGATGCGGCGCACCTGGGATTCGACCCGTTCGTCGCGATCCTCGGCTTCCCGGTGATACCGCAGGCGATGCGGGAGAACTACAGCCAGGTGGAGATCAAGGCCACCACAGTCGACCGCCCGGTGATCGGCAAAGCCACGCTGGAGGCCACCATGTACTCGGTCGACCTGACCGACGCGTCATGGCTGATCGGCCCGGATGCCAGGCTTCGGGTCGGCAGGCTGGAAAGCCGGATTATCATCGACTCGCTGCACCTCGGCCGCTACATGGGTATCCGCGATCTGATGGTCGAAGCGCCGCCGCAGGAAACCAACAACGCGACCGGCGGCACCACTGAATCGGGGATCTCGAGCAACCACGGTCTGGTGTTCACCGGCACCCCGAAATCGGCCCACTTCGACAAACGGGTCAGCGTGTCCGTAGACCTGTCGATGGCCGCCGACGACTACACCACGCTGGTGTTCACCCCCACCGGGGTGCTGACCGGCCCGGACACCGCCAATCAGAAGGTTCCCGACGACAAGCGCGACGCGGTGCTCGCCGCATTCGCCGGCAAGTTGCCCGACCAAAAACTTCCGTTCGGGTTGGCGCCGACGAGCGAGGGCGTCCGCGGCTCCGACGTCATCATCGAGGGCATCACCAAGGGATTAACCATCACTCTCGACGGGTTTAACCCAGCATGATTCGCGCCAGCGACGATGCAGAGCGCAGCGATCAGGTGGGGGCACGCCCCCTCGCCGCTGCGCGGCTGGGGGGACCCCCACCCGCTTGCGGGGGAGAGCGGCGCGCATGACTTCAGCGATCGTGGCCGTGATGGCTGCGCTGGCACTGGCGAGCATGGTCGGGTGGCTGCTGAACCGGCGTGCCGGTCGCGTCCGGGCGACCGATTCGGCAACGGCCGGCGAAGTGGACACCAGCGATCTCGGCTTATCGGCCGACGGACCGACCATCGTGCACTTCAGTGCCCCGTGGTGTTCGCCGTGCACCCAGGTTCGCCGTGTGGTCACCCAGGTGTGCAACGACCTTGGCGAGGTGGCGCACGTGGAGATCGACATGGACGCCAATCCGGCCGCCGCGCGACGTCTTTCGGTTTTGTCCCTGCCCACCACATTTATCTTCGATGCCGGAGGGCGTCAGCGGTACCGCGCCGCGGGTGTACCGAAAGCCGATGACCTGCGGTCGGCGCTGGTTCCGCTGTTGGCTTGATGGTGTGGCCATTGGGTAAGCTGTCCGACGTGTCCGCCCGCCTTGAGCTCGTGCTCACGAAGCGCCGCGCAGTCGATCTGTGCCGCGTCGCGGGTTGCTGCTGTTGTTGTAGTTGCTGAGTAGCTGCGCTTTCTCGCGCCGCGCTCGGAGCAGCCAGGAATAAACACCATGGCGCGCGTCCCCCATACCCCTGCACAGAGCAGCTAGGAGCAGCATCATGTCGAGCACCAAGACCACCGACCAAGTCGATGTTCGTGGACCACGCTTCGTCGCCTGGATCACCACCGGCGTGCTGGTGATCACCCTCATCGTCTCGGGGATCAGCTCGCTGGCCGCCGCGGTCATCCTGGGCCTGCAAGCCGTCGTCTTCGCGATCGGCGCGGTGGGCGGCCCGCGTCGTCACCCCTATGGGCTGATATTCGCCAAACTCGTGGCCCCGCGGCTGGGACCGGTCCGCGAGCGGGAGCCGGTGCCGCCGCTGAAGTTCGCCCAACTGGTCGGCCTCGTCTTCGCAGTCATCGGCGCGGCCGGCTTCGCCGTCGGCGCGCCGCTGGTCGGCCTGATCGCCACGGGTGCCGGGCTGGTCGCGGCGTTCCTCAACGCGGCTTTCGGCATCTGCCTGGGCTGCCAGCTCTACCCACTCGTCGTGCATCTGAAGCCCGCCTCCAGGACTTCTGAGCCCGCGTAACTCCCGAAAGGATTTCCCACATGGCACGCTCCGACGTCCTGGTCTCCGCCGACTGGGCCCAGAGCAATCTCGATGCCGACCACGTCGTCTTCGTCGAGGTCGACGAGGACACCAGCGCCTACGACGGCGGCCACATCGCCGGAGCGGTCAAGCTGGACTGGCGTACCGATCTGCAAGACCCCGTAAGACGTGACTTCGTCGACGCCCAACAGTTCTCCAAGCTGCTGAGCGACCGCGGTATCGCCAACGACGACACCGTGATCCTCTACGGCGGCAACAACAACTGGTTCGCCGCCTACGCGTACTGGTACTTCAAGCTCTACGGCCACGACCACGTCAAGTTGCTCGACGGTGGCCGCAAGAAGTGGGAGCTCGACGGGCGGCCGTTGTCGAAGGATGAGGTGACGCGGCCCGCGACGTCGTACACCGCGAGCCCGCCCGACAACACCATCCGGGCGTTCCGCGACGAGGTGCTCGCCGCGATCGGCGTGAAGAACCTGGTCGACGTACGCTCCCCGGACGAGTTCTCCGGCAAGATCCTGGCACCGGCCCACCTGCCGCAGGAACAAAGCCAGCGGCCCGGCCACATCCCCGGTGCGATCAACGTGCCGTGGAGTAAGGCCGCCAACGAGGACGGCACCTTCAAGTCCGACGACGACTTGGCCAAGCTGTACGCCGGCGCCGGTCTGGACGGGTCGAAGGAGACCATCGCGTATTGCCGAATCGGTGAGCGGTCATCGCACACCTGGTTCGTGCTGCGCGAGTTGCTCGGACACCAAAACGTCAAGAACTACGACGGCAGTTGGACGGAATACGGCTCCCTGGTGGGCGCCCCGATCGAGTTGGGAAGCTGATATGTGCTCTGCACCGAAGCAAGGACAGACGTTGCCGGCCAGCGTCGACCTGGAAAAGGAGACGGTGATCACCGGTCGGGTCGTCGACGGTAACGGCCAGGCCGTTGCCGGCGCGTTCGTGCGCCTGCTGGACTCCTCCGACGAGTTCACCGCCGAGGTCGTCGCGTCAGCCACCGGCGACTTCCGATTCTTCGCCGCACCCGGCTCCTGGACGCTGCGCGCGCTGTCGGCGGCAGGCAACGGCGACGCGGTGGTGACCCCGTCGGGCGCGGGGATTCACGAGGTCGACATCAAGATCGCCTGACCGGTCTCCCCGGCCAGCCGCACCGCCGCGAACGACTAGACTCGTCGCCGTGGTTTTGTTCTTCGAGATCATGCTGGTCGCGTCTGTCGTGGCGATCTCCTGGTTCGCGCTCTACACGCTGTATCGGCTGATCACCGACGAGTCGTGACGCGCCGGCGACGATGCAGAGCGCAGCGATGCGGAGGAGCGGCGCATGACCCCCAGCCGGCGACAATGCAGACCGCAGCGATGCAGAGGAGCGTCGCATGACTCCCAGCCGGCGACAATGCAGACCGCAGCGATGCAGAGGAGCGTCGCATGACGTCCAGCGCCGACACCGGTGACGAGCCGGTCCTTCCGCCCAGCTCCGGGGATCGCGCCGTCGCCGCAGCCGCCCAACGCGCCAAGATGACCGCGACCCGCAACATCCCGGTCTTCGACGATCTGCCCATCCCCGCGGACACCGCAAACCTGCGCGAAGGCGCCAACCTGAACGACGCCTTGCTGGCCCTGCTTCCCCTGGTCGGCGTCTGGCGCGGCGAAGGAGAGGGCCGCGGAGCCGACGGCGATTACCGGTTCGGGCAGCAGATCGTCGTCTCGCACGACGGCGGCGACTATCTGAACTGGGAAGCCCGGTCCTGGCGGCTGACAGATTCGGGTGACTACCAAGGACCCGACTTACGCGAAACCGGGTACTGGCGCTTCGTGACCGACCCCCACGACCAGACAGAGTCACAGGCCATCGAGTTGCTGCTGGCGCACTCCGCCGGTTACGTCGAGCTGTTCTACGGGCGCCCGCTCAACCAGTCGTCGTGGGAATTGGTCACCGATGCCCTGGCCCGCAGCCGGTCGGGTGTGCTGGTCGGCGGCGCGAAGCGGCTGTACGGCATCGTCGAGGGTGGCGACTTGGCCTACGTGGAAGAACGGGTGGACGCTGACGGGGGGTTGGTGCCGCACTTGTCGGCGCGGCTCTCGCGGTTCGCCGGCTAGCAGACCCAGCTGTACCCGAATGCTGCCCGACCGCAGCGCAGATGGGTTATCGTCGCATCGCAGATTGCCGGTTCGCTCCCGT
Organism: Mycobacterium sp.; assembly: GCA_019236925.1. GTDB lineage: Bacteria > Actinomycetota > Actinomycetes > Mycobacteriales > Mycobacteriaceae > Mycobacterium. Next base: position 4,072 of record JAFAID010000659.1, on the reverse strand, counting down.
GCCCGAGGAGAGTGCCATGGGGCTATTTGTCAGCTACTCAAGCCAAGACAGGTCGGCCATTGAGCCCCTGACGACAGCGCTGAGGCGAGCACGCCAGCAGGTTTGGTTCGATGAGGACCTCGGCGGCGGCGAAGCATGGTGGAAGGAGATCCTCGAGCAGATCCGCTCGTGCGAGGTGTTCATCCTCGCGCTGTCGAACCGCTCGTTGGAGTCCAAACCCTGTCAGGCCGAATTGCGCTACGCGAAGGCCCTGGAGCGGCCGATCCTTCCCGTTCGGATCGGCCCGGTCGACAGCATGCGGGCCAATCCCGTTGCGGCGCTTCAGGTTATCGATTATGAAGACCCCAGCGTTGACACCGGTATCCAGCTGGTCACCGCGGTGCATGCGTTAGCGGCTCAGCAGCGGCCATTGCCCTCGCCGCTGCCCGATGAACCGCCGGTACCGTTTGCCTACCTGATGCGGCTCAGCTCTACCCTTGCGGAGCAAGATCTCGACCCGCGCCAACAAACTCACTTGCTGACCGAACTCAAATCCGGACTCGAAGAAGACGGCGACGATCCCACGGCACGCAACGACATCGCCCGTCTGCTGCGCACGCTGCGCGACCGAAGCGACGTCACCTACCGCACTCGCACCGAAATCGAGAATCTGCTGGCGTCGGTCGATGCGAAATCCGCGGCCCCGACGGCCGCACCCGACGCGCCGCGGCCACAGCATGAGCATCCCGTCGCCCGGCCCACCACCCCGGCGACGCTCGCCGCCACGCCACCCGAGACCCCGAAGGTCACCCCGCCACGGCCCCAGCCCACGCGATCAAGCAGCCCGCCGGCGGAAGACGCCCAGCCATCCAGCAAGCGGTGGCTGATCGCAGGCGGTGCCGGTCTAGCAGTCCTTATCGCAATCGTGGTGATAGTGGTGCTCGTCACCCAGCGGCCGAGCCCCAAGCCGTCGTCGAAGCCGACCACCCCGGCTGCCGCGCCGACACCATCGGTAAACCTGGACTCGATTCTGCTCGGCGGCGCGGATATCAACACCGTCATGGGTGTTGCGAACATGCAACCCACCAATCAAACGGAGCAGATGGTCGTTCCCCCGGGAACGCTGTCGAACCCGGACTGCCTCGGCGCACTCTCAGCCATCCAAGGTTCGGTGTATCAGGGCAGCGGCTATGGCGCGGTCCGTGGCCAGGCGTTCAACGCGGAGGATCCTCCGCACTTTGTCTACGAAGCTGCGGTGAGCTTTCCATCCGCCCAACTGGCGCACGCGTTCGTGAGGACATCTGCGGACAAATGGCAGGCCTGCGTCGGCCAAACCCTGACGGTGACCCAGCCAAACAACAAAATATTTCACTGGAACTTCCAGAATCTCACCGGGAGCCCTCCGAAAATTGCGCAGATTCACACGCAGGCCTCCGGCGCGCGCACCTGCCAGCGCGCGCTGAGCGCGGTGTCCCACGTGGTCATCGACGTCGTGGCGTGCGGAGCGCAAATCACCGATCAAGGCAGCCGGATCGCCGATCAGATAGCCGGCAAGGTGACGCCGTAACGGTTGTCGCAGAAGTGTTTTGGGGTCTGAGGCCGGACCCCTAGAAATGGGCAGCCCCCGAGCCATAGTTCCTGGTTGGACAGACCGGAGGCTCGGGGGCCGGGTGGCTGCGGGGAATTCGCCAGCGCGCGCAGGTGATTCCTCGCCCGGTACAGCTAGCGGGCAGCCACCTCACAAGTCCATAAAGCTATCAATTTCGCGGACCACCTCCTTCCCTGTGTACGGCCGACCGTACTCGCTCCGCGATGCGCCGACAACCGATTTCAGCGATCGCTGACAATCGCGGCGTCGACAAGTTCGGCGAACTCCGCCGCCATCGGAGCGCTCGGCAACAACCGGCCGTCGAGCGTGTGGACCCGGGCCGCCAGCGTCATGCTCGATACCAACCAAATTCCTTGCGCTGCAAACAGATCGGCCACACGCAGAGCGCGGTAGTCGCAGTCATAGCCCTTGGCGCGGGCGACCCCGAACAGCGCCTGTTGCGTGGTGCCGCGCAGGATCGGATACCACGGCGGTGGCGTCAGCAGGCACGGGTTATCGCCGGTTCCGCCACCGAGGGCGATCACCACCGTCGAGCGGGGGCCTTCCAGAACGTAGCCGTCCGAGCTGACGAAGATAACGTCACCGGCGCCCTGGCGGGCGGCATGACGCAGAGCGGCCATATTGATGGCGTAGGACAGCGTCTTGGCGCCGGCGAGCAGCCACGGCATCGCCTCGACACCCGTGGCGGGCAGCTCGCGGGGCAACGTCACCGCGGCCACTCCATCGCGACGGGCAGCGGCTATCCGGTCGGCGATCGGGTTGACAGTCACATAGGCGGTGGGCGCTGAGCCGCGCTCCCGGCCGCGGCTGTAGACCAAGCGCATCGCACCCTCGTCGCCGGTGTCCGCCGCCCACTGTCGCGCTGCCAGGTCGATCGCGCGCCGCCAGCCCGTCAGGTCTGGTTCTGGCAGATCCAGCAGTTTGGCCGAGTGGCTCAGCCGGCCCAGATGTGCCTCGACCAGGCACGCGCCGCCATCGCGGACCAACAGTGTCTCGAATACGCCGTCGCCACGCACCGCGGCAAGGTCGTCGGCGAACAGCAGTGGCGTCCCCGGCGGATGTATCTCGCCGTCGAGCGTGACGATCACGCCGGGGTGGCCTGTCATGGACCAGAAGCCTATCGCCGCCGACCCGTAGAGTTGGTGTGTGTCCGCTGTTCCCGCCCCCGAAACCGGGCCCGACGCCGGCGCGATCTGGCATCACGGCGACCCGCTGGGCGAACAACGTGCCGCCGAAACCGACGCGGTGCTGGTCGATCGCTCGCATCGCCGCGTGCTCACACTCACCGGTGCAGACCGCCAGACCTGGCTGCACAGCATCTCGACGCAGCATGTCAGCGAACTTCCCGACGGCGCGAGCACGCAAAACCTCAGCCTGGACGGGCAGGGCCGGGTCGAAGATCACTGGCTTCAAACCGAACTCGGCGGCATCACCTATCTCGACACCGAGCCGTGGCGGGGCGAGCCGCTGTTGGAATACCTGCGCAAGATGGTCTTCTGGTCGGATGTGACTCCCGCACCGGCCGACTTCGCCGTGCTGTCGCTGCTGGGGCCGCGGCTGGCTGACCGAGCAGCGCTGGATGCGCTGGGACTGGACGCCTTGCCCGCAGAGATGACCGCGGTGCCGATGACCGGTAGTGGCTTCGTGCGGCGGATGATCGGGGCCCGAGGGGACCAAGTCGAACTGGACGTGTTGGTCGACCGAGGCGATTGCGCCGACTTGCAACGTCGTTTGACGCAGGCTGGGCTGCGCCCGGCCGGGGTGTGGGCCTACGAGGCCCACCGGGTGGCGGCCGTGCGCCCGCGGCTCGGCGTCGACACCGACGAACGCACGATCCCGCACGAAGTGGGGTGGATCGGCGGTCCAGGGCTGGGCGCCGTCCACCTCGACAAAGGCTGTTACCGCGGGCAAGAGACCGTGGCACGGGTGCACAACCTGGGCAAACCACCCCGCATGCTGGCGTTGTTGCACCTGGACGGGTCAGCGGACCGGCCCGCTACCGGCGATGCGGTGCTGGCCAACGGTCGCGCGGTGGGCAGGCTTGGAACCGTCGTCGAACACGTCGATCTTGGCCCGGTGGCGCTCGCACTGCTCAAGCGGGGGATACCCGCGGACACCGCCCTGATCACCGGCGGCGACGCCGAGGTGCCCGCAGCGATCGACGCCGATTCGCTGCCGCCGCTCGACGGACCCGGCGCCGGACGGGTGGCCGTCGAGCGACTCAGGGGAACGGCGCGATGACCGTCTGCACGGCGCGCTGCACAGGGGGCGGGGCGCAACAGCAGACAACCAACGGGCACGGTAAGCTGTCGCCAGGACAATAAAGACAAAAGATCGGAGCCGCCTACTTGTTGGGCCGCTCCGTTGTTGCGCGAGGGGGTTCCCCCATGGGCCGCGGCCGGGCTAAGGCGAAGCAGACCAAGGTTGCTCGAGAACTTAAATACAGCTCACCGCAGACCGATTTCGAGCGGCTTCAGCGCGAGC
>JAFAID010000610.1 GCA_019236925.1 Mycobacterium sp. | reverse complement strand
CGTTCAGGCACTCGATCTAACATCCTTCGATTCCGTGCGTACGGCCGCGAGCACATTGACGGTCGCATACCCAGACATTGACATCTTGATCAACAACGCCGGCGTCGCGATGACGCCGAAAGCGACGACAGTCGACGGCTTCGAGCTGCAGTTCGGAACCAACCACCTCGGACACTTCGCGTTCACCGGCCTATTGCTCGGTCGACTTCTACCCGTCGCGGGTTCTCGCGTGGTGACCGTAAGCAGCCTGGGTCACCGCGCCAGGGCTGCAATCGATTTCGACGATCTGGACGCCGAGCGCAACTACGACATGGCAGCCGCGTACGGCCGATCCAAACTGGCCAACCTACTTTTCACGTATCAGCTGCAGCACAAGTTAGCGTCAACTGGTTCGAAAACAATCGCCGTTGCCGCACATCCCGGCAGTTCACGATCAGGGCTACTACGAAACGCGCCGACCTGGCTTCGCGTTGTGACAACGGTCCTGAAGCCGATCTTGTTTCAGAGCACCGAAATGGGCGCCTTGCCAACGTTACGGGCCGCCACCGACCCGCAGGTTGTCGGTGGCCAGTTCTACGGACCTCGCGGTCTCGCGGAGCAGCGCGGGTATCCGACACAAGTGAGGTCATCGGCGATGTCGCACGACGGAGAGCTTCAACGGCATCTTTGGCGCGTCTCCGAACAGCTGACCGGGGTCAGCTATCCAATTTGATAGTCGCGAATACCCACGCTCCCGAAGGAGACTGATCAATCATGGCCGTCGATGTTGAAGTTAACGATCGCGTGTTGCTCATTCGCATGCAACGCTCCGAGAAACGAAACGCAGTCGACAGCCAGATGGCCATCGGTATCAGCGCAGCACTAGATCGGTTGGATGATGATCCCGCTCTGTGGGTCGGGATACTTACGGGCACGCCTGACATCTTCTGTGCCGGAACCGACCTGCGCGATGGCGTCAACGCAGGTACTGAACGGGGAGGCGAATATGGGATTATCCGGCGGCGCCGTCGGAAGCCCCTCATCGGCGCGGTTGAAGGAATCGCATTTGGCGGCGGCATGGAGATCGCCTTGGCTTGCGACCTGATCGTTGCCTCAACGTCTGCACGGTTCGCTCTACCGGAAACTCGGCGAGGACTGCTACCCACCTCAGGGGCACTGTTTCGTGCGATCCGCGCTCTCCCACTACATATCGCCAAACAGCTGATGATTACGGGTGCGGAACTGTCGGGTGAACGGGCCTACTCGCTCGGGCTGGTCAATGTCCTCGCAGAACCTGGCGCGGCAGTGGACGAGGCTCTGCGGCTGGCCAGAGACATCTGTTCGTCGTCGCCCGTGGCGGTGCAGGCTGCCCTCGGCGCGGTTGCAGCTCAATTCGAGACTTCTGATCACGCCGGTTGGGAAGCAACGGCAAATGCGATGGCTGCCATCGCGGCGTCCGCAGACGCGCGCGAAGGGATCGCAGCTTTCTTCGAGAAGCGATCGCCACGATGGCAAGGGCAATAGGCTCAGCTCCGGTTAGTTGATCCGTTTCGCCCGTTCGCAGCTGGCAGCGGTGGCGCCGACGTTGGATTCGTCGGCGGGTAGTACGTGTGGGAAGCCGGCGGTCTTGCTGATGCTCACCCGTGCAAGGGCGACGTTGCTGACTGGTGCCGACGCAGGTAATTGAAGGAACCCCGAACAGGAGCTACTGGCCTGCAGTCCTCAATCCGCCCGTCCTCTATAACTGTTGCCGGCGGTGGTGTCAGGGGCTGAGTGCTTCTATCTTGCACTGGTTGCATTTGCTGGAAGTCACTGTGGTGATGCTGATTTGGCGTCGGCGCAGCTGTACCTGCAGGCGCGGAAGGATTCGTGGGTCGTCGAGCGCGATGTCTTGTGGATGGCCGCCGCCGTCGCGCACGACTTCGACGTCGGCGTCGCAGTCCCATAGTGCGAGTGCCTGGCCGCTGTTGTAGCCCGATCGGTAATGAATGCCAGTGATTTCGGGTCCAGCGGGTTGGTCTTCGTAGATTGCGCGGGCCCACTGCTGTGTTAGTGAGCGGGCTTCGTTGCCGTCGCCGAGGGCCGGCAGCGCGCCGATCGCCATGGCCGCGCCTTTTGCTGCAAGGTTGAACATCGCCAGGGTGGTGGTGGGGGCGATGATGGCAACCCGGTAGTTGGGGCAGATCGCGGCGATGCCCGCGTCGCCGAATACTTCGCATGCCGAAGTTGCCAAGTCCTCACCGACGTAGAGCACTCGTCGGCCGGTCGTGTCCACGACCGGAGGGTCCGCGGGCAGGTGGTGGTCGAACCGCGCCGTTGGCCCGTATCGCCGGAAGGTGATGCCGTCGGGGACGTGTTTGCCTTGGTGATAGATGCGGCACCACCACCAGCGCCCTGAGGCGGCCGGTGGGTTCCACCTCCAGACTCGTTTCGCTTTGGGTAGCGGGCGTGAGGGTGGGCCGAGCTTTCTTACCATCCGGCCGCGGTCAGGTTGCGCGCGACCTTGATGACCGATGCGCTGCCGTGGGTGATCGTTTCCTCGCGCGGGGTGCGCCCGTCGAATTCTGGGTTAGGTCGCATCATCCATCGCGAGAGGCTCACGGGTCCGCCCGGAAAGGCCGCCTGTAGAACGTTCAGTTCGGGGAGCGCGCCGGTGGTGTTGTCTGGGTCGAATTGCCAACGAGGCAGGCGCCATTCACGGCCCACCTTGATCCCGACTAGCTTTCGTGATTCGAGTTTGTCGGTGACGCTTTGCGGGCTGATTCCTAGTAGTTCGGCGGCTGCTTCCCTGCTTATGCTGTTCGCCGCGAGGTCGCGTCGTTGCGCGAACTGGTCGGTGAGGTCGGCAACGACTGCCTCGGCTGCAGTCACGGAGTCTGGCGCCGCCCCCCAGAAGCGCTCATCGAGGCCGTCGTCGGGCGATACCGTCACCGCCGCCTCGAGCCGCGCAAGCTCGGACTCGTTGGCTTCGTTGACCAAAGCTTCCAACTCGGCACGCAACCGAGACTTGTCATCGGAGCCGGGATCAGCCGGTGACGGTGCTTCGTCGACTTTTTCGACCGCGATGATGGCCAGTCCGGCGTTCTGCAGGGCCTGCTCAAGTTGATCGCGTCCGGGGATGTCCCACGGCAGATTCTTCGGGAGTCGGCGAGTGCCACGCCTACCGACGGTCATGCGCTCAACTACCAAGATTCCAGCCATGTCTGCAGGATACGCAAGATACGCTACCTACGCCAGGACAGCCCCTGGTTCTGGAGGTCTGACTGGCGGTCCCGTCGAGCGCGTCGAAGCACGAATCAGCGGCGACAACGCTGAGCCACTGCGCGGCTCGTACCCCACAGACCTGGACGACATCGCTTCCCGACTCGACGCCGCGGCGCGATTGACTATCGCCAGCCACGGTCCGTCACCTGGTGCCAAAAAATCACCGACCACAGCACCGACCAGAGCAAGCCACGGCCGGTCGGCGGACACTCAAAAAACACCGCTGACCTGCACCAACAGTGAGTGCCCCCGGCAGGATTCGAACCTGCGACACCGGCTTTTGCAGCCGAGCAATCTCAACGATTGCCGTTTGGTCGCGATTGCTGTTGCAGGACAACGGCATTCATGTGCTCAGCGGTCTTGTTAGCAATCGACGATTCGCATCCATTCTCGGTCATAAGCGATGAATAAACGATGGGCTCCCGGAGTCACCCGGCGGTGAACGCCGTGTGGTCCGCCGCACAGGTTAGGCGGCGCTGTCCACTGTTGGTGGAGTATATGTGGCAGCTCAGGCCTACGGTATTCCTCACCGATCTACCGTCTGATCGCGTGCAGGTCGGGAACGGTGCGGGCGAGGGTCCGGGCGGTGGCATGAGGATAACCGCAACGACCGAAGAGCCTTGATAGCAGGGATCTGAAATTCAGATTGTGATATTCTGATTGCATGCGCGAAGTCACAGCGTCCGAGGCGTCGAGGAACTTCTCGGCGGTGCTCGATTCCGTCGAGCGGGGTGAAATCATTGTGGTGACACGCGCAGGTCGCCGCGTCGCGTCAATCGCACCAACGCCTGCGGCGACCGGTGCCGCACTGAATGCGGTGCTGACACGTTGGCGCGGTGCCGCGGCTCTTGACGACGACTTCGCCGAGTCCATCGACACCGCACGAGCCGCCGCATCGACCGAGGACGACCGCGACCCGTGGACCGCCTGATCCTCGACACCGGCGTGCTCGTGGCTGCCGTGCGAGGACGAGCCACCGTTCCCGATGATGCCGACGTCGCCATCCCGGCAATTGTCATCGCCGAATATCTTGCCGGCGTGCACCTCGATCGGGACGCTGGACGGCAGGCAGCTCAACGCGCTTTCCTCGATGAGGTCCTCGCCGTCATACCGGTGCATGCATACGACAGGTCTGTGGCCGAGCACCATGCAGCACTGCTGGCCTACA
>JAFAID010000604.1 GCA_019236925.1 Mycobacterium sp. | reverse complement strand
CCATTGAACTACATCGGCGTGGTTGCTTGGGAAGGCTAGCACCCGACGTCGCCTCGTTCACCAACATCGCGTGCGGCTCGCCGCACCCTCGCGAGCGGCGGTCGAGCGGATACGCTCGTCGCGTGCTGCTCTCCGATCGTGACCTCAGGGCCGAAGTCGCCGCCGGCCGGTTGGGAATTGACCCGTTCGACGATGCCTTGGTCCAGCCGTCCAGCGTCGACGTTCGCCTCGACAGCCTGTTCCGGGTGTTCAACAACACCCGTTACACGCACATCGACCCAGCACAGCAACAAGACGAGCTGACCAGTCTGGTGGAGCCGGTGAACGGAGAACCGTTCGTACTGCACCCCGGCGAGTTCGTGCTCGGCTCCACGCTGGAACTGTGCACGCTGCCCGACGACTTGGCGGGCCGGCTGGAGGGCAAGTCGTCGCTGGGACGCCTGGGGCTGCTTACTCACTCGACCGCCGGCTTCATCGATCCCGGCTTCAGCGGCCACATCACGCTGGAGCTTTCCAACGTCGCCAACCTGCCGATCACGCTCTGGCCGGGGATGAAGATCGGTCAGCTGTGCATCCTGCGACTGACCAGCTCCGCCGAGCATCCCTACGGCAGCGCGCGGGCCGGGTCGAAGTATCAGGGCCAGCGCGGACCGACGCCGTCTCGCTCCTATCAGAACTTCATAAGGTCTACTTAAGTTCGGCTGTAACGCCACATAGCCTGCACCGCGATCATCCAGACATAACGCTCGCGCGATGTTCTCCCTCCGCCCAGAACAGTGACGTGCCAGCGAAAGATCTGGAGGAGCGATGGATATCGTTCTCGGTGTATCGATGGCACCCACAGTCGTCCGTACAGTGCTGGTGGAAGGTGAAAACGCCGACGGCGTTACGGTCGAAGGGAATTTCGACGTCGCCTCCGATGACGACGCGGCAACCATGAGCGCGGCCGACCAGGTGATCACCACGATCCTGGGCACTCGGGAAGGCGCCACACAGGCTGGCAATGCGCTGACGTCGACCGGAGTGACCTGGACCGATCCGGTGGAAGCTGCCGCTCTGCGCGAGGCTTTGGCCACCCGCAAGATCGAAAACGTCATGCTGGTCTCGGCCTTCATGGCTGCGGCCGCGCTGGCACAGATGGTGGGCAGCGCCACCGGCAACGCGCACACCGCGCTGCTGTTCGTCGAACCCGACACCGCGACGCTGGCCGTCGTCGACTCCGCCGACGGGTCCATCACCGACGTCCACAAAGAGCTGATTTCCAGCGTCGATAGTGTTACTGAACTGGCCGGGATGGTCGCCGGGTTGGACACGCTGGAGACCCACCCGGAGCACCTGTTCATCGTCGGCTCCGGTGTGGACATCGCGACGCTCAAGCCGCAGTTGGAGGCGGTGACGTCGCTGCCGGTGAGCTCGCCGGAAGAACCCGAGACGGCATTGGCGTGGGGGGCCGCGCTGGCGTCGGCCAACGCGCCGTTGTTTGCGTCGTCCACGGCTGCCCTGGCATACGCGCAAGATCCCGCCACCGGCGTGGTCGATCCCTACGCGGTGTCCCCGGGATACCTTGCGGTGCCTGATGTTCCGCCCGGCACCGAGCTGGGTGAGGAGGACCTCGCCTACAGCGCCGACCCGGATGAGGAAGCCGAAGCCAAGACCACGGTCCTGGATCTTGCCGACGACGAGCATCACCAGCGCCGGCCGGTTCTACTCGTCGGCACCATAATGGCGGTCGTCTTTGTCGCCGCGGCCTTAGCGCTGGAGGTTTCGCTGGCCCTCGGTATCCGGCCGAGCGTTGCGTTGCTGCCCAGACCACTGCAAAACCTCTTCGTTCCAACCCAGCAGGCCCCACCGCCGCCCGCCCCGGCGAGCGCGCCCGCGCCGCTCGTCAATCATGTGCAGGCGCCGGTGGCGGCGCCCCACGCGGCGAACGCGCCGATTCCGGCTCCACCGCCCGCAGCTCCGGCACTCCCGCCCCCTTCGGCCGCGCCGCCGATCCCGGCCGCGCCACCGGCGCCGGTCGTCGCGCCGCGGGCGCCCGTGGTGATCCCGCTGCCTCTGCCGATTCCCGCCGGTCCGCCGGCACCGGTCAACCCGTTTCCTCTACATATGCCGGGGTCCCCGCCCGGTTCTCTGCCAGGGTCGCCGCCGCCGGGACACTTGCCGGGCACGCCTCCGGGGCACCTGCCGGGGTCGCCTCCTGGACATTTCCCAGGGTCGCCGCCTCCCGGACATTTCCCGGGTTCGCCGCCGCCACCGGTCAGCGTTCCGTCGCCGCCGGTGCCAGTCCACGCGCCGGTCCCACAGCCTCCGGTGCGCATGCCGGCGCCGGAGCCCCCGGTGCAGGTCGTCAGCCCCCAGGCTCCAGTACACGTGAGCCCCCAGGCCCCGATACACGTGAGTCCCCAGGCTCCGATACAACTGCCGGCCCCGGACGCGCCCGACGCTCCAGTGCACATGCCGGCTCCTGACGCGCCGGCGATGCCCGGCATGCCGGCTCCCGACGCGCCGGCGATGCCCGGCATGCGGGCTCCCGACGCACCGGCGATGCCCGGCATGCCGGCTCCGGGCATGCCCGGTCCCCAAGCTCCACCGGCTATCTCGCAGGGCCCGGGAATCGGTGCGCCTTCGGTGCAGGGGCCGTCCGGTGACAGCGCCGACCACGGCTTCGGCGGGTTCGGCGGCAGTCACCAGGGTGGCGGAGGCCCCGGCGGCTTCGGCGGAGGCGACCACGGCTTCGGCGGCTTCGGCGGTGGCGGCGGCTTCGGCGGTTTCGGTGGTGGCGGCGGCTTTGGTGGCGGCGGGGGTGGCGGCCACGGCGGTGGCGGCGGCGGAGGCGGCGGGCATCGGTAGGGGCGTCCGCCGTGCGAACGGGGTAATGTCGCGGTATGAAGGGTCAGCGGGGGGGACCATTTTCTGACCAGAACTTCATATAGCCCAGCTAACTTAGTTAGCGGTAACGCCGCACCCCGGTGCGGCGATCAACCTTGTGGTGGGAAGCCCGGTTGTTGCGGCTACCCGCTACCGTCCGCGGACAGCTAGCAAACAACATGGAGGAGTTGTGGACACCGTACTTGGTGTGTCGATGGCGCCCTCGACGGTCCGCATCGTGCTGGTTGAAGGGGAAAACGCCGACGGCGTAACCGTCGATGAGGATAACTTCGGTATCGCCGACGGCGACGACCCGGCAACGTTCAGCGCACCGGATCAGGTGGTGGCGGCGATCATGGGCACCCAGGAGGGTGCCAACGACGCCGGCTATCACCTGTCGTCGACCGGCGTGACATGGACCGACCAGCGGGCAGCCGCCGAATTGCGCGACGTGCTGGCGGCCCGCAAAGTCGAGAACGTCATGCTGGTCTCGGCGTTTTTGGCCGCGGCGGCGTTGGCTCAGTCGATGGGCACCACGACCGGGTATGCCCGCACCGCGCTGCTGTTTATCGAGCCCGACTCTGCGACGTTGGCAGTGGTCGAAACCAGTGACGGCTCGATCGCCGACGTCCGCCGTGAAGCGCTGCCCGAGGATGACGATCAGGCGGTCGCCACGCTGGTCGGGCTGGTGTCCGCCGCCGAGGCGCTCGAGGAGAACCCGGAGGGCCTGTTGGTGGTCGGCT
>JAFAID010000139.1 GCA_019236925.1 Mycobacterium sp. | reverse complement strand
CGAGGTCACCGACCCCGAACCCAGCGAGGAGACCCGCAAGCTCGCGGGCGAATACAAGAAGCTGCTGCTGGCGATGCTGCAGCGGCGCGAAGCCTGGGAGCTCGTCGACGTCGTCAACAAGCTGACCGACCCGTCGGCCTTGGCGGACATGGCGGGGTATGCGTCGTATCTGACCGACGTGCAGAAGCGTCAGCTGCTGGAGACCGAGGATGTCGGCGAGCGGCTGCAGGCGTTGATCGATTGGACCGGCGATCACTTGGCCGAGGTCGAGGTCAACGACAAGATCGCCGAGGACGTCCGCGACGGCATGGAAAAGCAGCAGAAGGAGTTTCTGCTGCGCCAGCAGCTGGCTGCGATCCGCAAGGAGCTCGGCGAGGGCGAACCGGACGGGTCCGATGACTACCGCTCGCGAATTGAAGCGGCCGATCTGCCTGAGAAGGTTCGCGAGGCTGCGCTGCGCGAAGTCGGCAAGCTGGAACGCTCCAGCGAGCAAAGCCCGGAAGGCGGCTGGATCCGCACCTGGCTGGACACCGTGCTCGACCTGCCCTGGAACGTCAGGACCGAGGATTCGACGGACCTGGCGGCGGCGCGTTCGGTGCTGAACGCCGACCACCATGGGCTGGACGACGTCAAGGACCGCATCGTCGAGTACCTGGCCGTGCGTACCCGGCGTGCCCAGCGAGGGTTGCAGGTCGTGGGCGGCCGTGGCTCCGGCGCGGTGATGGTGTTGGCCGGGCCTCCCGGCGTTGGCAAGACGTCGCTGGGTGAAAGCGTGGCCAGGGCGCTGGGCCGCAAGTTCGTGCGCGTCGCTCTGGGCGGTGTGCGCGACGAGGCCGAGATCCGCGGGCACCGGCGCACCTACGTGGGCGCGCTGCCGGGCCGGATCGTGCGAGCAATCGGTGAAGCGGGATCGATGAATCCCGTCGTGCTGCTGGACGAAATCGACAAGGTCGGTTCCGACTACCGCGGCGACCCGAGCGCGGCGCTGCTCGAGGTGCTCGACCCGGCGCAGAACCACACCTTCCGGGACCACTACCTGGATCTGGATCTGGACCTTTCCGATGTGGTGTTCCTGGCTACGGCCAACGTGATCGAGAACATCCCGTCCGCGCTGTTGGACCGCATGGAACTGGTGCAGATCGACGGCTACACCGAAGACGACAAGGTCGCCATCGCCCGTGACTACCTACTGCCTCGGCAGCGGGAACGGGCCGCGCTGAGCGACGACGAGGTCACCGTGACCGACGCCGCGCTGCGCAAGATCGCCGCCGATTACACCCGCGAGCCGGGTGTGCGGCAGTTCGAGCGGCTGCTGGCCAAGGCGCTGCGCAAGGTGACGACCAAGCTGGCCGACGATCCCGCGCCCAAGACCATCGAAGAGCCCGATCTGGTGAGTTACCTTGGCCGGCCACGGTTCACGCCCGAGTCGGCCGAGCGCACCGCGGTGCCGGGCGTGGCCACCGGCCTGGCCGTCACCGGGCTGGGCGGCGATGTGCTCTACATCGAGGCCGGCGCCAACGAGGGTGAGCCGGGTCTGCAGCTCACCGGTCAACTCGGTGACGTGATGAAGGAGTCGGCGCAGATCGCGCTCTCTTACGTGCGTTCGCACGCAGCGGAATTGGGTGTCGACCCGGCGACGCTGGATCGGCGGATCCACGTGCACGTGCCCGCCGGCGCTGTCCCGAAGGACGGCCCGTCGGCCGGTGTCACGATGGTGACCGCGTTGGTGTCGATGGCCACCGGGCGGCAGGTTCGCGCTGACGTCGGCATGACCGGCGAGGTGACGCTGAACGGCCGGGTGCTACCGATCGGCGGCGTCAAGCAAAAGCTGCTGGCCGCCCAACGTGCCGGGCTGTCGACGGTGTTCATCCCGCAGCGCAACGAGCCGGACCTGGACGACGTGCCCGCCGAGGTGCTCGAGGCGTTGGACGTCAAGCCGATGACTGACGTCGCCGAAATCGTCGCCCAGGCGCTCGAGCCCGCAGCGCAGGCGGTGACCGCCGCAGCGTGACCTCGGATAGCCTGCGGTCATGACCGACTCACAACCCCTCAAGCGACGCATCGTTCACACGGTCCAGCGGTTGGTGGTCAATCCGGTAGGCCGGCGGTTGCCGCTGACCATGCTGGAGACCGTCGGCCGAAAGTCGGGGCAGCCGCGGCGTACAGCGATCGGCGGCCGGGTGATCGACAAGCAGTTCTGGATGGTCTCGGAGCACGGCGAGCATTCCCACTACGTGCGCAACATCAAGGCCAATCCCCTGGTGCGGGTGCGCATCCACGGACGGTGGCGCACTGGAACCGCCCACCTGCTGCCCGCCGACGACGCGAAGGAACGGCTGCGCAGTCTGCCAGGATTCAACAGCGCCCTGGTTCGCCTCGCGGGCAGCGACCTGCTGACCATCCGGGTGGATCTGGACTGAGGCCATAGGTCGGTGGTTAGCGCTACCGTTCAGCGGTGGCCTACGACACGGAGTTGGTTGAGCGGATCCGCGAACTGCTGGCGCCTGAGCGTGGCGTCGACGAGAAACGCATGTTCGGCGGCCTCGCCTTCCTGATAAACGGGCACATGGCCGTCGCCGCCAGCGGCCAGGGCGGCTTGCTGGTGCGGGTGCCGCCCGAGGATACCGACAAGCTGCTCGACCGTGCGAACGTCAGCCCCATGGTGATGGCTGGGCGGGAGGCCCGCGGTTGGCTGCGGGTCGACTCCGCCGGATTGAAAACCAAACGCCAGTTACAAAGCTGGGTGACCCGCGGGGTGCAGCATGTGCGCAGCCTGCCGCCAAAGTGACCATCGCGGTTGGTGACCGGCCATGGCGGGTACGCGCTGGGTTATGGACACCCACAAGCAGCTGGTGCGACGGCTGCTGAAAGTCGCGGGTACCACCTACGCGGCCGAGGCGGGAGTCGCGATGAGCGACAAGCCAATGCCGCTGTTTCAGCTGCTGGTGCTGTGCATGCTAGCCAGCAAGCCGATCGACGCGGCGATCGCCATGCGTGCCGGGCATGAATTGTTCAGCGCCGGCCTGCGGACGCCGAAGGCAGTCCTGGATTCTGATCGGCGCACAATGATCGACGCCTTCGGTCGAGCGCACTACGTGCGTTACGACGAGAGTTCGGCTACCAGGCTCACCGAGATCGCTGAGCGGGTTCTGGACGAGTATTCCGGCGACCTCCGCGAAATCGCGCGGCGCAGTGCCGACGACATCGACGCCGCGAAGCGAATGCTGAAGAAATTCAAGGGGATCGGTGACACCGGCGCCGACATCTACTTACGAGAAGTCCAAGACGTCTGGCCCTGGGTACGGCCGTACTTCGACAAACGCGCCGTCCGTGCCGCCAAGACACTGGGTTTGCCCACCGACCCGACAGAGCTGGGTGCGCTCGCCCCGCGCACCAATGCCCGTCTGGCCGCCGCGCTGGTGCGGGCATCCCTGGATGACGATGTACGCCACCAGGTCGAGCGCAGCTAGAGAAGGGAGCAGCGATCATGGCCAACTCGTCCACATTCGTCATCATCGGTGGCGGACTTGGCGGAGCCAAGGCCGCGGAAGCCTTGCGCGAGAAAGGCTTCGACGGGCACATCGTCTTGTGCGCCGAGGAGGGTCAGCTACCCTACGAGCGACCTCCGCTGTCGAAGGAGTTTCTTGCGGGCAAGAAGTCGCTCAGCGATTTCACCGTGCACGACTCAGCCTGGTACCGCGAGAACGAGATCGACCTCCGCCTGGGCGCTCGGGCGTCGTCGGTGGATCGGGCGGCACACACCGTCGAGCTTCCCGATAAGGTCACCGTCAAATACGACAAGCTGCTGTTGGCTACCGGATCGCGGTCACGGCGGCTGCCCATTCCGGGGTCCGATGCTGCCGGAGTTCATTATCTGCGGACATTCGAAGATGCATCGGCGCTGAATTCCGCTCTGTCGGAAGGGCCTTCGTTGGCCGTGGTCGGCGCCGCCTGGATCGGGCTGGAAGTCGCCGCGAGCGCACGTCAGCGCGATGTCAACGTCACCGTGGTCGAGACCGCCAAGCTGCCGTTGATTGGCGCGCTCGGCGAAGAGGTGGGCAGCGTATTCGCCACGCTGCACCGCGATCACGGCGTCGACCTGCGTCTGCAGTCGCAAGTCGAGGAGATCACGACCGCCGACGGCAAGGCCACCGGTCTGCGGCTGGGTGATGGATCAAAGGTTGCCGCCGACGCGGTGCTGGTCGCTGTGGGTGCGCGCCCCAACGTCGAGCTCGCCGAGCAGGCAGGGCTGTCGACGGGCGATGGCGGGGTGCTGGTCGACGTGTCGCTGCGCACCAGTGACCCCGACATCTACGCGGTCGGCGATATCGCTGCCGCCGAACATCCGTTGTTCGGCGGCCGGATCCGCACCGAGCACTGGGCCAACGCGCTCAAGCAGCCCGCGGTGGCGGCGGCCGGAATGCTCGGTGAGCAAGCCGAATACACCGAACTGCCTTACTTCTTCACCGACCAGTACGACCTAGGGATGGAGTATGCCGGGCACGCTCCGACATATGACCGGGTTGTGTTCCGCGGCAACGTTGACGGTCGCGAATTCGTCGCCTTCTGGCTCGATGCCGGCAACCGGGTGCTAGCGGGCATGAATGTCAACATCTGGGATGTGCTCGACGACGTCAAGAGCCTGATTCAATCGAAGAGCGCCGTGGATCCCGGCAAGCTGGCCGACTCGAAGGCGCCGTTGGGTGAGCTGCTCAGCTGACCGTGATCACGTCGGGTAGGCGCTGGCCCTGCAGTCGTTCCCGCTCGGCGCGGCGGCGTTTGATCCGCAGCCGGGCGTCGGCGGGCATGCCAGCCGCTTCGTCGCAGGTGAGGTAGAAGACCTCGCCTGCAACGTCGATAACGTCCGCGGCGGTGAACCGGGATCCCAGTTCGCGCAAAGTCATTCGCAGTTCATGGGTGAACCGCATGGTCGCGTCGTACGCCAGTTCCCGAGAAGCTCGAGCGCTGGCTGCCATCCGCTCGGCCAGCTTCGTCGCCGACCCGTCGGGCGGCATCGGCCGGGGCACTGCGACCGCGGCCCGGCCGGCGGCCACCAGCAGCAATGCCGGATCATCACCGAACACCAAGTTGGCCAGTTCGATTTCGCCCGGACCGCGGTGCGCGATCCGGGTGACGACAGCGGTGAAGGCGGCGCCGGTGGTGCGCGACAGCGCGCTGATGCCGTTCAGGTCCGCGTCGATCGCCAACGCGCACAACTTCGGATCGTTTCGGATCAGTGCCGCGAGCGAGGAAGTCTTGGCCTCGACAACGTCGCTTTCCACCAGCATGGCCACCCCCGAGATGGTGGTGCGCAGACCGGTGCGCTCGACCGTTGCCGCGGTGACGCCGGTGTCGATCAGCCACAGCCCGGTGAGACGCCAGCCCTGGTGAATCCGGTCACGCAGTAACCGAATCCGCACCTGAAGCTCCGCGTCCGACAGCGAATTCAGTTGCGCCGCATCGAGGTGCTCGGCCGTCGCGGCGGCAACGTAGTTCTGGGTGCCGGCCCTCAGATGCCGCAACAGACCCAACGCCCGCTTTACGACAACAGCCTTGGCGGCTGATCCGAGCAGCCTGCCAGTCAGTGGCGGGCGCCCGTGCGGCAAAAGCGCACCGACGTTTGCGCCTGCGAGCGACTGTTGCACGACCTCGTCCGCATCCCAGCCGGGCAGCTGGCCTGCGGCGATCATGCCCGCCGAAACGCCAATGTAGGGGCGGTGACCGAAAACCGCGATAGCCCGGCTTCCCCACTCGCCGGCGACCACCTCACCCAGGGCCATCACCTGGCTCATCACTCGGTTGGCGGCGCGCAGACCGGCGAGTTGGACGTCGAGCGTCATCGGCGTCAACGGACCAGGCAGCTTCTCGGCCAGCGGGGCTGCGCTGAAAACCGGGAAGCGGGGGTCGATCCGGTCGTCGAATTCGCCCTCAACCCCGTCCGGCGCCGCGGACAGCAGTTCGGTGCCGTCAGGCGGCTCGGTCCGCGGCGCGACCTCCAGCGGTACCGGCAGATGCCCGGGCAGGTCGACCGCGCCCCTGGCGTCGAGTCTGCGGCCAGCCAATCCACGAATGGTGTCGGCAACCGCGTCGGTTGCGCGCCAGCCGAACTCGAATCGCCAATCCTCCTGCACCGCAGAGACATCCAGCTCATGAGTCAGCTGAGGCCAGGTCGGGAGGCGGGATAGCCGCGAGCGCTGCTCGACAGAGCGCAGCAATCCGCGCGCGGTGATCAGATTGGTCATGTCCGGAGTCGCCAGGTCGACCAGCCCGGTGCGGTTGGTCGCCACCGCAAGCACCAGGAATCGGAGCAAGTCATCGAAATGTAGTAGCCGCAACGGCGTAGTCAGATCCTTGCTGCGCAGCAGGCTGCCGACCGTGCGGCAGATCATCCAATCAAGTTGACGGCCCACCGGCGGTGCCGCCCGGACGACTAAGCTCGGCGCCCAGCTGGTCGACACCAGCGCCTCGGCCTGCTGGTAGAGCTCGGGCTCGCCGGCCGACTGAGACACGTAGATCAGCCGGGCACCCGCGCGGGCCGACGCATTGGTGACCTGCACCAGCCCGTTTATCCCGGCGGTGCCGGGCGCGTCGGCCTCGATCGGGGCGAGATGAACGACCACATCGGAGTCGTCGGCCAGCTGCTGCAGAATCGGGCCGCCGAGCGGCCCGCAAACAAAATCGACGTCGGGATCCAGGTTTTCATGCGGGCGCCCTGCGACGCCGCTGACCGCGTATCCGGCTGCCAGTAGCTGCCGGGCCGTGGCACGCCCCACCACCCCGGTGACCCCGGTGAGCAGGATCCGCACGCCCGACCACCTCCAACGGCGCCTCGCTACAAATTGATGCGATGAAGGGGCGGGGCCTCCGCTCCTTGTGACGTTCCCGGCGGATGCTGGGGGTGCTACTTCCACAAACCAGGGAGGCCCCTATGGACAAGTATGACGGCAGGCAGTTCGTCGGGATCGATCTGCATCGGCAGCGGTCGG
>JAFAID010000572.1 GCA_019236925.1 Mycobacterium sp. | reverse complement strand
GCTGGGGCCCTTGTCGCGTGCCGCCAGTTCGGCGGTCCCGATCGGGTTTCCCAGCCGGGTATAGATCAGCCCCTGATCCAGCGCCGCCCGGTACGGCTTGTCCAGTGATTCCCAGATCGCCTTGACGGTGCCCTGGGTCGCAGACGGCGGCTTAGCCGCAATCGTCGCCGCGATCTCATGCGCCCGAGTCCACAACTGTTCGGGGGAAACCACTTCGGATACCAACCCGATCCGAAGAGCGGTGTCGGCGCCCACCCGTTCGTCGTTACCCATCAGCGCTATCCGCAACGTTTCACCTAGGCCGATCTTGCGCATCAGGCCGATCGGCTCCAGTGCGCAGACCAGCCCGGCTGACACGTGAGAATCGAAAAACGTCGCATCCGTCGAGCAGATGACCACATCGGACTCGTTGATGAAGTAGAACGCGCCCGCGGTGCACATACCTTGCACCGCGCATACCACCGGTTTCCACATCTTCTGCCACTTCGGGCTGAGCGCTTCGCCGGGATCCTCGTGATTCCAGATGTTTTCGGGTTGACCGTAGGGCGTCTTGATGTCGAGGCCGGCACTGAACGCTCGGTTACCGGCCGCGCGCAGCACCACGGCATTGACCGAGTCGTCCGACTTGACGATCCGCCAGGCCTGAACCATCTCGTCACACATCGTCCGGTTGAACGCGTTGAGTTGGTCGGGCCGGTTCAACGTGATGGTGGCGACCCGGTCGGCGCCATCCACATCGAGCTGGATGGTCTCAAAGCTCATCGGCACTGCCACTCCGGTGGTCGCTTTTCGACGAACGCCTTGGGCCCCTCGAGGGAATCCTCGGTGTGCAGGTTGCGTTCGCGGAATGCTTCGGCCAGCATCTCGGCTTCATGCAGCGGCAGGTCGAGGCCCTTGACGATGGCCAGCCGGGTGCCCCGGACGGCAAGCGGGGCATTGGAGTTGACGACGTCGGCGATCTCGTGCGCGCGTTCGAGCAGTTGGTCATGCTCGACGATCTCGCTGATCAGGCCCAGCTCGTAGGCGCGCTGGGCGCTCATCCGCTCGTGCTTGCCCATCAAAGCCATCCGCAGTGCGATCGAGCGCGGTAGTACCCGGGCCACCCGGACCACCTCGCGTGCGGCCACCAGGCCGATGCTGACGTGCGGGTCGAAGAACGTGGCTTTGTCGGACGCGATGACAATGTCTCCGGTGGTCACCCAATCCAGTCCGGCTCCACAACAGATTCCGTTGATCGCGGCGAGCACCGGCTTGGCCATCGTCCGGAACGGCGGGGTGCCCTCCTGGGGCGCTTCCCATTGTTCGTAGGTGGACAGATACGGCGCCTCGTTGATCACCTTGCCGTCGCCGGGGATCGCCTTGACGTCTGCGCCGGTGCAGAACGCCCGTCCAGTGCCGGTGACGATGAGAATCCATACCGCGTCGTCGTTTTCGGCCTCGTTGTAAGCGCTGCGCAGCTCGGTGATCATGTGTGGGCTGAGCGCGTTGAGGGCATCGGGGCGGTTCAGGGTGATGGTGGCCGTGTGTCCGTCTACTTCGTACTTGATGGTGTCGTATGACCCGGCAGAGCTATCAGACATCAGCGTTCCTCGTCTTTGAATGTCATCGAGTTGAGTGTCATCGGCCATGGAACTGCGGCGGGCGTCGTTCACGGAATGCTGCCAGCCCCTCTTTGAAATCCTTGGTTCGGCAGGAGAGTTCGAGGTCGAAGAGCTCCTGGGTCATCGACTGGGTCAGCGTCGCGTGCTGGCCGTAATGGATAGCGTGCTTGGCCAGGCCGAGCGCCACCGTGGGCCCGGCGGCCAGTCGTGCCAGCAGTTCCTCGCACCTATCGTCGAGCTCTGCGGGGCTGACCGCTTGGTGGATCAAACCCCAGGCCGCGGCATCCGCTGCGCTGACTTCGTCGCCGAGCAGCAGCATCTGCTTTGCCCGTGTCAGCCCGATCAGCCGGGGGAGTAGCCAGGTGGCGCCCGAATCCGGGCTGAAGCCACGCGCCGCGAACGGCTCCCAGAACACCGCGTCGCTGGCAGCCATGGTGAAGTCGGCGGCCAGTGCCAGGTTGCATCCGAGGCCGACGGCGTATCCCCGCACGCTGCAGACGACCGGCAAGTGGATGCTGTGCACCAGTTCGATCACGCGATGCGCGGCGTGCGGGATGCGGCGGACGAGGTCACCGGTGCGTGGGCGTGGGCCGTCGGCGCTGTTGGTGGCAACCCAGTCGGCGCCCGCGCAGAAGTCGTCGCCCGCGCCGCGGACGTGGACGGCCCGTAGCGTGTCGTCGGTGGCTGCGTCGCTGAGTGCGGCGACGAACGCCTCGATCATGGTATGGCTCAACGAGTTACGATGCGACGCTCGATCGAGCGTCAGCCGCAGCACCGCACCGTCCCGGCTCGTGGTGAGCGAGCCGTCGGCCGCCGAGGAGTCCAGGTCTTGGCTCACCGTCGAATCCGCCCTTCCCCGCCGATACGGTTACCCCTACAGTAGACGATACGATTGCTGCGCTGTATAACTTAGCAAGGAAAGCCCGGCGACGGAACAGCTGCATCGGGAAGAGGGCGTATGGGCGAACATCAAGCGGGAGCCGTTCCCGCCGGAAGTGCCCGATTCGGCGAAGCGCCGCTTGCCCAGACGGTTGCCGCGGCCGGCGCCATCCGCCGACTCGGCTCGGTGCTGTTGTCGTTGGAACATGCCCACCCGACCGTGGACACGATCGTCGCGCAGATCAGCGATTGGGAACGCGAGCTGAGCGCGGCGATTCCGGCCGACAGCGCGCCGCGGATCGGTTCCGACGACGACGGCAGCCGGCGCGTTTATCTCGATCACGCGACCGATATCGGCGCGTTTAACCCGTGTTTTCCGGAATACCGCTTCGATCACCTCGACGCCCAGACCGCGTCCGGCCGAGTCGCCTTTCCGGTGGTTTACGAAGGCCCGCCGGGATTGGTCCACGGAGGTTTTCTGGCGGTGTTCTTCGATTGCGTCATCCAGCACCAGAACTGCCTTGCGGGACTATCCGGCAAGACCAGATCACTGCGCGTCACCTACCGCCGTCCGACGCCCGTGCTGACCCACCTGCGTTTCGATATTGCCCGATCCCAGGTAGAACGCGGCATCACGTCGACGGCCCGGTTGCTGCTCGACGACGAGGTGCTGTGTATCGGTGAGGCCGACACACTGGCGCTACCGCCGGACAAGTTGACCGGCTTCCGATTTGGTAAGCGGCGAGCCGAGCAGGCCTGACGTGGCATTGCAACGCTTTCGTCAACCCCGCGTCGCGGAAATCGTCGCCTCGAAGTTGCGCGACGACATCTTGTCCGGCCGCCTGAAAGAGGGCGATCTGTTGCCGTCGCAGGAAAGCCTGTTCGGCGAATTCGGTGTCAGTCCACCCGCGTTGCGCGAGGCGATCCACCTGCTGGAGACCGACGGGCTGATCT
>JAFAID010000211.1 GCA_019236925.1 Mycobacterium sp. | reverse complement strand
CGATGTCATCGACGCGATGGCACAGACGCCCAACGTCTGCCCCGCCCTGCACATGCCGCTGCAATCCGGGTCGGACCAGGTGTTGCGAGCGATGCGCCGGTCCTACCGCGCCGAGCGTTACCTCGGCATCATCGACCGGGTGCGGGCGGCCATGCCGCATGCCGCCATCACCACCGACCTGATCGTCGGGTTCCCCGGCGAGACCGAGGAAGACTTCGCCGCGACGCTGGACGTCGTTGGGCGGGCCCGGTTCTCCGGCGCGTTCACCTTCCAGTACTCCAAGCGCCCCGGCACCCCCGCCGCCGAGCTGGACAGTCAGCTGCCCAAAGCCGTCGTCCAGGAACGCTATGAGCGACTGGTTGCGCTGCAAGAGCAGATCGCGTTGGAGGAGAACCGCAACCAGATCGGACGGAACGTCGAGTTGCTGGTGGCCACCGGGGAAGGCCGCAAGGACAGTCGCACCGCGCGGATGAGCGGGCGCGCGCGAGATGGTCGGCTGGTGCATTTCACGCCGGGCAGTCAGCCGGTGCGCCCGGGTGACATCGTCACGACGATCGTCACCGACGCCGCGCCGCATCACCTCATCGCCGACGGTGACGTCATCACCCACCGCCGTACCCGCGCCGGTGACGCCTACGCCGACGGGCCACGTCTCAGCGGCGCCGGTCCGCCTGGCGACGATGCGGACGAGGGCCAAGTCCGAGGTGGGGGCACTCCCAGCCGCGCAGCGGCGAGGGGGAGAGCCGGGCCATTCAACCTTGGCATGCCAGGCGTCGGGCAGCCGGTTGCGGCGACCGAACCGCTCGGGTGCGCTCGATGAGCGAGAGCGAGCACAACCAAGGCCAGTTCGACGACTTCCGGGATGATATCGAGGCGGCGGAGCGGTGTATCGCCCGCGAAATCGACCCGGGCGCAAGGGCTTTGGTGGTTGCCGTCCTGGTGTTCGTGCTGATTGGGTCGTTCATCTTGCCGCATACCGGCAGCGTCCGCGGATGGGATGTGCTGTTTGCGACGCACGGTTCCGGCGCGGCCGCGGTGGCATTGCCGTCGCGGGTATTCGCCTGGCTGGCCCTGGTTTTCGGCGTCGGCTTCTCGATGTTGGCGTTGTTGACCCGGCGCTGGGCGTTGGCCTGGGTGGCGTTGGCGGGTTCGGCGGTGGCCTGCGCTGCCGGGTTACTAGCCGTTTGGTCGCGGCAGACCGTTGCTGCCGGCCATCCCGGCCCCGGTATCGGTCTGGTGGTGGCCTGGATCGCCGTCATTCTGTTGACGTTTCACTGGGCGCGGGTGGTGTGGTCGCGCACGATCGTGCAGCTTGCCGCCGAGGAGCAGCGGCGTCGAGCCGCCGCGCTCAAGCAGTCCCGCACGCTGCTTGAAACTCTCGACGACTCCGAACAGACTCAGGCGCCCGACAACAACGGCAACGGCTCACCTGGCTCGGGCTAAGGCTTGCGGGTGAGCGCATCCACGGCGGCGTCAGCCCATTTCCGCCACTGCTCGGCATTGGCCTTCGCCTCCTCGGCTTCCTTGCTGCGCCCCGCCGCCTCGGCCTTCTGGGCTTGGCGTTCGAACTGCTCGGCACGCGCCTGGAACTGCTCGGCGCGAGCCTGAGCCTGCGGGTCGGACCAGTCCGATTCGCCGGCGTCACGCACCTTCTTCTCGACTGCGCGCAGCCGCCGCTCGAGCTCGGCCGACCGTTCCCGCGGCACCTTGCCGATCGCGTCCCACTTGTCGGCGATCGACCGCAGCGCCGACCTCGCGGCGTCGTGATTGCTCGTGTCGAGTTTTTCCGCCTCGGCCAGCAGCGCCTCTTTGGCCGTAACGTTCGAATGCAACTCGGCGTCTCGTTCGGCGGTCGCGGCGTTGCGTGCCTTGAAAAAGGTGTCCTGCGCGGCCTTGAAGCGGTGCCACAGCGCGTCGTCGACATCGCGGGCCGCACGCCCGGCGGCCTTCCACTCGGCGAGCAACTCGCGGAACTCGGCGCTGGTCGCGCCCCAGTCCGTCGAATCGACGAGCTCTTCGGCCTGTACGCAGAGCCGCTCCTTGGCCTCGCGGGCACCCGCACGCTCGCGGTCCAATTCCGCGAAATGGGATCCGCGTCGCCGGTTGAAGGTTTCCCGCGCAGCCGAGTAGCGCTTCCACAGCGCGTCGTCGGTCTTGCGGTCCAACCCGCTGATCGTCTTCCATTCGTCGAGGATCGCGCGCAACCGGTCGCCGGCGGCTTTCCACTGCGTGGCGTTGTTGGCCAGCTCCTCGGCTTCGCCGGCCAGCGCTTCCTTACGGGCCGTTTGGGCTGCGCGTTGCTCGTCGCGACGGGAGCGATCGGCGGCGGCAGTAGCTTCGGCCCGCTCAGCAATGCCGGCAAGCCGTGTGGCCAGCGCATCGACATCCCCGAGCACATTCGCCGTCGGCAACGTCTCGGCCAGCCCGGCTGCGGTGGTTTTGATCTTCCGCGCGTCGCCCGTACCGGAAGTCAGTCGCTCTTCCATCAGCGCGATTTCGGTGCTCAAGTCGTCGAATCGCCGACCGAAGTGGGCGAACGCGGCTTCGGCGTCGCCCGCCTGCCAGGATCCGATGATCCGCTCACCGGCCGCGTTGATCAGCCACACCGTTCCGTCGGCGTCGACGCGTCCAAACCGATGTGGATCGCTGGCCGGCGGCCCGGCGATGGGGTGGGGGTGGGGACGGGATGTCGGTTTAGGTCCGGGCCGCGGTCCCGGCCGTGGGGTGGGCCGAGGTTCGTTGTGTGGCTCTTCAGGCGTCATGAGCTGCCGTCACCTACCCTTCGCGCGGTTGCTCTCCGCGCACCTGCCGCGCATCGCGGCGCCGTCAACTGCGTTCGCGGGAGAAGCTACTGGGTACTCCCGTCTCGATCTCCCCAGTATTGAAGCAGCTTGTTGCGCGGTGCGTTCCGAGTTGGCATTGTCGCCGCCCAAACGCCAGGTTTTCCCGCGTCAACTCCGCGATGGCCGGACGGCGTTCCCCGAGTGGGAGGCAGACTTGATGGCGACGGGCGCCGAGGTGTCACCGACCGCCCGTCGTCAGTCGCCATAGGGTGGTTGGTGAAACTGGTCGTGAACGGGCGGTGAAGGATGTCGAAAGCGGATTTCGCGGCGTTGATCGCGCTGTGCGCCGCGCTGGCGTCCGCGACCGGCGATGTGATCCGCCAGCGGTCGGCGCAAGAAATCACCGACAAGCAGGTCGGCCACCTGGAGCTGTTCCGGTTGTCGGTGCGAGACACGCGGTGGTGGCTGGGTGCCATTTGCGCGGTGGCCAACTACAGCCTGCAGGCTGGCGCGTTGGCGCTGGGTTCGGTAATGCTGGTGACGGCGTTGCAGGTGACATCGCTGCTGTTCGCGTTGCCGATCTATGCGCGGCTGGCCCATCACCGGATAACGCGCCGCGAGTGGATGTGGGCGGTGCTGCTGGCCGCCGCGCTGGCGGTCCTGGTCACCGTCGGCGCGCCGAGTGAAGGCAAGTCGCGGGGTTCGCCGGAAATCTGGTTGGCGGTGGCCCTCGTGATGGGTCCGCCGTTGGTGTTGTGTGTGCTCGGCGCGCGGATATGGTCGAGCGGTACGGCCGCGCCGGTGCTGCTGGCGGTGGTGGCGGGCTCGTCGCTGGCACTGTTCGCGGTGCTGACCAAGGGCGCCGTCGAGGCGGTCGAAGACGGCTTCGGTCCATTGTTGCGCGCGCCCGAGTTTTACGCTCTGATACCGGCCGCTCTGGTGGGGATGATCTTTCAGCAGTCGTCGTTCCGTGCCGGTGCGCTGACCGCGTCACTGCCCACCGTGACCGTGGCCAAGCCGATGGTGGCCTCGTTGCTCGGGATCCTGGTGCTCGGCGAGACCCTTAACACCGACGGCCCGCAGGTGTTTGCGCTGATCGCCGCCGTGGTCGTGGTGATCGTCTCGACCATCGCCCTGGCACGCGGCGAGGCAGCCACCCTGGCGGCCGGCCCCGGGCGCGACGTGGTCGTCGTCGGCAAATCGCCGTGAATGTTAGCCGCGACACGCGGCGCCGAGCCCTTCATCACTCGGCTAAGTACCGTGGCGTGGAAGAGTTGTTGTTTAGCCCGAATCGAGCGCCGGTGAGGAGGTAGTCCGTGCCGAAGGCAGATATCGCTGCTGTAGTGCTGGCCCTGGCTGCCGCGCTGGCGTCGGCGATCGGGAACGTGGTGCGCCAGCAGTCCGCTCACGAGGTCACCGACAAGCCGGTCGGTTATCTGGCGCTCTTCCTCATGTCGTGGCGCAATCGCAGCTGGCGGATTGGCGCGCTGGCGGCGATCGCCAATTATGTCCTTCAGGGCGCAGCGCTGGCCCTTGGATCGGTGATCCTGGTTACCGGCCTTCAAGTGACGGCGTTGCTGTTCGCATTGCCGATTTACGCGCGCATCACGCGGCATCCGTCGAGTCGGTGGGACTGGACCTGGGCCGCGGTCTTGGCCGCGTCGCTGGCCGTCGTTGTGACGGTCGGTAACCCGACCGCCGGACATGACCGTGCGCACTGGCAGACGTGGTTGGTGGTGGCCGCGATCATGGGGCCTCTGCTTGTGCTGTGCGTGGTGGGAGCACGGATCTGGCCGGATCGAGCGATAGCGGCGGTGCTGCTGGCGGCGGTGTCCGGTGCGTCGTTGGGGTTGTTCGCGGTGCTGCTCAAAGGGGCCACAGAGGCTGCTGAGGGCGGTATCGGGGCGCTATTAGCCGCCCCCGAGCTTTATGCGTCGATCCTGGCTGCGTTCGCCGGCATGGTGTTTCAGCAGTCGGCGTATCGGGGTGGCCCGCTGAACGTCTCCATGCCGACGATGACGGTAGCGAAACCGGTGGTGGGCTCGCTGTTAGGCGTCGCTGTGCTGGGCGAGACCCTGCAGCCCAATGACGAAAGAGCGTTCGTGCTCGTGGTGGCGGTCGTCGTGACGGTGGTCGCAACCGCGGCCCTCGCTCGTGGAGAGGCCAAGACCGTGCAGGCCCACGCCGACGAAGTTGCCACCGGACGATTGCTAGCGCTGTCGGAACGCTAGTTTGATGGCGTGTTGAGCACCATCGCGATCATTCCGTCCGCGCCGGTGCTGGTCCCCGAACTCGCCGGTGCCGCCGCCGACGAGCTGGCGGAGCTGCGAGCGGCCATGATCGCCGCTGTCGCGGCGTTGCCGCCAGGCTGGTTGGTCGTGGGGGTGGGGAGAGGCGACGGCGTCGTCGGCCCGGGAAGCGTCGGGACCTTTGCGGGTTACGGCGCCGATCTGGTGGTGCGGCTCTCGGCGCAGGCAACCGGCCGGCCGGTCGAGCTGCCGCTCTGCGCGTTGATCGCCGGATGGCTGCGGGATCAGGCTCAGCCAGACGCGCGCGCCGAGGTCCGCGTCTACGCCACGAACCACGACGCCGGAGCCGCGCTGGCCCTCGGCAGGCAATTGCGCACCGAGATCGAGCAATCGCCCGAGCTGACGGGCGTTTTGGTCGTCGCGGACGGCGCCAACACTTTGACCCGGGCCGCTCCGGGCGGCTATCACCCCGCCGACGTCGATGTTCAACTTGCCGTGGACGACGCGCTGGGCTGCGGCGACGTGGCCGCGCTGACTCGGCTGCCCGGGCAGGTCGTCGGTCGGGTGGCCTTTCAGGTGCTGGCGGGTCTCGCCGAGCCGGCCCCGCGATCTGCCAAGGAGCTCTACCGGGCTTCGCCGTACGGCGTCGGGTACTTCGCCGGTGTCTGGCAGCCGTGAGGCCGCTGGCGATTGTCGGCCCGACGGGCACCGGTAAGTCGCAGCTGGCCCTCGAGGTCGCAGAACGGCTCGGCGGCGAAATCGTGAATGCCGACGCGATGCAGTTTTACCGCGGGATGGACATCGGCACCGCGAAACTGCCTGTCGCACGGCGCCGCGGCATTCCACATCACCAGCTCGACGTCCTGGACGTCACCGAGACCGCGA
This sequence comes from Mycobacterium sp., assembly GCA_019236925.1. Lineage (GTDB taxonomy): Bacteria > Actinomycetota > Actinomycetes > Mycobacteriales > Mycobacteriaceae > Mycobacterium. The sequence continues at coordinate 3,071 of JAFAID010000211.1, read as the reverse complement.
CCGTCGCCCGCTATCAGAGTGCGGCCGCCGACGACATTGAGGCGATCGCGGCCCGCGGGAGCGTACCGATCCTGGTCGGTGGGTCGATGCTCTACGTCCAATCGCTGCTCGACGACTGGTCATTCCCGACAACAGACCCGGCGGTGCGGGCTGGATGGGAGCGGCGACTGGCGGAGGTCGGCGTGGCCGCACTGCACGCCGAGCTGGCCGATCGCGATCCCGCGGCCTCGGCGTCGATCCTGCCGACCGACGGCCGGCGCATTGTGCGCGCGCTGGAGGTGGTGGAGCTCACCGGTCAGCCGTTCGCCGCGTCAGCGCCCGTGATCGGCACACCGCGCTGGGACGCCGTGATCGTCGGATTGGATTGCGACACTGAGCTTCTCGACGAGCGGCTGGCCGGGCGCACGGAGGACATGTTCGCGCACGGTTTAGTCGACGAGGTGATCACGCTGCTTGACCGCGGGCTGCGCGACGGCGTCACCGCGGCACGGGCGCTAGGGTACGCGCAGGTTCTTGCTGACCTCGACGCCGGCGGCAACGGCGACGCTGCGCGGGAGCCAACGTTCATCGGCACCCGCCGCTACGTGCGGCGCCAGCGGTCGTGGTTTCGCCGCGACCACCGGATCACTTGGCTCGATGCGAGCGCGCCCGGCAATGCCGACGCCGCGCTACGCGCCTGGCAGCACACATCCTGAGCGGGCCCTACGAGGCAGCAGTCACACCGGCCACTTCAGCCCTTGTGCTGCTAGGCACTCGGTTTGCCCGCCTCCGAGTGATTGGCCTATGGCGCGATATCACTACTAATCGGATCGCGGCGCTCGGCACGTATCCTGAGCAGGTGATCCGCGCCGACGACGATAACGACGCTGTAGCCGGGGTCGTGGGGGTACCGCCCGCTTGCGGGGGAGAGTGGCGCACATGATCTTCGCCAAAGGCCATGGCACGCAGAACGACTTCGTCGTGCTGCCTGATCTGGATGCCAACCTGATGCTGACGCCCGCGGTGGTATCCGCGTTGTGTGATCGGCGCCGTGGGCTCGGCGCCGACGGGGTGTTGCGGGTCACCACAGCGGGTGCCGTGCTGGCCGCGGGGGTGCTCGATCGGGTTCCGGACGGTGTGACCGCCGACGACTGGTACATGGACTACCGCAACGCCGACGGGTCGATGGCACAGATGTGCGGCAACGGCGCGCGGGTGTTCGCGCATTACCTGCGCGCCAGCGGTTTGGAGTCTCGCGACGAGTTCGTCGTCGGGTCACTGGCCGGCCCCCGACCGGTCGTCCTGCATCGCGTCGACGCGACCAACGCCGACGTCAGCGTCGACATGGGCAAGACCAACACGTTGGGGGAGGGGCAGGCCGTCGTCGGTGGCCGCGCCTTCAGCGGGCTGGCGGTCGATGTCGGCAACCCACACCTGGCCTGCGTCGACCCCGCGTTGACCGTCGAAGCGCTGGCGGCGCTGGACGTCGCGGCGCCGGTGACGTTCGACAAGGCGCAGTTCCCTGAGGGGGTCAACGTCGAAGTTCTCACGGCACCCGCCGGCGGCGCGGTCAACATGCGGGTGCACGAGCGTGGGGTGGGCGAAACCCGTTCGTGCGGAACCGGAACCGTCGCCGCCGCGGTGGCTGCGTTGTCGTATGCCGGTGTGGCCGGCGGCACGCTGACCGTGCGGATTCCGGGCGGCGATGTCGTCGTCACCATCACCGAGGCCACCAGCTACCTGCGTGGGCCGTCGGTGCTGGTGGCCCGAGGCGAACTCAGCGAGGAATGGTGGCAGGCAGCGCAGCGTTAATTCGGGTGCATGTCGCCGCTTTGGCGTGCACGATCTAATTGCCCATGACGTATCCAGAATTTCCTGACCAATTGCCGCCCAGCACGGGTGACCTTGCGCTTGACGACCGTTCGGCGCTGCGCCGTGTCGCCGGGCTATCCACCGAACTCGCCGATGTCTCCGAGGTCGAGTACCGGCAGCTGCGCCTGGAGCGGGTCGTGCTCGTCGGCGTGTGGACGGAAGGCAGCGCCGCCGACGCCGACGCCAGCCTCGCCGAGTTGGCCGCGCTCGCCGAGACCGCGGGTTCGCAGGTGCTCGAAGGCATGGTCCAGCGCCGCAGCAAGCCGGATGCCTCGACCTACATCGGCTCGGGCAAGGCCCAGGAGCTGCGCGAGGTGGTGCTGGCCACCGGCGCCGACACGGTGGTCTGCGACGGCGAGCTGTCTCCGGCGCAGCTGACCGCGCTGGAGAAAGCGGTCAAGGTGAAAGTCATCGACCGCACCGCGCTCATCCTCGACATTTTCGCCCAGCACGCCACCAGCCGGGAGGGCAAGGCGCAGGTGACGCTGGCGCAGATGGAGTACATGCTGCCGCGGTTGCGCGGTTGGGGTGAATCAATGTCCCGGCAGGCCGGTGGCCGGGCCGGCGGCAGCGGCGGCGGGGTGGGTCTGCGTGGTCCCGGTGAGACCAAGATCGAGACCGATCGTCGTCGCATCCGCGAGCGAATGTCCAAGCTGCGCCGCGACATCAAGGCGATGAAGCAGGTCCGTGACACTCAACGCAGCCGACGGCTTGACAGTGACCTGCCGTCGATCGCGATCGTTGGCTACACCAACGCCGGCAAGTCCAGCCTGCTGAACGCGCTGACCGGCGCCGGGGTGCTGGTGCAGGACGCGCTGTTCGCCACCCTGGAACCCACCACTCGCCGAGGCGAATTCGAGGATGGGCGCGCTTTCGTGGTCAGTGACACCGTGGGTTTCGTGCGGCATCTGCCGACCCAGCTGGTCGAGGCGTTTCGCTCGACGCTGGAGGAGGTCGTCGACGCCGATCTGCTGGTGCATGTGGTCGACGGCGCCGACGTCAACCCGCTGGCTCAGATCAGCGCGGTGCGTCAGGTGATTTCCGAAGTGGTCGCCGACCATCACGGCGATCCTGCGCCGGAGCTTTTGGTGGTCAACAAGGTCGACATCGCCGGCGATTTGGCGCTGGCCAAGCTGCGCCGCGCGCTGCCCGGTGCGGTGTTCGTTTCGGCCCACACCGGCGACGGCATCGACGCGCTACGCCGCCGGATGGCCGAGCTG
>JAFAID010000475.1 GCA_019236925.1 Mycobacterium sp. | reverse complement strand
CGCAACGCACTTCATGCGCCGCAAGACGCAGTCTTCGCCAACGAGATTATCACTGCCGATTCGGGTGGCGATCGTAAAACCAGATGGGTCTACTTGTCAGAGGATGGCGACGTGGTTGGACATGCCGGACCCGCTCCGGCGCAGTTCGATCCGCGCCAACGCCCCTGGTACGATGCCGCAAAACACAGCGAAACGGTTGAGCTGAGCAATCTCTATATCTTTGCAACCAGCGGGGAACCAGGCTTCACCGTCAGCCGCAGCTTCGGAAAGGAAACTCCGGGCGTGATCGGAGCCGATCTCTCGGCAACCGATCTAGATCGATTTCTGCGCGAACAGCGCATTACGCCTGCGAGCGCTGCCTATATCTTTACCAAAAAAGGTGAGGTTATCGCGTCGTCGGGCCTTGCGCCGATCAGCAGAGAGAAGCCTCAGGTCGGCCAAACGTCGGTGGCCTTGCCTAGGGTCGGCGACTTGGGTGATCCTGTTCTTAACCGCCTCGCGACCTCCTACGAGGACGGCCGGACGTCGGGGAGTTCCGTTTTCGACGTGGGTGATCGCCCCTATATCGGCCGCGTGATCGAGATCCCACCTCATTTCGGACGCGACCAGCTGCTGGCGATGATCGTGCCGATCGACGAGATCGAGAAACCGATCACGGAGCTTCGCAATCAAACGCTGTTCTATTCTGTGGCTTTTCTCGTCTTCGCCTTGCCGCTCTATATGACCTTGGTCATCGCCTGGATAGACCGGCGTCTCAAGGGTCGTTTTCAATGGCCCGGGTCCAGAGATGACACCTGAGTGACGCTGGATGAAGCCTTTTATTCTTTGACACTCAGGGCTTGGTACTTCGCCTCTTCCCGTGTCCGAGGATCACTGCTTCGTGCCGGCCAAGCCACAATTGCCAGCGCCGCACCGAGGCTCCAGCGGTTTGCGCAACCCCGCTTTTGCGGGGTGACGTGTAAGCAGTAGACATCAATCGCGTCATTATCACCCAGATGCTCAGCGTCTTGTTTATCGAGGTGCGGCCGTGAGAGGAACCCGCCAGTTTGTCGCAACGATGCTCGCACCGGCGTTTTTCTTTCTGATCTGCTTTTACATCTACCCGACCGTGTTCAACGTAGCGAACAGCCTCACGGATCTGAGCTTGTTCGGGTTGAAGCGCGGCGGCACCTGGGTCGGGGTCGACAACTACGTCGAGCTGGTGACAAGCCCTGATTTCCGCCGGTTGCTGTGGAACACGGTCATCTGGTTGACTGCGGTCGGGGTGACGGTACGCCTCGTCGCCGGGCTTGGTCTTGCGTTGCTTCTGACCAGCGGCACGATCAGGAAATACCGGCTGCAAACGGTCTGCCGCGTGCTGCTGCTGGTCCCATGGGCGACGCCGCCGATCGTCGCGATCCTGATCTGGCGGTGGATGCTCGACACACGGGTCGGCGTCATCAACGGGCTGTTGACCAGTCTCGGCGTGGTCGACCATCCGATCCCTTTTCTGGCAAGTGCCGCCTGGGTGTGGCCCGGCGCTGATTACGATCATCACCTGGAACACGCTTCCGCTAGTCACCTTGGCCTTTATCGCGAGCCTGCAGTCGCTGCCCGGCGAACTCGTCGACGCGGCCGAGGTCGACGGCGCCACCCGCTTGCAGGTCATACGCTACATCTATCTGCCACACCTGAGGCCTGCGATTGTGGTCATGGGGCTGATGTCGACGTTTTGGACCTTCAACAATTTCATCTATGTCTGGCTCACCACTGGTGCTGGTCCGGGGCTCTATACCGACGTCCTGGCGACCGAGGTCTACATCAAGGCGTTCATCGACGGACGGCTCGGCTACAGCTCGGCTGTCGGTGTGCTGATGGCCGCGATCATGGTCGTCTTCGGCCTCGTCTATCTGCGGGTGATCGCGCGGCGCGAGTTCAGCGAGGCCGTGTAATGGCAGCAATCGTCGCGTCCGGTCCGGCCCGCGTCGCGCGTCGCCGCCTCGCCAAGGCGCGACTCGGCGAGTGGACGCTCCTCTGCCTGACGCTCATGGTGATGTTCGTGCTGGTCTACCCGACCGGGTGGATCTTCATCGCCTCGTTCCGCACCCCGGAAACGATGTTCGCAGTGCGTGGCTGGGTTTTCACGACGGACAATTACGTCCGCCTGCTCGGCTCTGGCTTTGCCCGCGCAATCTTCAACAGCCTGTTTCTTTGCGCGAACAGCGTTTTGCTCTCCACGGTCGTCGCCGTCGTTGCGGCTTATGTGTTCTCGCGACTGCGCTTTCGGGGCAAACGCCCGCTCTTCGCCGCGGTGATGCTCGGGCAGACCTTTCCCTAGATCATCCTGGTGACGCCGCTCTTCATCCTGTTCGCGCGGCTGGGTCTGCTCAACAATTACTGGGCATGATTTTTGACTATGTCTCGGTCAGCATTCCGTTTTCGATTTCTCTGCTCGTTGGCCATTTCGAAGCGGTGACGCGCAGTCTCGACGAGGCCGCGATCCTCGACGGCTGCTCGCAGTTCCAGGTGATCTGGCGGATCATCTTTCCGATCATGCTGCCGGGAATTTCGCGACCGCGACCTATGCGTTTTTGCTGTGCTGGTCGGAACATCGGTTCGCTTTCCTGACGCAAAGCCAACTCAAGGCGATGCCGCTGCTGCTCGGTGAGTACTTCGGTGAGAACGTCGTCGAGTGGGGCAACGTAATGGCCGGATCCGCGCTGATGACTTTGCCGACCCTCCTCTTTCTGCCGCTGCAGACGCGGATGGCGTCGGGCCTGGCCGCGGGCGTGTCAAGCAGTAGGTATTATGGTTGACAGTAAGGAGCCGAGCATGCGCGCAGTCCGACTGCTTGACCGACCCATCATTACACCAGATTTGCATCCCAGCATCGGCCGGAACATCCAGGGCCCATCGGCGATTCGCGTGCCCGGGTGGGTCCCGCATCGGCTCGGGAATTATTATCTGTATTTCGCCGATCACAAGGGCCGCTACATTCGTCTGGCCTACGCCGATCGGCTGACCGGACCCTGGACGATTTATCCGCCCGGCAGCCTGCAACTC
>JAFAID010000483.1 GCA_019236925.1 Mycobacterium sp. | reverse complement strand
GATCGCCCAGCACTCGTCGGACGGTATCCGCCTTGCGTTCGATGTTGACCGGTTGGTCGACCTCGAAGATCGGGATAGGAGTTTGTCGCGCCAATCGGTAAGCCAGGGTGTCCAATCCGGCGCCCAGGACGACCACCGCGTCGATGTCGTCGAGCGCCTCCGTGACTTTGTCGGCGATATAGCGCTTACTGCAAGCGAAATTGGTCCACAGCCCTGGGCCGCTTCGTTCCGTCGCGGTGACCAGGAGGCGTCGCAGTAGCGTGGGCCGTGTTGCTGCGACCAGCCACCGCGCCGACGCCGGCAAAAACCGCGCCGCCAGATCGTCATCCACCAGCCGCCGGTCCGGTGGCTCGTTTTGTTCGACGGCGACCAGGACCATCGGACCGAAGGCGGTCTGTGCCGCAGGGTTTCGCGGCACGCTATCGCTTGTTGAGGTAGCCGGCATCCACCGGCAGGGTGATGCCGGTGATGTAGCGCGCCTGATCGGACACCAGCCACGCCACCGCATTCGCGACGTCGTCCGGAGTGAGCACCTGCACCGGCATCGCGTTGCCCATGTCTGGCGGCGAAGGGGACTCGGCGATCAGCTGAGCCAGCCACTGCCGGGTGAACTCGTTGTTGATCATCGGTGTGTCGACACCGGCCGGATGCACCGAATTGACCCGAATGCTGTGCGGGGCAAGATGATTAGCGTAGACACGCATCAACCCGACCAGACCGTGCTTGGCCGCTGCGTAGCCGATGGAACCGGCGTCGGCGCTGCCGATGCCGGCCAGGCCGGCGGCCGAACTGATTAGCACGATCGATCCGCCGTCTCCTTGGGTCACCATCGTGGGTATGGCCACCTCCACGGTGTGGTGCACACCGGTGAGATTGACGTCGATGACGTCGCGCCAACCGTCGGCGCCCGATTGCATCGGCGCGATCCCGGCGTTGGCCACCACGATGTCCAGCCGGCCGAACTCGTCGAGACCGGTTTGCAGCGCGGCCGCCAGCGCCGCCTGATCACGCACGTCGCTCTGCTTGGCCACGATGCGCGCGCCGGTGTCCTCGACGAGCTTGACGGTCGCGGCCAGATCATCGGGGGTGGCCAGTGGGTACGGCACGCTGGCGATCTGATCGCACAGGTCGACGGCAATGATGTCGGCGCCCTCGGAAGCCAGTCGCACCGCGTGGGCGCGGCCCTGCCCGCGGGCTGCGCCGGTGATCAGCGCGACTTTCCCTTTCAGCGGCTGGACCATTTAGGGGCGCAATTGTCCTTTGCCGGGATCGCCCGCCGGAACGGGCTGCAACGTCTTGATGTCGGGCGCACCGGCGAGATGCTCGCCGGCCGCGCTGAACATCTTGCCGATGGCCGGCGCGGTGCTGTGGGTCTTGAGCGCGTCGGCATCGGCCCACTGCTCGACGAACACGAAGGTGTCACCGGATTCGTGCAGTGAGTAGAGCTGACAACCAGGCTCGTCGTGCACGTCTTTGATCGCGCTGGTGAGGATCTCGCGGACGGCGTCGACCGATTCGGGTTTGACGGTCATGGTGGCGACGACGACGACGGGCATGCGGGCCTCCTGAGAGTTTTGCGGTTCGACCGCGGTGGAAGGCTAGTGACGGGTGTCACCCTACCCAGCCGTTTGGGCGGTTGAATCGCCGGTTGGGCCGCGAGACGGTGTTAACCAGTGTGGCGGATGGTGCAGATGGTGCATTTGCGTTTAGGCTTGCCAGCATGGCTAGCAAGACTGTCGCCCGGTCCCGCGCCCGAACGAGCAGGTCAAAGGCCGGATCACGGTCGGCCCAGCGCCGGTCGAAGCCTGCCAGAAGGCCCGTCAAGGCGCCGCGCAGGCCGGCTAGGCGCCGCAATCACTCACTGGTCACCAGCGCCGGGCTGACCTGCGGACGGGCCGTGCGCGCGACGTGGTTGATGGTGGCCAAGGGAATCGGCACCACGGCGCGGTCGGTCGGCCGGGCCCGCGACATCGACCCGGGGCACCGCCGGGACGGGATTGCCCTGGCCCTGCTCGGGCTTGCGGTCATCGTCGCCGCCAGCTCATGGTTCGACGCCGCCCGCCCGGTCGGCGCATGGGTCGACTCGGTGCTGCGAATCTTCATCGGCTCGGCGGTCGTGTTGCTGCCGGTGGTCACCGCCGGCATAGCGGTGCTGTTGATGCGCACCGAGCCCACTCCGGAGGCACGGCCGCGGCTGGTGCTGGGCGCGGCGATGGTCGCGTTGCCGGTGCTGGGCCTGTGGCATCTCTGGGCCGGTTCCCCGGACAGCCCGGTCGGGCGCGCGCATGCGGCGGGATTCATCGGCTTCGCCATCGCGGGTCCGCTCTCGGAGGGGTTGACTCCGTGGATCTGCGCACCGCTGCTGTTCATCGGCGCGCTGTTCGGTGTGCTGCTGTTGACCGGCACCACGATCCGGGAAGTGCCCGACACGCTGCGATCCATGTTCGGCACCCGGATGTTCGACGATGTCGACACCGAAGGTGTGAGCTACGACGACTCCGACGTGGAAAGTGGCGTCGCCGAAGACTTTTCCGACGGTTACTACGACGACCCGTCGTCCTACGGCGGCGGCGAAGCACAGGCGTGGCCGTCCGGCAGCTCGCCCGTCGGTGCGGACGACAGCCCCACGGTGCCGGAGCCCGCCGTCGCACGCGGCCGTCGCCGTGGCGCCAAATCCACTGGCAAGCAAGACACTTTGCTGCTCGACCGAGTCGTCGAAGGGCCCTACACGCTGCCGCCGCTGAGCCTGCTGGTGGCCGGTGATCCGCCCAAGCGACGCAGCGCCGCCAACGATCACATGGCCGAAGCGATCACCTCGGTGCTAGACCAGTTCAAGGTCGATGCGGCGGTCACCGGCTGCACCCGCGGGCCGACGGTGACCCGTTACGAGGTGGAGCTGGGGCCCGGTGTGAAGGTGGAGAAGATCACCGCGCTGCAGAAGAACATCGCCTATGCGGTGGCCACCGAGAGCGTCCGGATGTTGGCGCCGATCCCGGGCAAGTCCGCCGTCGGCATCGAGGTACCCAACTCCGATCGCGAGATGGTGCGGCTGGCCGACGTGCTCACCGCGCCTTCGACCCGGCGCGACCACGATCCGTTGGTCATCGCGCTGGGCAAAGACATTGAAGGCGAATACATTTCGTGGAACCTGGCCAAGATGCCGCATTTGCTGGTCGCCGGCTCGACCGGGTCGGGTAAGTCCAGCTTTGTCAACTCCATGCTGGTGTCGTTGCTGGCGCGGGCGACCCCGGAAGAAGTCAGGATGATCCTGATCGACCCGAAGATGGTGGAACTGACGCCGTATGAGGGCATTCCGCATCTGATCACGCCGATCATCACCCAGCCGAAAAAGGCCGCCGCCGCGCTGGCCTGGCTGGTCGAGGAGATGGAACAGCGCTACCAGGACATGCAGGCGTCGAGGGTGCGTCACATCGACGACTTCAACGAGAAGGTGCGCTCCGGCGCCATCACGACACCGCTGGGCAGCCAGCGCGAGTACCGGCCCTATCCGTACGTGGTCGCGATCGTCGACGAGCTGGCCGACCTGATGATGACCTCGCCCCGCGACGTCGAGGACGCGGTCGTGCGGATCACCCAGAAGGCTCGCGCTGCCGGCATCCACCTGGTGCTGGCAACCCAGCGGCCCTCGGTCGACGTGGTCACCGGCCTGATCAAGACCAATGTGCCGTCCAGGCTGTCGTTTGCGACATCGTCGCTCATCGACAGCAGAGTGATCCTGGACCAGGCGGGCGCCGAGAAGCTGATCGGCATGGGTGACGGCCTGTTCCTGCCGATGGGCGCGAGTAAACCGATCCGCCTGCAGGGCGCGTTCATCACCGACGAGGAGATCCACGCCGTCGTCACCGCCTGCAAGGAACAGGCCGAACCGCAATACACCGAGGGCGTCACCAACGCCAAGCCAACCGGCGAGCGCACCGACGTCGACCCCGATATCGGCGACGACATGGACGTCTTCCTGCAAGCCGTCGAGTTGGTGGTGTCCAGCCAGTTCGGCTCCACGTCGATGCTGCAGCGCAAACTTCGGGTCGGGTTCGCCAAGGCCGGCCGGTTGATGGACCTGATGGAGACTCGCGGGATCGTCGGGCCCAGCGAAGGATCGAAAGCGCGCGACGTGCTGGTCAAGCCCGATGAGCTGGCCGCGACCCTGGCATCCATCCGCGGTATCGGGGCCGACGAGGCCGACGAGGCCGACGAGGGCTAGTTGAGCCGGGATGCCTGGTAGTAGGCGATGCTGCAGCCGTCCTCGTTGTGCGTGACCAACACACCGATGGTCACGCTGACGGTGGGCCGGTCGGGATACGCGAAGTCGGCGTGGACATATCCGAGCACCTGGTCTGAAGCCAGTCGGCGGGTCTGAAGGATCTGGTAGTCGACTGTCATGCCTGGTGATTGGGTCGCGTAGTAGTCGATAACTCCTTGGCGGCCAACGCTGTAGGGGCGCAGGCCCCGGAAGATGGCGTCCTGCGTGAAAACCTCGGAGACCCGCTCGGGCTGCTGTGCGTCGATGCCGGCCTTCCACCGCTCCAGGGCATCGCGCAGGCCGTCAGTGTCCGGCACTTTGACCACCGTCCACGTGCAGAATCTCGCCGGTGACGAAGGGCGCGTTCTCCAGGTACAGCACCGCCTCGACGACATCGTCGATGTCGCCCATGCGCCCCAGTGGATGCATCTTGGCCAGTGCTTCGTAGGTCGCCGGGTCGTGCATGGGGGTGCGAATGTCGCCGAGAGCACGGCGTTGCACCGGATACCGTGCTTGGCGTACTCGATGGCCAGTTCCTTGGTCACCGCGTTCAACCCGCCTTTGGTCAGCGATGCCAACGCGGCTGGGACGGCGGAGTTTGGGTTGTCGGCCAGGCTGGTGGAGATGTTGACCAAATGGCCGCCTTCCCCGCGGGCCAGCATCGCCGACACCGCCGCACGGGAAACCTCGAAAAAGCCACGGAGATTCACTCCGGTGATGGCGTCATAGTCGTCGTCGGTGTACTCGGTGAACGGCTTGGCGATGAAGATGCCCGCATTGTTGACAACCGTCTTAATCCGTCCGAACCGCTCGAGCGCGGCATCGACGATGCGATGGCCGACGCCGGGCTGCGCGATATCACCGGGAACCGCGAGCACCATGGGGTCGTCACTTGCGGTGATAGTTCGCGAGTTGGCGACGACCGCGTAGCCGAGCCCGCGGTAGCCGGCGACCAGGCCGGCGCCGATGCCCTGGAAGCGCCGGTTATTACCGCAACAGGTGCAGCGTTCATCTTCCGATCCATTTCCCTTGCGGCGCTAGAGGATCAGCAACATCCGCGAGTTTCCCAGAATGTTGGGTTTGACGTAGCTCAGGTCGAGGAATTCGGCGACACCGATGTCGTAAGAGCGGCGCATCTCGTCGTACACCTCGGCGGTTACCGGCGTCCCTTCGATCTCGGCGAACCCGTGCCGGCCGAAGAACTCGGTTTCGAAGGTCAACACGAACAACCGCTGCAGCTGCAGTTCCCGGGCGACGTCCAGAAGCTTGTCGACGATGGCGTGGCCGATGCCGTGGCCGGTCATCGTGGGGGCGACGGCCACCGTGCGCACCTCGCCGAGATCGGACCACAGCACGTGCAGCGCACCGCAGCCGACCACCTCACCCTGCTGCTCGGCCACCCAGAACTCCTGGACGGCTTCATACAGCGTCACCAGGTTCTTTTCCAGCAGGATCTTGCCGGCGTAGGTATCGACTAGCCGCTTGATCGCCGGTACGTCAGAGGTTCGCGCGCGCCGGATCGCAGGCCGGTTGGCCGGTGGACCGCTCGCCACGCTCACGGGTGCAGAGTATCGGTTTCGGCTAGCCAAGCGACGATGCGGAGCGCGCAGCGCGATGAGGTGGGGGCACCTCCCGGCCGCGCAGCGGCGAGGGGGAGAGCGGGCAATACCGCCCAGCACGCGGGTAACCGATATTCTGATGCCGTGTCGGGGCAGCCTCAAACCGGTCCGGTAGTCCCGCGCGTTCGTGTCACCAATCTCGCCAATGTGCTCACGCTTTTGCGGCTGGTGCTGGTCCCGGTGTTTCTGCTGGTGCTGTTCGCCGGGAATGGCCACGAAACGGTCAGCCGCATCGCCGCTTTCGTGGTTTTCGCCGTAGCCGTCATCACCGACAAAATTGACGGCGCGCTGGCGCGCAATTACGGGATGGTGACCGAATTCGGCACGATGGCCGACCCGATCGCGGATAAGACGCTCATCGGCGCCGCGTTGATCGGCCTGTCGATGCTCGGCGATCTGCCGTGGTGGGTGACGGCGGTGATCCTGGCTCGCGAGGTCGGGATCACGGTGTTGCGGTTTGTCGTGCTGCGCCGCGGCGTCATCCCTGCCAGCCGCGGCGGCAAGCTCAAGACCCTGGTGCAGGCAGTCGCGATCGGACTGTTCGTGCTGCCGCTGTCGGGACCGTGGCTGGTGGCGGCGTCGGTCGTGATGGCGGTCGCGATCGTGCTGACCCTGGTCACCGGCGTGGACTACGTCGTGTCCGCCGCAAGGGATGTCCGTGGACGACCCGCTACTGACTGACGACGCCCGCGCTTTGGTGGCGGATCTGACGGTCCGTAAGCAGAGCGTCGCCACCGCCGAATCGCTGACCGCCGGGCTGCTGGCAGCCACCCTCGCGGGGGTGGCCGGCGCCAGCGAGGTCCTGCGCGGCGGCCTGATCACTTACACCGAGCGCACCAAGGTGGTGCTGGCCGGTGTTGCGCCGCAGATTCTCGACGAGGTCGGGCCGGTGGCCGCCCCGACCGCTCGGGCGCTGGCTGTCGGCGCGCGCCAGCGATGCGACGCCACCTGGGGCGTCGGGTTGACCGGGGTGGCCGGACCCGAGCCGCACGGCGGGCACCGGGTGGGCACGGTATTCATGGGCCTGGCCGGGCCTATCGATACCGAGGTGGTCGAGCTGCAATTCAGCGGGACGCGTTGGGATATCCGCATCTCGGCGGTGCGCGAGTCGATCAGCAGGCTGCGCGCGCTGGTCGCCGCAGCGTGAATCAGATCTGGTCGGCCGCGCGGGAACCAATGGCCGCGCGGCGGTCGTTGACCTGATGAATTGTCTCCGCTGAACGGATTAAGGAGAGCGGGATGCCGTCATTGCTGCGCGAGGTCGTCGGCGACGTGCTGCGTCGGGCCCGAACCAAACAAGGCCGGACGTTGCGTGAAGTGTCAGACGATGCGCGAGTCAGCCTGGGGTATCTGTCCGAGGTCGAGCGCGGTCGCAAGGAGGCATCCAGCGAGCTGCTCAGCGCGATCTGCGACGCGCTGGATGTGCCGTTGTCAGAGCTGCTCGTCGAGGCGGGTGAGCAACTGGCGCGTCGGGAGCACGCGAGCGCGGCCAATATCGACGCCGGCACCAAGGTCGTCATCCCGCGGGTTGTCTCAATGGCCGTCGCCTAGTAGCGCCGCAAGGGTGGGGCAATTCGCGCGGAACCGATAAATTGAGCTTCAGGGTGAGCGCAGTAGTCCATCTGGCAGACAACTAGACACGAAGGCGGAGCTGATCCATGGCCAATCCGTTCGTCAAAGCGTGGAAGTACATCATGGCGCTGTTCAGCGCGAAGATCGACGAGCACGCCGACCCCAAGATTCAGATCCAGCAGGCCATCGAGGAAGCGCAGCGTCAGCACCAAGCGCTGACTCAACAGGCTGCGCAGGTGATCGGCAACCAGCGCCAACTCGAGATGCGGCTCAACCGCCAGCTGGCCGACATCGAAAAGCTGCAGGTCAACGTTCGGCAGGCGGTGACACTGGCCGACCACGCCACCGCGGCCGGCGACACCGCCAAGGCCACCGAGTACAACAACGCCGCCGAGGCTTTCGCGGCCCAGTTGGTGACCGCCGAGCAGAGCGTGGAAGACCTCAAGGGATTGCACGACCAGGCACTTGCCGCTGCGGCGCAGGCCAAGAAGGCCGTCGAGCAAAACGCGATGGTGCTTCAGCAGAAGATCGCCGAGCGCACCAAGCTGCTCAGCCAGCTCGAGCAGGCCAAGATGCAGGAGCAGGTCAGCGAGTCGCTACGGTCGATGAGCGAGATCGCCGCTCCGGGAAACACCCCGAGCCTCGACGAGGTGCGCGACAAGATCGAACGCCGCTACGCCAACGCGCTTGGTCAGGCTGAGCTGGCGCAGAACTCCGTTCAGGGTCGCATGATCGAGGTGCAGCAGGCCGGTGTGCAGATGGCCGGCCACGATCGGTTGGAGCAGATCCGCGCCTCGATGCGCGGTGAGGCGTTACCGGCCGGAGGACCGGCCGCCGACCGCGCGGCCACCCCGGGCACTCCGGCGGCGGCCCCTAAGGCTGCCCCCGCCGAGAAGCCAATCGGCCAGCAGTAGGCGAGCGGAGCGAAATGGCGGTGGAATCTGGTCGCGGCGCCATACGCGGCGGATCGTGGCGCGCGTTGCTGCAGCGTGGTTTCGACGTCGCCAACGATCTTTCCGACTTGGTGGCCCAGAAAATCAGCGCCGCCACCGATCCACGGGCCCGGTTGCTGCGGCAGCGACGGCGTGCGCTGAGGTGGGGTCTGATATTCAGCGCCGGATGCGTGTTCTGGGCTGCGGTGACGGTGTTGCTGGCGGCTTGGGGCTGGTTCGCGTTGCTGCTGGTGATCACTGGTTCGATCGCGGTCGCGGAGGCGGTTCCGGCCACGTTGTTGCTGCTTCGCTACCGCTGGCTGCGCGGGGAGCCGCTGCCGGCGCAGCGGCCGGCCAACACCCGGCGACTGCCTCCGCCGGGTTCGGCGGCGCGGTCGGCGATGTTCGCCCTGGGCGCCTCCGAGCGGGGCTTCTTCTCGCTGCTCGGCGTCATGGAGCGGGGCAACATGCTGCCCGCCGCCGAGATCCGCGACCTGACCGCCGCGGCGAACAAGACCTCTACGGCGATGGCCGCGACCGCCGCTGAGGTGGTGTCGATGGAGCGGGCGGCGGACTGCACTCCGCAATCACGCTCATACCTGGTGCCCACCATCAACGCTTTCACTGCACAGCTGAGCGCGGGCGTGCGTCAATACAACGAAATGGTCACTGCCGCAGCACAATTAGTGTCGTCGGCAAACGGCGATCCGGTCGCCGGCGGAACGTCGAACAACGCGCAGCAGCGTCACCGCACGGAGTTGACGGGTGCCACCGATCGCCTGCTCAGCTGGGCGCAGGCGTTCGACGAACTCGGCGGATTGCCGAAGACCGGTTAGCTACCAACCCTGGCGATGAGTTCGTCGACAACCCATCGGGCGACTCCGTCCGGGTAGGGAGCGGCCAGCCCGAGGATGACGTGCCCGAAGCCGGCGTCGACCGCACGGTCGATATCGGCGCGGGTGGCGTCGGGCCGGTCATAGGAGACCGGCAGGATTGTCGATCGAGTGATCGACGCGGGGTCGCGACCGATCTCGGCGCAGCACCGGTTGAGCAGCGCACTGCGCGCGATCGCGTCGCCGATATCGCCGCCGGGGATGTTCCACAAGTCGGCATGCTCGGCCACGATGCGCAGTAACTTGGCCGATCGCCCACCGATCAGGATCGGCGGGTGCGGTCGTTGCAGTGGCTTGGGGTTACCGAACGCGTCGGTGAGCTGGACGTGGTCGCCGGCGAAGTCGAACGGCGCTGTCTCGGTCCACAGCCGGCGAATAACGGTCAGCGCCTCCGCAAGGCTCTCGACGGAATGTGAAAAGTCGTGATAGGGCAGGCCGTGTGCTTCGTACTCGTGCCGGGCCATAGGCAGGCTCGGGCGAGAGCCGGCGCCTATGCCGAAGTCGAGCCGCCCACCGGAGACGACGTCGACGGCCGTCGCGATCTTGGCCAGCATCGCCGGTGGCCGGAAACGGTTACTGGTGACCAGCAGCCCGAGCCGCAGTCGCTGCGTCTGCGCCGCCATCGCGGACAGTAGCGTCCAGCCTTCGAATATCGGCCCGGTGCGCTCCCCGGCGATCGGGAGCAGGTGGTCGAACAGC
>JAFAID010000210.1 GCA_019236925.1 Mycobacterium sp. | reverse complement strand
GCCACCTCTACAACCGGATGCTCGGCCAGCTCTACCACTGCTTGCAGACCAACCAAGCCTACGACCCGATCAAGGCATACGGACCGCCCCCGACGCACCCTGCGAGAGCCGCCGCTTGACTGTTAACAAGATCGGAGGTCTGTGGATGAGGCTCGGCGAGGCAGCGGAGGTAGGCGCACCTTCCCGGGGATGATCTGAAGTCCCAAGTTGTCTGATCAAGGACCGGCGTTGGCGCGCTGGTTCGGGAAGGTACGCCCTTGCTCACGGTAGTTCACGACGCGGATTGTTCGGTCGAGGACGGTGGTACGGGTCGGTCGCTTTTGGATGCGATCGTCCGCGACGGCGCCCGCCAGATGTTGGAGGCGGCATTGAAGGCTGAGGTCGCCGCCTATATCGAGCAGTTTGCCGACCAGCTCGACGGGGACGGCCACCGGCTGGTCGTGCGCAACGGTTGTCACCGTCAACGCCAGGTGCTGACTGCCGCCGGTGCGGTGACGGTGACCGCGCCGCGGGTCAACGACAAACGTGTCGACCCTGACTCCGGGGCCCGGCAGCGGTTTTCTTCGGCGATCCTGCCGGCTTGGGCGCGCAAGTCCCCACAGGTGAGCGAGGTGCTGCCGCTGCTGTACCTGCATGGACTGTCCAGTGGGGATTTCGGGCCGGCGTTGGAGCAGTTCCTCGGCTCGGGGGCGGGGCTGTCGGCGACGACGATCACCCGGCTGACCAGCCAGTGGCAAGACGAGGCCGCCGCGTTCGCCCGTCGAGACCTGTCGGGCACCGACTACGTCTACCTGTGGGTCGACGGCATCCACCTCAAGGTGCGCCTGGAGCAGACCAAGTTGTGCCTGCTGGTGATGATCGGGGTGCGTGCCGATGGCCGCAAGGAGTTGGTCGCGCTGGCTGACGGCTACCGGGAATCGACCGAGTCGTGGGCCGATCTGCTGCGGGATTGTCGCCGCCGTGGCATGACCGCCCCCGTTCTGGCCGTCGGTGACGGTGCACTCGGGTTCTGGGCAGCGGTGCGTGAGGTGTTCCCCGCCACCCGTGAGCAGCGCTGCTGGTGGCACAAGCAGGCCAATGTCCTTGCTGCGCTGCCGAAATCGGCACACCCAGCCGCGAATGCGGCGATGCGCGAAATCTACAACGCCGAGGACATAGACAAGGCTCAGGTCGCAGTCAAGGCCTTCGAGATCGACTTCGGCGCTAAGTACCCCAAAGCCGTGGCCAAGATCATTGATGACCTCGGTGTGCTGCTGGAGTTCTACCACTACCCAGCCGAGCACTGGGTGCACTTGAGGACCACGAATCCGATCGAAAGTACTTTCGCCACAGTGCGGTTGAGGACGAAGGTGACCAAGGGTCCGGGTTCACGTGCGGCAGGGTTGGCAATGGCCTACAAGCTCATCGACGCCGCTCAGGCCCGCTGGCGCAAAGTCAATGCTCCCGAGCTGGTGGCCCTCGTGCGCGCCGGCGCGGTCTTCCACAAGGGCAAACTCCTCGAACGCCCGAGCACCATCACCCCACCGGCGGCCCAACCAACCCCCACCGAGGCAATCCCGGCCGGATCTGACGTCGCCTGAAAACACCTAATCCACAACTTTTGACAATTCCTCGGCGATCGGCGCCAACCCGCTGTGCAGGGGTGGTGCTCCGCTGACCGGATGCGCACCTGTGCACCCTGGTCACGACTCGTTGCGGAGCTTCCCGACTACGACGATCGGCTTCTGTCCGACTCGCAGCTAATGGCAAACGACGAACGACCCTACGAGTGGCGCCTTTGGTCCCTACAACGCGTGCGCCCCGGGGCTGGTTGCATCGCGATCAGCAGATCGCTGCTCCTCGCGTGGCAAAGATACCGACGTCCGCACCGCCGGTGCGGGGCCAACACATTCTCGGCGGGCAGCATCGCGTTAGCCGCACCGGTCTCGGCGCAGCGTCAGGCAGGCTGGACCCGGTGGGTTGGGGGCAGTATTGCGACGGCCACACCTAGGAGGGCAGCTACGACCGCTGCGTCAGCGTCACCGTGCTCGGCTTCGGCGGAACCCAATGCAACCGCGTCTGCCCACCCGACCCCGCCAACCCGGCCGTCCCGCTCTACCGTGGCAACCCCGTTTGCCCTGCCTGTTTCACATGTAGCAGCAAATCGTTGAACCCCCGATCCGGCAAGGTCCTGCACACCGAAGGTCCTGCACACCGTCATGACCATGGTCGCCACCGTCTGCGCTGATTCGACCCCCCGGACAGCGCACGAATCTTAGAATCTCCACGCAGAAGGCAACCGAGAGACGATGCCCAATGAAGCCTTGGCTACAACGCAGCGCCGTGTCTGCCATCGTGTTGGCAGTTCTGCCGCTGATTGAACTCGCCTCACCAGCGGTCGGCCGCGCCCAACCACCACCACCTTGCCCGCCGGGCATGTACTGGAACTTCGCTACGGTTGTATGCGAATTTCCGCCACCTCCGCCCGTGTACATCGATCCGTGGGTGCCGGTTTGGGTCCCGGATGTCGTCGATGCCGACATCGACCTCGATGTCGACATCCCAGTTCCTGGCCCTCCCGGTATCGGGGC